>JBFXKJ010000172.1:0-8390 GCA_050173895.1 Mangrovibacterium sp. | reverse complement strand
CCCCACCCCATAGTCCGACGCTGCCAAACTCTCTTTATTCATGGTTTTCTGATTGTTATACTGTCCCAGCAACGGAATCCTGTCGGGGTATTGGGACCTCCAGTCCTTATCTTTGTACTCCCACTTATTGGGAGATTGCTGCCACCAACCATTAAAATACTCGACTCCCACCAGGATTGAATCCCTGCTACTGTTTTCTTTTGACATTCCCGTGTTTATACAGAAGCTTGAAATCACGATAATAAAGGCAACTGCCCGAAGGAACGTTATGTGGTGATTTTTCATTTTCATTACGCTTAATTATTAAACCTTTCCTGATATCTGATCGCAGACTTTACCTGATCAGCATTTCTTTTTTTTCTTTGTACAGCCCTTCAATCTGATTTATTTCCCGGTTCCTGATCCGCTCCAGTAAAACTCTTTCCTCATCCGGACCAGGCATTTTCAATGGGATCCGGCTTGGAAGATTTGCTTCGTGAAGTAAATCAACAGGCCGGCCTGGCAGTTCGCCGGTACATTCTTCACAAAGCATTTTTGCACCTCTAAATCCACATATTCCGGAGAGATCCCCTTCGCTCACAACCGGGTCATTAAACCGTTTCAGCCAACTCAGCGTCATTTTAAACATTTTATCGCGAACCTCCCTGTATTCAGGCTTATAAAAAAGATTATGCTGTTGATAGGGATCGATATTTCTGTCATAGAGCACATTCCAGCTTTGATCGCCTTTTTCTTCATAGAGATCAAAAGCAAAAGTGTAACGTTCCGTAAAAACACCCCTCCAGTTAGGTTCAAAGAAAAACAGAGGAACGGATTTCACAGGAGTGCGGGCGTCGCCCAGAATGTCGCCAGACAAATCTTTCCCCTGGCAGGTTTCAGGGATATGGATATTCATCAATCCCAAAATGGTCGGCATTAAATCCAATGTTCCGATCAGAAGGTTGGACGTTTGTTCAGGCTTTATATTTTGTGACCATTTAACGATTAACGGCACCCTTACAGATTCGTCTTCAGGTGTACCTTTCGCCCATGGTCTTCCATGTGAATAAAGATTATCTCCATGATCGGAGGTGTATACAATAATTGTATTATCAAGTCTGTCCGTTTCTTTTAATGTTCGGATGATATTTCCCACAGCCTCATCAATACCGGTACACATCGCATAATATCCATGATAATCTTCTCTAAGATCATTGAGATTTTCTCCTGAATCATTACGACCAGAAATTTCCTCCGCATTAGGTCGAAGAGCGATGCTGTCCGGATCATAACGGTCCATTAAGCCTGAAATGGATTCGTAGCGAAGACCTTCTCGGCGCGTGCGTCCCTGATCGTGCGGAGCATGGTAGGACACAAACAGGGCGAAAGGCTTATTTTTATCCGCGTCTCTCAAAAAGTCGGTTGCCTGATCTGTTTGCCCATAGACTTCCCATTCGCCAAAATATACTTTTTCGCCTTTTTCATTAAAATAAAACGCCTTTTCCGCACGGAAATCTACTGTACAGTTATTGCTGTGAAATACATCAAAGCCCAGGCGGTCTGCACCCGGTGGAATTGGCCTATTCCTGTTTCCCCCGTATAAATGCCACTTCCCTATATATCCGGTTTGGTAACCGGCGTTTTTCAATGTCTGACCAAACGTGGCGCCATTGCCGGTGATAATTTTCACGTCATTTGTATAAACGCCATTGTAAAGGGGATGCTGACCGGTCATTAACATTCCCCGCATCGGACAACAAACCGGTTGGGAGGAAATGCAATAATTAAAGCGAACCCCCTCGCGGGCCAATTGATCGATGACAGGCGTCTTGATGTCTTTGTTGCCATAACATCCCAGCATATCATAGGATTGTTGGTCCGAAAAAATGAATACCAGGTTGGGCTGTTTTTGTTTCGCAAATAGTGAGCCGGTTCCAACGATAAGTGTGCCAAGAGTTAAAGTTAACCTATTCATGAGTCTGATTTTGTTTTAAATCCTGTTTATTCGGGGCTACCATACTGATCGGCAAACGGTATCTTATAGATCGGGGACTTATTGACAACCCGGCTTTTCCAGGTTTCAAAAGCGGACCGCATTTCGGCCAGTTTTTCAAGGTTTTCGGTTGCCAGGTTTTTGGCTTCCCCAAGGTCATCTCCGAGATTATACAAGGCTTCGACATATCCGTTGTCAGTCGCCTTGTCTTTTATAAATCTTGCCCAGGGCGGGGCTTCCTGAAACTCCCTGACATATTTCCAATCTCCTTTTCGGTAGCCTTCTGTCCATATCTTATTAAAACCCTGTTTCCCGGGTGACCAGTTTCTGCGCCGCCAGGCCAGTTCCCGTTCCTCTCTGTCTTTATTTTCTGTCATGAAAGGCATCAGGTCTATCCCATCCAAAATTCGCTTTTGGGGGATATATTTTTCAGCTTCACCTAATTGGATCAACGTTCTGGTAATATCCATCAGGATTGATTCCTGATCAACCACTTTATTTGAAGCTATTTTTCCATCCCATTCAGCGATCATCGGAACCCGGATCCCGCCTTCACTGAGTTGTTGTTTAAATCCGCTCAGCGGGAAGTTTAATGCCGCATTATGACCACCGTTATCACTGGTAAAAATAAGGATCGTGTTGTCTTTTATTCCTAGTTCGTCCAAAATGCTGATGAGTTGTCCTATTTTGGCATCCAGGTGTTCCACCATCTTGATGTAGTCCGGCCTCATTCCCCAGTTGGCAGAGGAAAATCTTCGGTCGTTCGGGGTCGCATTGGGATCTTTCCACCATTTCGTCCGGTCGGTATTTTCCGAATCAGGATCATCCGGAGCCTGGATGGGCTCATGCGGAGTGGCAAACGGCAAATACAGAAAGAACGGTTTGTCCTTATTTTTCTTAATGAATTTAATTCCCTCACTTATGAAAATATCATCCAGAAATTCGCCATCCCTGTTTACCAGCTTCCCGTTCTCTCTTAATTCTTTCACGCCCATGTCCCGGTAATGCGAGAAGTAGGTAGCGTTGTGGTCAATGGTAATGGCGTGGTCAAACCCATGCGCATTGGCATCAGACACACCCTGTCGGGCTCCAATATTCCATTTTCCGTAACAAGCGGTTTCATAACCTGCCTTCTTCATGAATATGCCAATTGTCGGATCCTTTCTTGCCTGAACGCCATCTTCGGTGGGAACATCCCGGTAAGCCTCCGCCCATTCTCCGATCCGACTGGGGTATTGACCAGTCAGCAACGATCTCCGGGAAGGTGAACAGACCGGTGCACTGGCATAAAAATTCGTGAATTTTACCCCCCGTTCGGCCATCCGATCGATATTGGGGGTATGGATATCCGAACCCGCGTTGAAACAGCTTAAGTCGCCGTACCCGAGATCGTCGGCCAGCATGAGAATAATATTGGGTTTTTCTTTGGCCTGTATGGAAAGCGAACATGCGGCTACGGCAAGTAGTGGCAGCTTTTTGAATATCATATTAAACAGACTTTTCTGTGTGGATTATCAGTTAATTTCCTAAATTCGGGTTAATATTGACATCAGCCTGCGGTATCGAATAATAGATCTGGTCTTCCGCGAGATTGATTTTCCTGTGTTCAGCCAGTTTTGAGATCAGCAGCCCGGTACGGGTCAGATCAAACCAACGATGCCCTTCGAAACACAACTCACGCGCTCTTTCGTCAATAACCAGATTAAAGAATCCCTCTTTATCGTAATCCCCTGCATGAATGCGTGTAAACTTCGGGGTAGCGCTATCGTCCGCGGTACCTCTTGCCCGATCGCGGATGGCATTGATACAGTCCAGCGCCAGTTGAGCAGGCCCGTCATTCAGTTCGTTATCGATCTCTGCCAGCATCAATAAAACATCGGCAAACCGGTAAATCGGGAAATTCATAGGCGTTGACTGCCACATGGTCAAAGGGTAATTTGACTTGAAATCCCATGGATCCACTGTAAAGCGGTACTTCATACTTCCCAAAAATTCCCAGTCCGGACTTTTGGGATTGGCCGGCCAGGCTAATGGTTTGGTCGTAGGAGACGCGAGGGGTCCCCACATCCGGAAATCAGCAATGTTCCATACAAATCGCAGATCTTCCTCCCCCGAATAGAGACGATAGAGCGTAGTGTCGGCGCGGGTCCAGCCAATTCCCGCCATGGAATTATTGCCCCTATGTATTGGTCCGCCTGCATTTACCCCCATTGTCTGTGCCCACAAAGCAGTTAACCGGTTCGAAATATCCAGGTCTGAAAATTCAGCATCCCAAATGTATTCTTTGGTGTGTTTTTTATACAGATTGAATGAGTCGCCATATTTTTCGTTTAGCCCATAGCCATAAGCAGTGTTGTTTTTTAAATCCATCAAAAGTTCTTTTGCCTTTGGATAATAAGTATTTTTATCCAGATTTAAAGGCCAGCCTGCCATGGTCATATAGACTTTGGCCAGCATCATTTTAGCAGCGCCAAGCGTCAGCCTCCCAATATCGGCCCCTAAGTATTTGTAAGGCAGACCACCGCTCTCAATGGCACTATTCAAGTCGTCCACGATTTGCTCATAGATGGCGGAAACGCTGCTTTTCTGCATATCCAGTTGTTCAACCGGTTCAATTACCAGCGGAACATCACCCCAGAACCGGACCAACATAAAGTAACAATAGCCTCTTAAAACGAGGGCTTGGGCCCTGAAATTTTCTCGTTGATCTACCTCAATACGGCTCTCATCAATCTTCTCAAGCACCACGTTCGCGGCTTTGATTGTTTCATACAGACCTGTCCATTGCATCAAAAGTATCGGATGGTCAGATGTTGCGGTATAGCTGTCAAGCGAAAGATAAGTGGCATTTTGTTTTGCCCTGTGGATATCTGTTCCCAACATGCCCATTGTTGTTGGAAATTCCCGGTAGAATGCATTTTTGGAAACTGTCAATGAATGATAAATCCCATTCACAAAAGCTTCAGCTCCCTCGGGTGTGTCCATCGTTGCGCCTGGTTCAAAGAACGACCTGGGTTTCTCCTCAAGAAAGTTCTGGCATCCTGCTGATGCCATCAAGAATATTAAGGACACAATATAGCTGTATGCCAGTTTTAGATTTTTCATGATCTTCAACGTATTTATTTTAAAATGTAACATTTAATCCTAGACTTATTGAGCGGGAAGCCGGATAGGAACCGTGGTCTAAACCGGGCGCAAGGTTTTTGGAGGAGCCTCCAGTCACAAATACCTGTCCGGTAGCAACTTCCGGATCATATCCAGTATATCTCGTCCAGACGTACAGATTATTTCCGGTGAGGAACAGCTTGGCGTTTTTGATTCCCATCCTCCGGGTCAGTTTGGTGGGCAGATTGTAGGCTAAAGCGACATTGGCCAGCCTGATGAACGATGCGTCAGAAATGTACCGGGACGTATTGATAAATTGGTCCGCGAAATAGGCACTCTGATATTTAGCATCCAGATTGTCAAAAACTCTGTTCGCATTATCAGTTGGATTTTCAATGATGAAAAAATCTGTGGATTCAGCCAACTTGTTGTCCAACTGCGAAAAATTGGTGATGGCAATCAAATTCGCATCAAAGTTCTCCGCGCCGTAACTATAGGTGAAAGTCACACCCAATGACAAGTTCCTGTATGCGAAGTTATTGGTAATCGAACCGGTAAAGTCGGGCAAACCGCAGCCGATCACGGTCCGGTCATTGGAATCAATGATCCCGTCGGGCTTTCCGTCCGGGCCGCTGATGTCTTTATACCTGATCATGCCCGGGGACAGATTATCGTGTCCGAAAACGGGATTTCCATTCGCATCTTCCTTATAAGGGATAGCCAAACTATTGGTAACTCCGGATTCCTGAATTTCCTCCCATGATTTATAAACTCCTTCAGCGATATAGCCGTACCACTGTGCTATGGGTTTACCAACCTCCAGAATCAGCTCATCTGTAATATTCGTATTATATCTGGGATCTAAAATTAAATAATCGGGGCCGCCCAGGCTCAACACTTTGTTTCGGTTAAACGCGATATTAAATTGCGTGTCCCATTTAAATGCCTTGTCTATAGTGACCGAATTCAGACTGAATTCAAGTCCCTTGTTTTCGATGGAGCCAATATTGTCCATTTTACTTGTAAATCCGGTGTACCTTGGCATCGGCTTCATCAGCAGCATGTTGTCCGTCTTCTTATAATAAGCATCCACGTTCAGTACGATTCGATTATTGACAAAGTTCAGATCGAGTCCGGCATTGTATTGGTATGTACTTTCCCATTTCAGATCCGGATTTTCACTTCGGGTAGTGATCAGTCCCAAATTGCCCTGATCACTAAAATAGGTTCTGACCGAATTGGATGCGGCGAGGGTTTGATAAGGCGGGATTGCCTGGTTTCCGGTTACTCCAAAGCTCAAACGCAGGGCCAAATCACTTAATGTCTCGAAGTTTTTAAGGAAATTTTCTTCTTTTATCCGCCATTTGAAGGCGCCTGACGGAAAATAACCCCATTTGTTGTTTTTACCGAAATGGCTGGATCCGTCAGCTCTTATCGAAGCAGTCAGGTAATACCTTTGCTCAAAATTGTAATTGATCCGGGTAAAGAATGAGGCCAATGACTCTTCTGTTAGCCTCGATATGGGAATAGAGCCTTCTGAAGCCGACTCCAGGTAATCGGTGTTGAGTTGGGCGAGTGGAAAATCAAATGCCTGAGCCGAAAATACCTTGATGGTGGTTTTCTCCAGAGACGTCCCCAGGATTGCATCGATTATATGTTTGTCGGAGAATCGTTTATTAAAATTTAACAAATTATCCTGAACCCAATGGTTTATATTCGTTTCATTCCGGAGGGCCTGTCCGTTGAAATTTATGCCTGTATTGGAAGTTACAGGCCAGAAGATGGACAACGACGAATTCAAATTATCTACCGCATAGCTTGAGCTCAAGGTCAGGTTTTTGGCAAACGTATAGGCCAGTTCCATTTTCCCAAAAAACCTTTCCCGTTCGTCCAGTTTTTTCGTACTACTTGCCTGAACTAGCGGATTAACAGGCATATTTTCTTCGTTGTCCTCATTATAGTTTAAAGCTCCCGTAGCGTCGTAAGGTTCGACAATTGGTGGATAACGAAGGTTCCAATTGAGAAGGCCAGTACCGACCATTCCTGCGAACACGCCGTTCGATTCGGTTTCGCCGTAGCTGACATTCGTAGTCAGTTTTAGGCGGTCCGATACCTTTTGAGTCAGGTTTAAACGTCCGCTGACCCGATTAAAATCGCTTGATATGATAACCCCCTGCTGGTCAAACCAACCAACATTAGCTGAATAGGTGGTATTCGCGTCACTGCCTCTGATTGATAAATTATAATCCTGAACCTCACCCCTTTGAGACAGTAAATCCTGCCAGTCAGTACTGGTTGAATCAGCATAGCTTTCCCAATCCTCCCACTCTTCCACTCCGTATTGGCGGTAATGTCTGAAATAGGCATATTCCTGGGTATTCATCATGTCGTATTTCCTTGACATTTCAGATACACCGTATTTAGCATCCAAAGAAACAACCATCTTTTGTTTGCTTCCGCCTTTGGTTTTGATCAGGATAACCCCGTTAGAGCCCCTAGAACCGTAAATGGCTGTTGAAGAAGCATCTTTTAAAACCTGCACACTTTCGACTTCTGACGGGTTAACATAGGCCATCGGGTTGCTTTCGGTGCTACCCCAGTTGTCCTGGACATAGTTTTCGCTGATGACCGGGACACCGTCAATCACGTACAGTGGTTCACCCGATCCCGAAATGGTATTGGTACCCCGGATTCTGATTCGTGTGCTACCGCCGGGCGCACCATCATTGGAGGTGATTTGCACCCCGGCGAACCGGCCTTTCAATGCATCATTCAGACTTTGATTAACCTGTTCCTGAAAAACTTCTGACGAAATAGCTGAAACAGAACCCGTTAAATCAACTTTTTTTACTGTGCCGTAGCCGATTGCCACTACTTCTTCAATACCGATCGCATCTTCCGCCATGACTACATCTAAAGATGACTTTCCATCAACCGGTATTTCCTGCATTTTCATCCCGACAAAAGAAAATATTAAGACCGCATCCGACGAAACTTTACGAATAATATAATTCCCATTATTATCTGTGATCACTCCATATGTAGTTCCTTTTATAACGATAGAAACACCAGGAAGAGGAGTGCCTGAAGAATCCGTTACGTTTCCGGAGATGGTGATTTGTTGTTGTAACCCCACCGCCGGGCTAACCCCATCTTTTGGTGTAATAATAATCAATTTATTATTAGTTCTACTTTAACACATTTCATTTTCTTGCCTTTCAAAAGCGTTATTAATGTCCGTTTGTCTTCGGCAATGTCGCTCAAACATTTGATCAATCATGTCATCCTCAGACATTTGTCGGTACAGCTTGAA
>JBFXKJ010000171.1:0-8410 GCA_050173895.1 Mangrovibacterium sp. | reverse complement strand
CGACCGGCGGATTGCTTTAACCCAACAGGCATCCGGGAGGCAGGTCCGTCAGCAGCTCAGTATTTCGGGCAGGGTGACCGATGCCGGAAATCAGCCGTTGCCTGGTGTTACAATCGTTGTAAAAGGAACGAGCCAGGGAACCGTGACGGGAACCGACGGTGACTATTCGCTGGCAAACATCCAGCCGGATGCCATCCTGGTCTTTTCATTTGTGGGGATGAAAACGCGCGAAGTCGAAGTTGGCGGACGCCGTACTATCCATGTCCGGATGGAGGAGGAAACCGTCGGACTTGAAGAAGTGATCGCCGTTGGCTATGGCTATCAGAAAAAAAGAGATGTGTCGGGATCGATTTCCTCAGTGCGTGGAGAGAATATCATGAACACACCTGTAAAAGATGTGATGTCTGTATTGCAGGGGCGGGCTTCCGGCGTGCAGGTCGTTTCGAATTCAGGTGCGCCCGGCGACGGTATGTCGGTTACCGTTCGCGGGCAGTCTTCGCTGAATTCAGGGAACGATCCCTTGTATGTGATCGACGGCGTACCGGTCGAGACAACCTCGCTTTCCATGCTGAACGGCTGGGAGTCGCACGGATTGAATCCCCTTGCCGACATCAATCCAAGGGATATCGAGTCGATGGAGGTACTCAAGGACGGCGCATCGACGGCCATATACGGGTCGCGGGCAGCCAATGGGGTCATTCTGATTACGACGAAACGTGGGGCGGAAGGAACGGCACAGGTTAGTTTCAACCTTTCGACGGGGATCAGCCAGATCACCCGGAAACTGGGCGTACTCAATGCATCGCAGTGGAGACAGGTCATTCTGGATACCTATAAAAATCTCGACGCATACAACAACGCGGTGAAGCCAACCGAACCTCACTGGACCGCCATCGATTCGCTGAATCCCATGAACAGCGGCGACGTGGACTGGCAAAGTGTGATGTACCGTACGGCAAGGCAAACGCAGGCCGACTTCTCGGTACTGGGAGGGACAAAGGCATCGAAGTATTCGTTCAGCACCTCTTATCTGGATCAGGACGGGATTATTCTGGCCTCGAATTATAAAAGGATCACCTCCCGACTGAACGCCGATTTTGCGGTGTCGGAAAAAATGAACATTGGCTACAGTCTGTCGTTCAGTCACGGCGCCAACAACCGGATCAATGCCGGAGGCACCGGAAATAACAGTCTTGTTCAATCCATTCTGGTCAGGCCCCCGGTGTATTCGCTTACCTATCCCGACGGGTCGCCCATCTACTATTTCAATGGGAAAAGAAATCCCGTTGGCCTGGCGGAGGAAGCAACCCACCTGAATACCACCAACCGGCTGATCGGCAATCAGTATCTGGAGTATGAAATTTTGGAAGGGCTGAAATTCAAGACCAATGTGAGCCTTGATTTTATCTCCATGAAAGAGGACGAGTTTTATCCGACGACCATTGATTACCGGGCCGGATATAATACGGGCGCCGTGCGCGCTACCAGCAACCTGACCTGGGCCAATGAAAACTACCTGACCTACATCAAGTCATTCAATGGGATCCATAATTTTTCAGCCCTTGCCGGTTTCAGTCAGCAGGAATGGAAACTGGAAACAACCGGTCTGAACGGGATGTATTTTGCGAGCGATAATATCCGGACGCTGAACGGCGCCGGTACCATCTCCAATCAGGCAGTCAACACGACGATCGGGCATAGCCTGGTTTCTTTCTTTAGTCGGGTGTCATACGATTACAAAGGGAAATACCTGTTGCAGGCCAATATGAGGGCTGACGGTTCTTCCCGTTTCGGAAAAGATAACCGGTTTGGCTATTTCCCCTCCGCATCGGTAGCCTGGCGCTTTTCGGATGAAACGCTTTTTAAAGGCTCGGAATTCCTGAACGACGGAAAGATCCGGTTCAGTGTCGGACAGACCGGAAACGAAGCGATCGGTAATTATACATCACAGGGAGAATTTGCCCTGGGCACCAATTACCTGACCAATTCGGGGGCATCTCCGACCGTTATGCCCAACGCAGGCCTGACCTGGGAAACCACCACGCAATACAACGCCGGTATCGATCTGACGCTGTTCGACAGCCGGCTCAGCCTGAGCGCCGATGCCTATCTGAAAAATACTTCCGACCTGCTGTTCGCGGTGCCCATACCCGAAACAACCGGCTTTGGCTATATCACGCAGAATATCGGAGATATCCGGAACAAAGGGCTGGAGTTCTCGCTGACCACTGTCAACTTTAAGGGAAAATTTAAATGGAATACCAGTCTGAACATCGGGCTTAACCGGAACAAGATCGTCACCCTTCCCGAAGAGGTGCTGACAAACGGCTATATTCAGAATGGAACCTATCACATCCTGAAGGAAGGCGAATCGATCGGAACCTTTTATGGCTGGAAATTCCTCGGTGTGTATTCCCGCGACGAGGACAACGTCAATCAGGTCAAGAACGGATCCTCAAACGGAAAATTATTCCGGGGAGGCGATCCCATTTGGGAAGATATGAACGGCGATCATATTATTGACGCGAACGACAAACAGATCATCGGTAATGCCCAGCCCGATTTCACGGGAGGATTCAACAATGATTTTTCATACAGGAACTTCAGCCTGAATGTCTTCTTTCAGTTCTCGTACGGAAATGACATTTACAGTAACCTGGATATGATGCGGAACTGGGTTTTTGCCTACAATAATGTCTCGACAGAGGCCTTAAACCGGTGGCGGAAACAAGGAGATGTCACCAATTATCCGAGGCCGATCCGGAACGATCCCCTGGGAAATGAATATAACCGGGTCTCCAGCCGGTGGGTGAAAGACGGTTCCTACCTGAGGCTGAAGAATGTAACGCTGTCGTATGATGTTCCGGCGAAACTGGTCAATAAGGTCAAGATAAACGGGCTAAAGGTTTATGTGACGGGAGAGAACCTGCTTACCTGGACCCATTATGATGCCTATGATCCGGAAGTGAGCTCTTACAGCGGACTGCAAATCGGTGTCGATGACGGATCATATCCGCAAAGCCGGACGGTTATTTTTGGATTGAATCTTAAATTTTAAAACGAAACTTATGAAACAGCTAACACGATATATCGCAATCCTTCTGTTGCTGCCGGCGTTTTCATGTATAGACGATCTTTTGGATAAGGAGCCTGTCAGCAGTTTTTCGGCCGAAGGTTTTTATCAGACAACCGCCGATGCGCAGGCGGGGATCTACGGAATTTACGATGCGGCTCAGTCGGTCTTCCGGATCAATTTTGCCTATTGGGGTGAAGGACGGGCAGACAACGTGCAGACTGCCCAATCGGGAGAAGGATTATCACTGATTCAGAATAATCTGGATGAGTCGGTCGCGTCGGCCGACTGGACCACCCTGTATACGATGATCAGCCGGGCCAATTATGCAATTAAGTACATTCCGGGAGTTTATAAAGAGGGTGACAATGCAGGAAATCAGCTTGTCGGCCAGGCCCGTGCCCTCCGCGCACTCGCTTATTTTTACCTGGTGAGGGTTTGGGGTGATGTCCCGCTGATTACTGAACCTTACCTGTCGATCGAACAGGATATCTTTGTGAAGAAAACGGACCAGGAACTGGTTCTTGATCAGATCGAGGACGATTTGACCTACGCTGCCGCCAATTGTGTAAACCGGTTCAACAACAACAATGACCGGATCATGTTTACCCAGGGATCTGCCAATGCGCTGTTAACCCATGTTTATATGTGGAGGCATAAGTACAGCGAAGCGGCTGCCACTTCTGCACTTGTCCTTGCCAACCCCCTGTACACGCTGGTACCCATGAGCGATTGGGGTAAAATGTTCACCGACAGCTATTCGAAGGAGAGCATTTTTGAAGTGGGCTACAACGAGACCGAAACAAACTCCCTGCGTGTGCTGTATGCGATCGGTTCGTATGCGATTTACACGCCTTCTGCAAAGTTCAAATCTTCATACGAAACCGGTGACCAGCGCATCGATTATGTATACGACGTGACGCTTGCCGATCCGAAAGCAATCTGGAAATATCTTGGCAGGGGAGTGAGTGATGAAGTGTCGACGGCATCGAAACAAAATATTGTTTTGATGAGGCTGGCCGACATCATGCTGCTGCGAGCTGAGGCCCTGAATAAACTGGGAAGCGGTGCCAACAAAACCGAAGCGCTCAGTCTGCTCAATACGGTCAGAACCAGGGCCGGATTAACGACCTTTGCGACCGAAGCAGCAGCAAATGCGGTGTACGGTGACCTTGAAACAGCCATCCTCCATGAACGGTCTATCGAGCTCTGCTATGAGGGCCACCGCTGGTTTGATCTGGTGCGCACCGGGAAAGCGATTGCAACCATGAAACCCCTGAATGGACTGACCGATGAGCGCAATCTGGTATGGCCGGTTTATATCGGCGTTTTGAACAAGAACCCCAATATGGAGCAGAATGAATATTATAAATAGCGTTAAATTGAAAAGATAAACATATGAAACGAGCATGAAAGCCGCGGCTTCCGCCCGAGTTGATGTTTACATGCGAGTTCCATACGTCGATGTCCTTTAAAAAAGTGATGAAGTTTAGTACGCAAATTATGCACAGTTAATTTGAAATGAAAAACATATGAAAAAGAATAGGAAATATATCCCGCTTATATTTTTGGCCCTTCTGACCGCTTTGTTTACCCAATGTGAGATTCAGAAGGACTTTGAATACGAATACAACAATCCCGGTGGTAAAGTGAACGTCACGGCCTGGGGGTTCATTCAGCAGACAGATTCCCTGTCGCTGATGGAACAAGCCGTTACAGCAGCGGGGATGACAAACTATTACGACGGCACCACGGCCTATACCTTCATCGTGCCCCGGAACAGCGCTTTCCGCAGCTATCTGAATACAAACAAATATGCATCGGTATCGGCCGTGCCGGTGGCCACCCTGCAGAATGTGCTGAAATACCATCTGGTCAAGGAACGGGTGATCTTTTCTGATCCTGATTTACTGGAAAGCAATAATCCGATCGCCTATGCCACCGAAAGCGGACAAATCATGTACTTGTCGCACAACACCAGTTATCAGGGGCTGATCAACCAGGGCACAAAGAAAAGCTGGACCATTGTGACCTCGAATATCGAACCCACCAATGGCGTGATCCATATTACAGCCGATGTGGTTTACTTAAGTAATTAAAGAAAAAGGTAGTTTGGGAATAGTTTAAGAAGAAAGGAGGGATCGCTCATTACGGAGCGTTTCCTTCCTTTTTTAATGAATTTAGTAATTTTTTCGAATGACTGAGAACAGAAGAAAATTCATCCGGAAATTGACAGGGGGAGGTGCCGGCATCTGTTGGCTGGGGTCGTTCGGCTCGCCCTTCGGTTTAAGGCAGCCCGGCAACCCTGGCGAAAACTCCGGAGGCAGCCGGCCGGTGTTCCCGTTTTTTTCCTATGTGGAAAAATACACGATAGGCGAATTTATTCCCAAAGATCAGGGAGGCAAGTTTGTTCAGATGGAAATTGCCGGTACGGAGGATGACCGGGAAATTGTGCAAAAAATCAGGGCCGGGCTTCTCGAAAGGACCTATGGTGATCCGATCGACTGGGGTGCTTTGGAGAAAACCGAACTGGAAAAAAGTGTCTGGCTGAACCGGTTTTACTATCTGCCTGCCTTTGCCCGGATATACTACCTGGAAAAAGATGAAGAGGCACTGCGGTACATGGTGCAGTTCATCCGTAAATGGGTGCATGAAAACCCCAGGGTGAGCGAAACGCGGAAGTCCCGGTATAACTGGTTTGATATGCAGGTTGCCTGGCGGGCCATTCATTTGTCATGGTGTTATTTTCTTGCAGAAAGAGGACTGACAGACGAGGATAAGAAACTGATCACCGGCACATTGGAAGAACATGCCGCCGCATTGGCCGAAGGATTCGGCAAACAGACCCTGAATGAATTCAATCACCAGGCTCACGGAGCACTGGCCATGTTGTACATGGGCGTTCTGTTCCCGTCTTTTCCCGCCTCGGCGGGTCTGGTGCCGGCTGCACTTCGTATACTGGACCACCACATCCGGCATGCTTTTTATCCGGACGGCGGGAATGTAGAGCAGATGTTTGGTTACTATCCCTTTGAAGCTTCCCTGTTCCGGGATGCCTGTCTGCTGTGCCGGGCAAATCGCATTGACATACCCGGCTCCCTTGTTGAACTGCTGCACAAAATGATCCGGTTTATCTCGCTGGTGGAGCAGCCCGATCAGACCATGCCGCCGGTTAATGATTCGTATGAAATGGCAACTGGTCCGGTCTTAAGCACGCTTTGCACCGCAACGGGACATCGGCAGCCATGCCATCAGCCGGCTTCCGCGTATTTCCCGGAGACGCAGATTGCAGTGATGCGGGCAGCCGGTGATCGCAACTCCTGGTATGCGCTGGTCAATCCGGCAAAGACGATCGGCGCTCACGCCCACGCCGGCAGGCTCGCTTTTACGCTGTGGTGCAATCAGAAGCCGTTGTTTATCGACAGCGGCTGCTGCAGCTATGACCGGCCGGAACTGGTGAGCTGGTATCGCACATCGCGTGCACACAATACCGTGCTGATCGACGGAACGACAGACGAGGCTACCTCATCCGTCCGTTTATGGGCACCCAAACGAACGACTGAAAACCGGATCACGGATTGGATCGAAACAGCTGACTATACGTTCTGCAGAATGGTTTCCCCGTCAGCAGAGCCGGTCAACGCAGGAGTGGACTGGAGCCGGAGCCTGGTACTGGTGAAGGACCAGTTCTTTGTGATCCACGATTGCTACAGGTGTGAGGCGGAGCATCAGTTTGAGATGCTCCTGCATTTTGCACCCGGGCAGATTAAGGCAACGGATCAGACCATCCGGGTGGGAGATGGCGGTCCGGTAATTATGCCGGCCTGCGCGGAACTGGCCGGTATGCCTGTTATTTCAAAAGGGTTGGTCAGCGTTAAAGGCCGGTCGGTCAGCACGCCTGTGGCCGCATATCAATTCCGCGGCAGAGGTATGGTACATGCGGTGTTTATCGTCTTTCCACAAGGACAACCGTTCGGACTTCCGAATGTAGAACAGCAAGACCGCCAGTCAGGCACAGGCATTACCATAAGGGGGGAAGACGGAAAAATAAGCTTGCTGTTTAAAAATCCGGCATCGGAAGCGTTAACACTTTGGGGACACCGTACGACCCGGATCTTTGAATTGTTCTGATCTTTCAGATATAAAAAAAAAGAGGGAAAAGCTCCCTCTTTTTTTATGCGGTCTTTCCGGTCTTTCTTTTTTGTTCCTCCACGATGGCATCCAGAACGGCAATGGCCGTCATATCGACAATGCTTCGTACGGAACTTTCAATATCGAGAATATGGATCGGTTTTTTCAAACCCATCTGAATGGGACCGATACTTTCGGCCAGACCCATTTCAATCAACATCTTATAGGTAGTATTGGCCGAACTCAGATTGGGAAATACCAGCGTGTTGACTTCTTTCCCGTGTAAGCGGGAAAATGGATATTTCTTGTCACGCAAATTCTTATCCAGGGCAAAATTGACCTGCATTTCACCGTCGACGATCATTTCCGGATATATTTCGTGCAGGGTTTCGACGACCTGGTGCACGCTGGCGGGGCTTCCGACTTTGTCTGATCCGAAATTGGAGTAGGAGAGGATTGCCATCACCGGCTCATGAGCAAAAAACTTCACCGTATCGTGGGTCAGCTTGGCGATGTCGATCAGCACCTCGGTGGATGGATGCCGGTTGAACATGGTATCGGCCAGAAAGAAGGTTCCCCTTTTTGTATTCAGGATGTGCATGGCTGCCGTATGATTCAGACCGTCACGGATCCCGATCACGTCTTTTGCTGCCTGCATGGTGTCGGAATATTTTGTATAGACGCCGGTGATGAGTGCATCGGCTTCGCCGGTTTCGACCATCATCATTCCGAAATAATTGCGGTCGTATAGCTTTTCGTAGGCCTCATCAAAGGTCATGCCTTCACGGCTGCATTTTTCAGCCAGATGGCAGGCATAAGCCGTTCGTTTGCTTTCTTCCCGGTCATGGCGAAGATTGATGATCTCGATGCCGGTGAGGTCAATTTCATTTTCAGCGGCAATGTTGGCGATTTTTTCTTCATTCCCCAGCAACACAGGATAGCAGATTTTTTCGGCATAGGCCATTTCCGCCGCCTTAAGCATGTTGATGTGATTCGACTCTGTGAAAACCACGCGTTTCGGATTTTCCCTTGCCGTGTCGTAAAAGCGGCGGAGCATCTTATTGTCGCTTCCCATGCGTTTATTCAGTTGATCGCGATAGCCATCCCAGTCGGTGATCTGCCTCCGTGCCACACCCGATTCCATGGCTGCCTTCGCCACAGCGGGGGCAACGGTGGTCAGCAAGCGCGGATCGAGCGGTTTGGGAA
>JBFXKJ010000170.1:0-8426 GCA_050173895.1 Mangrovibacterium sp. | reverse complement strand
ACATCCTTGTAAGCAGCCTCGGCTTTGCGAATGTCTTTCAGCTTCTGGATAGTTGCGTTGTACCTGCCATCTTTCGCCTTCTCGAATTCGATCGGATCTTCAATGCTCTTAAAGATCAAAAATACCATGATAACTGCTATTGCTGTTAATACGATCTGAATTGCTGTCTTCATCTTTTATATTTTAGATATTAGTTTTTAGTTTGCCTGCAAATTTATTAAAAAAATAATAACCTGTCCCGTTTTTCCAATTTGTTTTTCAGACTTGCCGGAAAACGGAAACACGTTTAAAAATAACGCAGATACAGCTAACTTCCAAGGTTTATCTGTTAATTTTACGAGCTTTCGGTACAAATACTTTATGCATAATGCAAAGTTATCCGGACTTTCATTGCCAAACAGATGGAAACTGAAGTTTTCGGACAAACCGATATTTTTTTGCAGAGGCTGTAATGCCATATGAAGTAAATTAGTATAATTATGAACGCGCAGGCTGGTAAAATATTTTAAGTGGATTGTTGATGTTGACAGATCATATACAGGAACAGTTAATCCGAAACCTTGGCTTTACTCCTACGGAGGGCCAAAAAGAACTGACGGGGAAATTATCGGTTTTTATCGGCAGTGATGAAAAAGATTCAGTTTTCATTTTGAAGGGATACGCCGGTACCGGTAAAACAACGATGCTGCGGGCATTGGTGCGGACGCTTGATCTTTATAAATTCAGGACAGTGCTTCTTGCACCAACCGGTCGCGCTGCCAAGGTGCTGGCCGGATATACAGGGAAAAATGCCTACACCATCCATAAATGGATTTACCGGCAGCAGTCCAGCCCGGACGGAACCGGCAAATTTTCACTGAACAGGAACCTGCTTAAAGATTGCTTTTTTATCGTTGATGAGGCATCGATGATCTCCAATGAATCTCCGGAGGGCTCCTTCTTTGGCTCCGGCAGGTTGCTGGATGATCTTTATGAATTCGTTTACAGCGGAAGCAATTGCCGGCTGATCATTGTTGGCGACACGGCACAGCTTCCGCCGGTGGGAATGGACATCAGCCCGGCTCTTGACCGCGACGAACTCGCTCTTTACGGGCTGGATGCCACGGAACATGAACTAAGAGAGGTTGTCCGGCAGGAAAAGAGTTCCGGCATTCTGCATAATGCAACTTTTATCAGGGAGTTGTTGGCTGAGGATCGTCTCGAATCCTGCTATTTCCCGATAGAACTGGGCCCGTTTCAGGATATTGTCAGGCTGAACGGTGCGGATCTGATCGAGACGATTTCGGAGTGCTACACCCGGTTTGGCGAACAGCAAACCATGGTGATCACCCGTTCGAACAAAAGGGCCATCCGGTTTAACCAGGGTATCCGTTCTTCCATCCTTTATAAGGAGGCAGAGATCACAGTGGGCGACCTGCTTATGGTTGTCAAGAATAATTATTTCTGGAAACCCGATGATGAAAAAATTGACTTTATCGCTAACGGGGATATTGCCAGAGTCAGCGCCATTTATCGTTATGAACAATTGTATGGCTTTCGGTTTGCTGATGTCAGTCTTCAGTTTATCGACTATGAAGGACTGGAGCTTGACTGCAAGATTTTTCTGGATACGCTTTCGATCGAGTCGGCCAGCATGACACGGGAGGACAATCTTCGCCTTTTCCAGGCTGTGGCTGAGGATTATCAGGATATCAGAAGCAAGAAGAAACGATGGGAGAAGATCAGAGAGAATCCACATTTTAACGCGCTGCAGGTGAAATTTGCATATGCGGTTACCTGTCATAAGGCCCAAGGCGGACAATGGGATGCTGTTTTTGTCGACCAGGGGTACCTGACTGAAGATATGATGAACCGCGAATATTTGCGTTGGCTGTATACGGCTTTCACCCGTCCGGTGAAAGAACTTTACCTGGTCAATTTCAATAAGGAATTTTTCGGGGAATGAGCTCCCGTGCCAAAGTCTTCAGCACATTCGAAACAAAAAAGTCCCGCTGTCGGCCGGTGGTTGATTTGCCTTCGTCAGCGATTAAAGGTCAACGGCATATACATCATTGTCGTTGACCGCATGCGTTTCCGGGAAAACCGTGCGGGCCTCCGCCAGAATACCTTCTGTGGTTTTGTATCGGCCGGAAAAGTGACCAATCAGCAGCTTCTTTACCTGGGCACTCCGGGCTATCAGGGCAGCCTGCATCCCTGTGGAATGGAAGGTTTGTTCGGCCGTTTTCCTGTCTGCTTCAGCAAATGTGGCCTCATGGTACAGCAGACTGACACCGCTTACGGCTTCTGCGGTTTTTTCTGAAAATGCAGTGTCGGAACAATAGGCGTATGAACGGGGCGGACGTGCCGGCTTTACAAGCAGATGATTGGGAATGAGAGTTCCCTCCGGTGTGATATAATCGCCTCCTTCTTTAATTTTTCTCATGTCGGCTATCGGAACCTGGTATTTTTTCAGTTGTTCCTTTATCAGATTCGGTTGCAGGGGCTTTTCTTCAAAGCGGAATCCACAACAGGGAACCCGGTGCTTTAAAGGAAATGAAGATATCGTCAGTTTGCGATCCTCAAATAACTGTTGTGATTTTTTGAAGTTCAGCGGATGGAAGATCAGCTTAAATCCGGTATCCATTTCCAGAAAATTCAGCTGAAAGCCTGTATAACGCTGTAATTCAGAGTGGGCGAATATATGAAGATCTGTTTTGCGCCCAAGGAGCACAAAGGAAGAAATCAGTCCGATCAGTCCAAAAAAATGATCGCCGTGCAGGTGCGAGATAAAGATGTGGCTGATTCTGGAGAAATTAATTCCGTTTTTCCGCAACTGATGCTGGGTGCCTTCGCCGCAGTCAATTAAAAAAGACCGCCCGGGTACCTGAAGTACCTGAGCGGTCGGATATCTTTGTGAAGTAGGTGTGGCAGAGCTACTTCCAAGGATTGTCAGTTCAAAGGGCATTTGCATAAAAGAGGCCTTATTTATTCCCCTTCCGTTCCAGCAACTGCTCCGCTTCTTCAACTGTTTTAGTGATCAGTAAAACTGTATGAAGCATGGAAATATGGACCAGATCCTCGACGGCGGGCTGAAGTCCGCACAGAATAAAAGTACCGATCGCATCCTCACAAAGGCGGTTGGCAACCAAAATAGCACTTAGTCCTGACGAATCGACGAATTTGCATTGACTCAGATCAAGAATAATGTTTTTCTCATTTTCGTTTCCAAGCACCACCAGCTCCGACTTTAACGCGGGAGCATTGTTTGTATCCAGTTTGCTGCTTAATACCTTTAAAACTGAATGTCCTTCTTTTTTTATAATGTCAAAATCCATGTACTAAAATTACAAAATTCTGACTACCCGGCCATCATTCAGGACTACTTTTCCTTGTTTTCTTCTGCTTCCATCTGCGATTTCAAGGCAGCCAGCTCACTGATGTCGCCAAGAGTTGTTTTTTCAATGTTCTCCTTGACGGTTTTAACAGCTTTCCTGGTCTGTCTGGTCTGCGTTTTTTTGGCCGCATTTTCTTCTGCTTTCTTTTCATCCTCGAAAACCCGCGAGTGAGAAAGGATAATCCTTTTTGCCGATTTTGAGAATTCAATCACCTTGAAAAGCAGTTTTTCTTCCAATGCAGCTTGTGTGCCATCTTCTTTCACCAGGTGACGGGGAGTTGCGAAACCCTCCACACCGTAAGGCAATGCAATGGTGGCGCCTTTGTCGAACAACTCAACCACTGTTCCTTCGTGAACGGAATCAACTGAGAAAATTGTCTCGAATACATCCCACGGATTTTCTTCCAGCTGCTTGTGTCCCAGACTCAGACGACGGTTTTCCTTGTCAATGTCCAGTACAACCACTTCGATCTCTGCACCGATCGAGGTGAATTCGGAAGGATGTTTGATTTTCTTTGTCCAGCTCAGATCGGAAATGTGGATCAGCCCGTCAACGCCTTCTTCGATTTCCACAAACACGCCGAAATTAGTGAAGTTGCGAACAGTGGCTGTATGCTGGCTGCCAACGCCGAAACGGTTTTCAATGTTCTGCCAGGGATCCTGCTTCAGTTGCTTGATACCTAACGACATTTTTCTTTCATCACGGTCAAGTGTCAGGATCTGTGCTTCGATTTCATCACCTACTTTCAGGAAGTCCTGGGCACTGCGCAAGTGCTGAGACCAACTCATTTCTGAAACGTGGATCAGCCCTTCTACTCCCGGAGCAATTTCAACAAAAGCCCCATAGTCGGCCATCACAACCACTTTCCCTTTTACCGTGTCCCCGACTTTCAGTTCCTGATCCAGGTTATCCCATGGATGCGGAGTTAACTGTTTCAGTCCAAGTGCAATTCTTTTCTTATCATCATCGAAGTCAAGGATCACAACATTCAGTTTCTGATCCAGCTCAACAATTTCATTGGGGTGTGAAATACGTCCCCAGCTCAGGTCAGTGATGTGGATCAGCCCGTCTACGCCTCCCAGGTCAATAAATACCCCATAGGAAGTGATGTTTTTGACCGTTCCTTCCAATACCTGTCCTTTTTCCAGCTTGGAGATAATTTCTTTCTTCTGCTGTTCCAGCTCGGCTTCAATCAGCGCCTTATGTGAAACAACAACATTGCGGAATTCCTGATTGATCTTGACGACCTTGAATTCCATTGTTTTTCCGACAAAAATATCGTAGTCGCGGATTGGCTTCACATCGATCTGCGAACCGGGAAGGAATGCTTCAATTCCGAAAACATCGACAATCATACCGCCCTTGGTACGGCACTTGATGTAACCTTTAATGATCTCATCATTGTCAAGCGCGGCATTGACGCGGTCCCATGAACGCATGGCCCGTGCTTTTTTGTGTGATAAAATCATCTGGCCCTTCTTGTCTTCCAGGCTTTCAATGTAAACTTCAACCGGGTCGCCAACTTTCAAATCGGGGTTGTAGCGGAATTCATTCAGGCTGACAATACCATCCGATTTGTAACCGATATCGACAACTACTTCACGTTTATTCATCGAGATAACGGTTCCTTCCAGAACCTCTTTCTCCTGTACCGTGTTCAGGGTGTTGTTGTAAAGATCTTCGAGTTTGTTTTGCTTTTGTCCTGCAAAGCCCTGGTCTTCCGATTCCAGTGCATCCCAGTCAAATTCTTCATTCTCAGCGGTAACCACCTGCTGCTCTTCAGCTACGGTTACTTCAGATTCCTGTGCGAGTTCTTCCTTCGGTTCAAGGTTCTCTTTGTTGTTTTCTGTCATTAAATTTCAATTAATTAATAAATTAGACATTATCGTTTTAAAATGCGCGACAAAATTAGAATTATTCCTGCTTAATGCAAAGAGCAACAGGACTTTTTTTATTTTCGTCGGTTCTTATTTATTCTATACACTTCTTCTCGTTACTTTGTTTCGGATAAACCGGTAAAACCTTCGAAAGAACACGGAGGTTTTGTTTTTAATAGCAGGGATAAGTAAATTATTTTTACTTTTGATTTTTAGTTAACAGTGATTGGTCAAGGGGCCAGCAATCATGTAAAGCAGTCAATAATGAAACGGATATTGGTAACCGGGGGAGCGGGTTTTATCGGCTCTCATCTTTGTGAAAGGCTGGTCAGGGAAGGAAATGAGGTGACTTGTCTGGATAATTTTTTTACCGGCTCAAAATCAAAGATCATCCATCTGATGGGCAATCCGTATTTCGAACTGGTGAGGCATGATGTGACCATGCCTTATTTCAGTGAGGTGGATGAAGTTTATAATCTGGCTTGTCCTGCGTCCCCTGTTCATTATCAGTACAATCCCATTAAGACCATTAAGACCTCCGTTTTAGGGGCCATCAACATGCTTGGTTTGGCTAAACGGGTGAAGGCAAAGATACTGCAGGCCTCGACGAGCGAAGTATACGGGGATCCCGACATTCATCCGCAGCCTGAAAGCTACTGGGGCAGGGTGAACCCGATCGGAATCCGGTCGTGTTATGATGAGGGGAAACGCTGCGCGGAGTCGCTCTTTGTCAACTATCATAACCTGAATCATGTGCGGATTAAAATCATACGGATTTTCAATACGTATGGCCCCCGAATGGAGCCGAACGACGGGAGGGTTGTTTCGAATTTCATTGTCCAGGCGCTCCGGGGAGAAGATATCACGATTTATGGTGACGGGAGTCAGACCAGAAGTTTCCAGTATGTGGATGATCTGATTGAAGGAGTGATCCGGATGATGAATACAGAGGATTCCTTTATCGGACCGGTTAATATTGGAAACCCCCATGAGTTTACGATCCTGGAACTGGCCCGTAAAATTATCGATCTCACAGGTTCCGGGTCGGCGATTGTTTTCAGGCCGCTGCCTTCGGACGATCCTGCCCAACGGCAGCCGGACATCTCCCTCGCCATGGAAAAGCTCGGAGGCTGGACCCCGGTGGTCCAGCTGGAAGAGGGCCTGAAAAGAACGATCAGCTATTTCGACGATCTTTTAAGGCAAGAGTCCTGAAAGGCGGCCAAATCCGGATGACAACAATTGAAAAGTGACAAACGCTTGCAGGATGTTAAAATTTACAGCAAAATGAAGCGTTTATTACAAGAGAAGCAGAAGATGACCATTCGTTTAAGTTGCGGTCCGGAAGTCTTGAATCAGGTCCCATCCTGCTTTTAAAATTTAGTATGCAAATTATGCACAGTTAAATTGAAACGATAAACATATGAAACGAGCATGTTGCGCTGTAACGCCCGAGTTTATAATAATAGTTTTCGGCAACATGGGAGTTCCATACGACAATTAAAAAACAAATTTACATATGAAAGGCATTATTTTAGCCGGAGGATCCGGAACACGTTTATATCCGATTACCAAATCGATCTCCAAGCAAATCATACCGGTTTACGATAAACCGATGATTTATTACCCCTTGTCGGTGCTGATGCTGGCCGGGATCCGCGATATTCTGATCATTTCGACCCCACAGGACATCCCTCTTTACCAGCACCTGCTGGAGGATGGATCGCAACTGGGAATTCGTATCAGTTATGCCGTCCAACCCTCCCCTGACGGTTTGGCGCAGGCATTTATTATCGGGGAAGAATTTATCGGACAGGACAAAGTGTGTATGATCCTGGGAGACAATATTTTTTATGGGTATAACTTTCGGGCCCTTTTGGAGGATGCTGCTCAAATGAACGACGGAGCATTGGTATTCGGTTATTATGTGAATGATCCGGAACGTTACGGGGTCGCCGAATTTGATGAGGACGGAAATGTGCTGTCGATCGAAGAGAAACCGGCCCTTCCCAAATCAAATTATGCAGTCACAGGCCTTTATTTCTATTCAAATGACGTCGTTCAGAAAGCAAAGTCGTTGAAACCTTCAGCAAGGGGGGAACTCGAAATTACCGATCTGAACAGACTTTACCTTCAGGAAGGGCGCCTGAAGGTAAAATTGCTGGGCCGTGGGTTTGCATGGCTGGATACCGGGACCCACGACAGTTTGCTTCAGGCATCCAACTTCATTGCCACAATCGAACAGCGCCAGGGACTGAAAGTGTCCTGCATTGAGGAAATTGCTTTTAAGAAAGGGTATATCGACAGGGAACAGTTGCTGGCACTTGCCCAGCCTTTGTCTAAAAACCAGTACGGACAATATCTCTGTAATCTGGCGAACCGGAAGATTACATCTTTTTAAATCTGAACGTATTGGAAATGCATCTGTTAAATACACCGATAGAAGGTCTCCTTATCCTGGAACCGAAGGTTTTCAAGGATGAAAGGGGCTATTTTTTTGAAAGCTTTCATGCCGGCCGATATCAGGAAGCCGGGATAACAAACAGCTTTGTGCAGGATAATGAGTCAAAATCTACCCGGGGTGTGATCCGGGGAATTCATTATCAACTGGAGCCTTTTGGACAGGCCAAGTTGGTTCGGGTGATCGAGGGCTGCGTGTTTGACGTGGCCGTCGATTTAAGAGTAAAATCCCCGACCTTCGGGAAGTGGTTCGGAATCGAACTGAGCGGCGACAATAAAAGACAGTTGTTGATTCCGCGTGGTTTCGGGCATGGCTTTTCCGTGCTGAGCGACACGGCTGTGTTTAGTTACAAATGCGACAATTATTACAGTCCGCAGCATGAGCGTGGAATTTTGTATAATGATCCGGAGCTTGCGATCGATTGGAGAATACCTGAACAGGAGGCGGTTGTTTCAGAAAAGGACCTGAAAAATGCCCCGTTTAAAAATGCAGAACTCCCCTCTGAGTGAACTGTCTGCTGACAACGTTCTTTTATTGGTTAATAGAACGGAGAATATACCAAATAGTGGCTTCAGGATAAATTGTTTTGACATGGAACAAACATGTACACAATAGCTTACGCCTGAGTTATATGCGAATTCCATACGTCGATGTCCTTTAAAAAAGTGATGAAGTTTAGTACACAAATTATGCACAGTTATTTTGAAACGATAAATA
>JBFXKJ010000169.1:0-8439 GCA_050173895.1 Mangrovibacterium sp. | reverse complement strand
TGAAATCGTCAACAACAACCCACAGATTGTAAAAAATCCTAACCAAAATTAAAGATGAAGACAAGAATAAAACTGATATGGATAACAGGGATCATCGCAGCCATATTCTCCGGGTGTGAGTATGACAACTACGATGAGCCGGGATCGATGCTTCAGGGGAAAATTGTATACAACGGTGAAGCGATCAATGTAAGCTATAACGATGTGAACATGCAACTGTGGGAACCCGGCTGGCAAAAAAAGTATCCCATCGATGTGGCCGTTGCACAGGACGGGAGCTATTCCGCTTTGTTGTTCAATGGAACCTACAAGCTGGTTATTCCGGCAGCGCAGGGCCCGTTCAGAAGTAAACTCAATGCGGAGACCAATTCAGACACTATTTTAGTGAACCTGAAAGGGAGTCAGACCCTCGATATTGAGGTTGAGCCCTATTACATGATCAGGAATCCTCAGTTTACGGTAAGCGGGAGGGCCATTACCGGTACGTTTGGCGCGGAAAAGATCATCACCGATGCGGGGGCGAGGAATATCGAACGGGTGTACCTGTACGTGAATAAAACCCAGTTCGTCGATTTCCGGTCGAATGTTGCCAGCGCCGATATTGCCGGGGCCGATCTTTCCAATCCGGCTGCGATCAGCATGACTGTCACTGTTCCCGATCTGACGCCCACCCAAAGCTATGTTTACGCCCGGGTTGGTTTACGGATCGAAGGTGTGGAAGACATGATCTTTTCGCCTGTGACGAAAGTCGATTTATAGGAGAAAATCTTTATCTTCAGGAAGTGTCATCCCGAATATGCGGGGTGGCACTTTTCATTTTCAGGATTGATGCCAATCAGTGATTGCCATTTTTAGCTCAGCCGGCAATTTTGTAAACCAGCAGGCCGATCCATTCGTGCAGGATGAACTGCCATTTATAAAGATACTGAAAGTCCGGAAGAAAGTCTATCCATTCATACTGCGGCTCCATGATCACATCCGTTCCGTAGGGGTCGGCATGAATTCCAATCCGTTCAAACACCTCCAGCGAACGCTTCATATGAAAAGCGGAGGTAATAAGCAAGATCGGCCGGCTGCGCAGGCTGTCGCCAACAAGCGCGAGCGTGTACGAAGCATTTTGTTTGGTGTTCCTGGCCCGGTTCTCCAAGATAATATCGCTGCGGTTTACTCCCCATCCTTCCAGCAGCGACAGCAACACTTCCGGATCGCTTGTGTGGGTCGGGACATTCAGGTGGGAACCGTCGCCGGTGACCACCATTTTCCTGATAACTCCTTTCCGGTAAAGCATTGCTGCGTCAATGAGCCGGTCGGCGGCATCATAAAACTCGATCCGGTGGCGCTGTTTGTCAAAGTCGGCAAACCCGCCCAGAACAATACCGTAATCATATGTTTTTGCGGGCATGCCAACATAGGGAGCCGACATGGCCCGCATGGTTTCGTTATAGATCCATTTATTGGAGCAAATCAGCAGGATTAGAACGGCCAACGTCCAGGCTGCGATTTTAAGCCATTTCTTTTTCATCCAGACAGCCAGCGCTACCAGAACGATCACATAGGTGACCGGGCTTGCAATCCATGCGAATATTTTGGAAACAATAAAAAACATCGTTTTAGCTTTTTGTTTTCCAGAGAGTCGTTTCTACGGCCTCTCTTTTGTGAATGCAAGGATACTGGCCAAATATACAATATTTTTTAGCCTGCTCATCCCGTGGCGATCTTTGTCAAACGGGCTTAAGTGATCGTTCGCTGATCGTTCGGTGCTCCTTCGCTGATGATTGGGTGAGAGCCGTATGATGTATTTAACTATATTTGCAAACGATCACTGTGGAGATTTAATGATGAGGAAATTCTGGCTTACAGGTCTGTTCGCCGCGATGCTGGTGTGCCAGTCATTCGCCCAATCGGTTTATTTCAGAAAATATCAGGTTGAAAACGGTTTGTCGCACAACACCGTTTCGTGCATCCTGCAGGACAGCTATGGCTTTATCTGGCTCGGCACAACCGATGGGCTGAACCGCTTCGACGGGGAGCAGTTCAAAGTTTACAGAAGTGACAATCAAAATAAATATGCTCTCGGGAACAACTCGGTACAGGCCCTCTTCGAAGACAAGAACCGCAATATCTGGGTCAGCACCAACGAAGGGATCTACATTTATCAGCGGCTAAACGACCACTTTCTTCCATTTAACAAAAAAACACAATACGGTGTATCGATCAGCAGTGAGGTGAGAAAGATCATGGAAACCGCCAAAGGGCAGATCTGGATAGCCACCCTGGGGCAGGGGATCTTCGTTTATGACCCGAAGAGCGATATGTTGACCCAAAACAGCCTCTACACGTCGTTTGTCTGGGATATGAGTCAGGACCAGACCTACCGCATTTACACATCCTCGCTGCAGGAGGGGCTTATTTGCTACGATCAGAACGGGAAGTATATCGATTCTTATCTGCCTTCAACGGGTACACGCAGTGCCGGTAACCTGCGGATCAGTTGTGTGTGCACGGTGGGTGACCATGTTTGGTTCAGCATCGGGGTGAACACGCTTTATTCGCTCGACAGCCGCACCAGGCAGGTCATGCAGTATGGAAGCAACGGTCAGCATATCGGTACAATAAAGGCCATCACGAAGTACTCAGAAAAGGAGCTTCTGATCGGTTCCGATAATGGTCTGTATCTTTTCAATCTGCAGCAGGGGCAGTTTACACGGCTTGATAATCCGCTGAATTCACGCAGCCTGAGCGACCGCTCGGTGACAGCCATTTTAAAGGATGCCGAAGGTGGCTTCTGGATCCCGACCACGATGGGCGGTGTGAATTATCTTCCCAAACAGGCCGTCGTATTTAATTATTATCCGCCTGTATATGAGCCTGGGATTGTAACGGGGAAGGTGATCAGCCAGTTTTGCGAGACCCGCGACGGCGATATCTTCGTCGGCGCGCAGGATGGACTTAAATTGCTGGATATCGAAACAATGGATGTGACTTCGTTCCCCATTCCGGGGTTGACGCAAAAACTGGATATCCGCGCCCTGCTTTTGGATGGCGATCAACTCTGGATCGGAACCTATGCCGACGGACTGAAGGTGCTCAATCTGAAAAGCAGAAAGCTTACCGGCTATTCTCATACGCGGAATTCGTCCACAACCATTTGCAGCAACGATGTCCTGTCGTTGTACCGCGACAGGGAAGGGAATATCTATGTGGGTACAACCTGGGGCTTGTGCCGCTATGACCGGGCAGCAGACAATTTTGTGACGCTGAATTTCGTGGGGACCATGACTTCGGTCTTTGATATCCTGGAGGACCGGTCCGGCCTTCTCTGGATTGCCACCAACAATGCCGGCGCATTTCGTTTTAATCCGAAAAATAGTCAGTGGAAACATTATGTCCGCGATGAAAATCAATCCGGCTCGCTGACCAGTAACTCAATCATTACGCTCTATGAAGACCTGAACGGAACGGTCTGGCTGGGTACCGACGGGGGAGGCCTCTGTTCGTTTAATGAAAAGACCGAAACCTTTCAGGATTTTGACCCGCAAAACCGGATTTTGTCAAGTAAGGTGATTTATGCCGTCGAAGAAGACCGGTTGGGAAATTTCTGGATATCGGGGAACGCGGGCCTGTTGCGGGTGGATCCCGCCAATCCGGCAAACCGCAAGCTTTTTACCCGTGAAGACGGACTGCAGGGTAACCAGTTTAACTACCGGGCTTCGCTGAAGTCGGGCACCGACAGGCTGTACTTTGGCGGGATTAACGGCTTTAATTCATTCTTCCCGACCGACTTTGTGGAGAACCGCTTTGTGCCTCCCGTGTATATTGTCGATGCCCGGCTGTATAATGTGGAAGAAAGGGAAAGCGAGCAGGTCCTGAACCTGGACGGACCCGTTTATACCGTGAAGGAAGTTGAGCTTCCCTACCGGAACAACAGCATCGCTTTCGAATTCCGGGCCCTCAGCTATGTTCAGCCGGATAAGAACAGCTATCAATACATGCTGGAAGGCTTCGACAAAAACTGGATCGACAACGGGAACATCAGCTTTGCTTCCTATACGAACCTTCCTGCCGGCGAATATGTATTCCGGGTGAAGGGCGCCAATAATGATCAGCAATGGAACGGGCAGGAGGCAACGATCAGCCTGATTATTCTTCCTCCCTGGTGGAGATCGGCCTATGCGTACTGGGCTTATTTCCTGCTCCTGGCGGCCGCCGGATACCTCACCTACCGCTACCTTGCCGACCGGACACGGCGAAAGTTTGCCCGGCAGATGGAGGCCTATCAGATTAAGACCGAAAAGGAAGCCTATCAGTCAAAGATCCGTTTTTTTGTAAATCTGGTACACGAGATCCGCACGCCCCTTACCCTGATCAGGATTCCGCTGGAAAAACTGGCTGACATCTATTCCGGTGCGCGTGCATCCGGATACCTGTCGGTGATCCACAAAAACGTCGATTACCTGCTCCACGTGGCGAACCAGCTACTCGATTTTCAGAAGATTGAAAATGAGGAAGCGCCGCTGGATCTGAGCCGGCAATCTCTGAACAGCCTGGTCAGGGAAGCCTATGAGTTGTTTGTCTTTACGGCTGCCGCCCGGCAGGTTGAAATGAGCCTGTCGGTGCCGGACAGCGACCGCGATGCGATGATTGACAGGGAGAAGATTTATAAGATCCTGGTCAACCTGCTGAGTAATGCGGTGAAGCATGCCCGGACAAAAATCGGTCTCAGCCTGGAGATCTTTGACGATCATTTTAAGATCAGCGTTGCCGACGACGGACCGGGCATCGCCGATCACGAGAAAGAAAAAGTGTTCGAGGCTTTTTACCAGTCGGCCGCCACGCAAAATGGCCTCGGAACAGGCATCGGACTTGCCTTTTCGAAATCGCTCGCCGAAAGCCATGACGGGCGCATTACCGTTGCCGACAATGAATGGGGCGGGGCTTCATTCGTGTTATCGGTTCCGTTCAGGGAGGCCCCGCAGAGAATTGAGGCGACCGGCCCGGACCATCAGGCTGCCCCGGCAGCGTGGATCGGCGATGCGATGGTAGAAGAACCGGAAGAGGTGGATGCGCCGTTTAAAAGCTGCAAGATTTTGCTGGTGGAAGACAATGCCGAACTGCTCGATATGACTGCCGACTCGCTCCGGCCTTTCTTTGTTGTGTTGAAAGCGCTCAACGGGCGGCAGGCGCTCGATGTGCTTTCGTCCGAAAACATCGACCTGGTGGTGAGCGACGTGATGATGCCCGAAATGGATGGCTTTGAACTGTGCCGGGCTATTAAAACCGACATCAGCTACAGCCATATTCCTGTGGTCCTGCTGACGGCGAAAGTGGCGATCGATTCGAAAATAGAAGGGATGGAGTACGGGGCCGACGTTTACCTGGAAAAGCCGTTTTCGATGAAATTCCTGCAAAAGCAGATTGCGAATCTGCTTCAGTTGAAACAGTCATTTCAGAAGATGCTTTCGGCCGATCCGTCGCGGGCGGTAGTCAGTATGCCTGTTTCGAAAAGGGACAAGGAGTTCCTGGAACGGCTTCATGCCTCGGTGGAAGAACATATCGGAGATCCGGAATTCTCGATCGACACGATCGCGGAAACCCTCTTTATGAGCCGGTCGAGCTTTTACCGGAAAATCAAGGGCATTGCGGGCATGTCGCCAAATGATTACCTGCGGGTGTTGCGCCTGAACAAGGCAGCAGGAATGCTGCTCGGAGGCGACCTGCCGGTTTCTGAAATCTGCGCCCAAACCGGCTTCAGTTCGTCATCCTACTTTGCCAAATGCTTCAAAGCCCATTTCGGCGTCCTGCCAAAAGACTATACCCCCGTCAAAGCCGTACATCACGGGAATGACTGATAAATATCCTTTCGATGGGCGATAATAATGAAACGAAGTGTATTTAGCAACGGTGAAAAATGTAAAGTGAACAGAGGACTGTAGAATGGGTTATATTTGTAAAGTGATTTTTGTAAATTTGGGAAAAAGCAGAAATATGAAACGAGCATGTTGTGCTGCAACGCAAATTCCTAACATATGAAACGAGCATGGAAGCCGCTGCATCCGCCCGAGTTGATGTTTATATGCGAGTTCCATACGTCGATGTCCTTGAGAAAAGTAATAAAGTTTAGTACGCAAGTTATACATCGTTAATTTGAAATGATGAACATATGAAAGAGGTTACGCTTAAAATACCGGATAAGAAGTTTAAGTTTTTTATGGAACTCATAAAACATCTTGGCTTTGAAGTGTCAGAAGAAGCAGATATTCCGGAAGAACACAAAAATATTGTCAGAGAAAGGATAAGAAAATCTTATGAGAATCAGGAACGATTGTTGGAGTGGGATGAGGTAAAAGACGATTTCAAATTTGACAAATGAGCTTCAGAATAAAAATTGAACCGGAAGCCCGTCAGGATATACAGGAAGGCATTGACTGGTATAATGAACGGCAGCCCGGGCTTGGACGGAAATTCCATTCTGAAGTGAAAGCATATATCGAGAAGCTTAAAGTAAACCCATTCTTTCAGATACGGTATGACGAGGTGCACTGCTTACCCATGAAGCAATACCCTTACATGCTCCATTACACGGTAGATAAGGAGCGCAAAGTCATCACTATCAGGGGAGTTTTTAAAACTTCAAGAACCCCGAAGATATGGAAAAGCAAAAAATAAGGAGGTGTCTTATTTTTCACCAATGTTGTAATATGGTTATAGCTCCTTAATTATGCTGTCAATTTGATATTGCTTAGCTTGTCTGGTTACTTTAAGCTTAATGGTACAAAGAGTTTCTCCTCTCATGTAGCACATTTGGTAAGTGTCTTCATCCTCCAGTTGGGTAAATTTTACGGAAGGAAGCCATAGCCTGTCAAAATCGAAATAATCAATCAGTAAATCATAACCTACCTGGCCATCCTGTTTACTTTCATTTGCCGCTGCCTCAAATTGAGACAACGCATTGGGTGTTAGGTGCTTTTTACGTAATACATCAAGCCGGGGCATCAGGTCTTCGGGCATACTGCAATATTCCATCGTGTAGGCTGCATAAAAAGTTTTCAGTAATAACAGGGGAGCGGAAGCATCTATCGCTTGCGGCACAGGATGATCAAACAACAAACTATCCCCGTAAAGAGAACCGTTCCAGACTGGGGTGATATAGTCAATCATGTATCGTCCATCGGTTTTGGTAACTCTTAAAGGAATATTCGTATGAACGGTATCCTGACCTCCACGCGAGGAATAGCGATAGCCAACCAGATACCAATTGTTGTATAGGTGATTGAGTTTCAATGTTTCAACCATGTCTTTTCTGAAATCCTGTGCGCGAATAATGGGGTCGGCACCTGTCGCTGTTCTTATTCTTCTTACTTTTTCCATCAATCTTTTGGTCAAATACTTTTTCATGAGAGAATCGGGAGAAGAGTTGTCGGATAGAAGACCGGCTGTGTAAGCTACATAAAAATTCCTGATCTCCGCCATTGCTTTTTCTACAGCGAAGGTGTCCGATACTACAGCATTTTTTTCTGTAAAGTTTTCCAGCACTTCAACTGCAAATACTTGCACCACGCCCAGCGTAAGAAACAAAAGGCAAAAAAGTATTTTTTTCATGATCTATTATATGAACCTTGCGATTCGAAGGTCGGAATATAAAATCGGACAGAATGGGAAATACTGGTCAAAAAACAGCAGTAACAGGTCAAATATATTTCGGGATTCAATATTTCTTCAGCTTCGTTTCCAGCAGTTTGATGTAGTATCCGCCCACCACGGAGCGGGCACGGAAGCCCACAATCCTTTTGCTGTCGGTGTTGTACCAGTCTGACATGGGGACCCGGTCGGTGGTTTCGTTCATAAACCGGTGAAGCGGACTGATGAGCTTTTGAAAGGTTTCCGGATCGTCGCTCAGTGTGGCGCTCCAGACCAACCAGTCGGCTTTGGTATAATTCTGCCGGTTGTCGAGCGGCACGCCATAGGTGTTTTGTTCGGCCAGATAGTGAGCAAGTTCTTTTTGCGTTACTTCTTCGGAGAAGATATTCAAGCCGAGCAGCTTGTCCCACACCAGGTTGTACTTTTGGCTCCAGCTTCCCGGCTGGTCGAACGTGAGGCGGAAGTGACCGCCGTCGTCAGCCATTTTCATCCATTCGCCTGCCATCCGTTTAGCTTCTGCAGTATATTTTTCAGCCACCTCGTTCTTACCCAGCATCCCGGCCAGCTTTCCGTAGCAGGCAATGGCCACGATGGCTTTCACCGACAGGTTCACGTTATGTGCAAGATGCCCGGAGAAATCGTCGGTACAGAGCTGGTTCTCCGGATCAAGGCCGTTTTCGGTCAGGAAGTTGACCCAGAGGCTGAGCATGTCCCAGTGTTTTTCTGCATAGCCGGCATGACCTTCAAGTACGCCAATAACCGTAGTCAGGATGATCATGTTCCCGGCTTCCTCTACCGGCA
>JBFXKJ010000168.1:0-8482 GCA_050173895.1 Mangrovibacterium sp. | reverse complement strand
GGAGCTGACGGCGATGGACCTGGCAAATGCGTCCCTGCTTGATGAGGCGACGGCGGCTGCAGAGGCGATGATCATGATGTTTCATGCCCGTTCCAGGAAAAAGGAACAGGCAGGGGCCAATGTTGTGCTGGTTGACCGTTTCGTCTGGCCGCAGACGCTCGACGTACTCAAAACCCGTGCCTTGCCGCTGGGCATTGAGCTGATCGTTACCGATGCATCCGGTTTTGATTTCGACGAACGGGTGATCGGCGCCATTGTACAGTATCCGAATTCAAACGGGGAAATTCCCGATTACTCCGCTCTGGCAGATCAGGCTCATGCGGTGGATGCCTGTCTGGCCGTAGCCGCCGATTTGCTTTCGCTGGCGATTGTGACGCCTCCGGGAGAGTGGGGCGCAGATATTGTATTCGGAAGCTCGCAGCGTTTCGGCGTACCGATGGGGTATGGTGGCCCCCATGCGGCTTTTTATGCGTCGAGAGAGAAATTTAAGCGAAGCATGCCGGGAAGGATGATCGGCATTTCGAGGGATCAGCACGGCAACAGAGCGCTGCGTATGGCTTTGCAGACCCGCGAACAACATATTAAACGGGAACGGGCAACCTCCAATATTTGCACAGCCCAGGCCTTGCTGGCAACTATGGCCGGATTCTACGGCGTTTACCACGGCCCGGCGGGGATCATCCAGATTGCCCGGCGGATTCACAGCATCGCCGCACTGCTGGAAAAAGAAATCACCGCCCTTGGATACCAACAGCTTAACCGCGATTATTTCGACACGATTCGCTTTGTTCTGCCCAAATACGTCAAGTGTGAAGATATTGAATGGCTGTCGCTCGAACTGGAAATGAATTTCCGCTATTTTGAGAACGGCGAGGTAGGGTTGAGTATTGACGAAACCACGAACCTGGACGACATTAACTGGATCATCGAAGTTTTTGCCAAAGCCGCCAATAAACCCCATCCGAAGATCAGGGCTTATCCCGAAGAAACAGTATTGAGCGGGGAGAAGCTTCGGAAATCGGAATTTATGAAACAGGAGGTTTTCAGCAGGTACCGGTCGGAAACCGAGATGGTCAGATACATTAAAAAGCTGGAACACCGGGATATTTCACTCACCCACTCCATGATCCCGCTGGGGTCCTGTACCATGAAGCTGAATGCAGCTACCGAGATGTTCCCGCTGAGTTGGATCGAGTTCAACGGGATCCACCCTTTTGTTCCAAAGAACCAGGCAAGAGGTTATCAGGAGATGATGGAAGAGCTTCGCCGCGACTTGTCCGAAATAACGGGCTTTGCGGATGTGAGCCTGCAGCCGAACTCGGGCGCTGCCGGAGAGTATGCAGGATTGATGGTGATCAGGGCTTATCATTTGAGCCGGGGAGATCAGAACAGGAACGTCGTATTGATTCCTTCGTCGGCGCACGGCACCAATCCGGCGAGTGCCGTGATGGCAGGAATGGAGGTGGTCGTGGTGCCTTGTGATGAAAAGGGGAATATCGACGTGGCGATGCTGCAACAAAAAGCAGAGGAATACAGGGATACGCTGGCCGCTTTCATGATCACCTATCCTTCAACACATGGTGTGTTCGAAGCGTCGGTAGTGGAAATGTGCCGGATTATCCATCAATATGGAGGGCAGGTTTATATGGACGGGGCCAACATGAATGCGCAGGTGGGCCTGACCAATCCCAAAAGGCTGGGGGCTGATGTATGCCACCTCAACCTGCATAAAACATTTGCGATCCCTCACGGCGGGGGTGGCCCGGGTGTAGGCCCCATTGCAGTGGCTGAACACCTGGTCGAATTTCTCCCGTCGCACCCTGTCATGAATAACGGCCACATCGGGATCACTGCTGTTTCGGCAGCCCCCTGGGGAAGCGCCTCCGTTTTGCCGATCACATACGGCTATATCAAAATGCTGGGTGCGGACGGACTGAGGAAGGCCACGGAGATGGCAATCCTGAATGCCAATTACATTGCCAGCTCATTGAAGGATGCATACGGTGTGCTGTACACCGGTGAAAACGGGAGGGTAGCCCATGAAATGATCCTGGAGTGCCGGCATTTAAAAACCGAATCGGGTATTACAGAGGGTGATATTGCAAAACGGCTGATGGATTATGGTTTTCATGCCCCGACATTGTCGTTCCCGGTGCATGGTACATTGATGATCGAGCCAACTGAAAGCGAGTCGAAACAGGAACTTGACCGTTTTATCGAAGCAATGAACCAGATTCGTGCCGAGATACAGGATATTATTGAAGGCAAATCGGACAAAGCCGACAATCCGTTGAAGAATGCGCCGCATACGGCACAGACGGTTGTGAACGATGAGTGGCTGCACGCCTACAGCCGGCGGCAGGCCGCATTTCCTCTTCCCTGGCTGAAGGAAAATAAATACTGGCCTCCGGTTGGAAGGATTGACGATGCCTGGGGCGACCGTAACCTGATGTGTACCTGTGAGCCTGTGAGTAATTTCGAAATGTGATGATAGCCTATCCGATCTGTAAAATCAATATTGGCCTGCAGGTGACCGAAAAAAGGGACGATGGCTTTCATAACCTGGAAACCCTGTTTTATCCGGTCGGGCTTTGTGATGCCCTGGAAGTGGTCGAAGCGGGCCATCCGGAGTTCCGGCTGACGGGCCTCCCGGTGGAAGGTGATCCTGCCGGTAATCTGGTTGTGAAGGCGTATGAACTGATCCGCGCCGATTACAAGATCCCGCCGGTGAAGATCCATCTGCACAAGCGCATACCTACCGGGGCCGGTTTGGGGGGAGGCTCGTCCGATGCGGCGGGCATGCTCATGCTGCTGAATGATCTTTTCGGACTGAAAATCGACAGGGGAAAGCTGATGCAGTACGCGCTGACGCTCGGAAGCGACTGTCCTTTCTTCATTCACGGGAAACCCGTCTTTGCCACGGGCCGCGGGGAAATAATGGAAGACATTCCGCTGAGCCTGAAAGATTATTATCTGATCCTGGTGAAGCCGCCGGTGCATGTTTCTACTGCGGAGGCTTACCGGAATGTGAACCCCCATGGCAGCCGGATATCGCTGAAGGCATTGGCGGGCTTTCCGGTCAGCAAATGGAGAGGAAACATCCAGAACCAGTTTGAGCGGTATGTGTTTGCCGCCCATCCCGAAGTGGGGCAGATCAAACAGATTTTATATGAACAGGGCGCTTCTTTCAGTCTGATGTCGGGAAGCGGGTCGTGTGTTTACGGCCTTTTCCGGTCGGAGAAAAGAGGACTTGAGAAGCTTTTCCCCGAAGCCTGTCAGGTTTTTCGCCAGAAGTTATAAAAAAAACAGGGTCTGAAGAGACCCTGTTTTTTTATCCTTTCACTTCCAGCATGGCAAATTTTTTCGGGATCTTATCTCCCGGTTTTACATGAACCGAGACGATTTTGCCGTCAAAGGGCATCAAAACGCTGTTGTGCATTTTCATTGCCTCCAGGATCAGCAAAGGGTCTCCTTTTTTTGCGGATTGCCCCGGCTTGGCCAGCACGTCAATAATTGTTCCGGGCATAAACGAGAGGACAAGATTTTCGTTGGGCCTTTCCCATTTGACGCGCTTCTTATATTTGTTCGTATACTCGGTTTTGTATACGGCACTGTGAACAATGATTGTTTCGGTTTTTTCTTCAGTCATTTTACGCTCAGATTAATGTTAAAACAATTTTCAGCCGCCATAATGACTTGCTTGTTAAAACGGAGGAATTCCGTGTTTTTTAGCGGGTCCTGCGATGGATTTGTTTGCGGAGACCTGTAAAGCGTGAAGCAGCATCTTCCTGGTTTCCTCCGGCTCAATGACCTCATCGATATACCCCTGTGCCGCTGCGACGTATGGATTGGCAAATTTATCCTTGTATTCCTGGATTTTTTGCTGGCGCATGGCATCCGGATCTTCTGCTTCGGCGATTTCTTTGCGGAACACAATGTTTGCAGCTCCTTCAGGGCCCATCACGGCAATTTCGGCAGTGGGCCAGGCGAATACAAAATCGGCACGCAAATGACGCGAGTTCATGGCGATATAGCCTCCGCCGTAAGCTTTGCGGATGATCACCGTGATTTTTGGCACAGTCGCTTCACTGTATGCATAAAGGATCTTGGCTCCGTGACGGATCACCCCGGCATGTTCCTGGTCAACTCCGGGCAGGTAACCAGGCAGGTCTTCCAGTGTAATGATCGGAATATTGAAAGAGTCACAGTAACGGATGAACCGGGCAGCCTTGTCCGAACTGTCGCAATCCAGTACCCCCGCCATTACCTTGGGCTGGTTCGCGACAAACCCAATGGTTTGTCCGTCCATCCGGCCAAAGCCGATGACGATGTTGGGAGCAAAATGCTCCATGATCTCAAAAAATGCGGATTTGTCGGTAATGGCCTTTATAATATCCCGGATATCATAGGGCATCTTTGGATCGGCCGGTACAATGTTTTCAATTTTTTTCTTAAAGGTAGGTTTGGCTGGTTCGGTTACCGTCGCTTTTTGTGTGTTGTTCCAGGGAATGTAAGAAATCAACTGTTTGATTTGCTCAAAGCATTCCTGTTCGCTTTCGGCATAGAAGTGGGCGTTGCCGGTGATTTCAGCGTGAACTTTCGCACCGCCGAGTTCTTCCATCGAAATTTCTTCGCCCAGGACGGTTTTAATCACTCCGGGACCGGTAATGAACATTTTAGAAATCTGATTCACCACAAAAACAAAGTCGGTCAGGGCAGGGGAATAAACAGCTCCTCCGGCACAGGGGCCAAGAATCACGGAGATCTGAGGGATTACCCCCGAAGCCAGCGTGTTACGGAAGAAAATTTCACCATATCCCGCCAGCGAATTGACCCCTTCCTGGATACGGGCACCTCCCGAGTCATTAATTCCAATCAAAGGAACTCTCATTTTAAGGGCGTGATCCATGATCTTGGTTATTTTACGGGCATGCATGAGTCCAAGGGAGCCTCCGGCTACAGTGAAGTCCTGGGCAAAAATGCAGACAGGTGAGCCGTTGATGGTTCCGGTGCCAATAATGACACCGTCTCCCGCAAGGGTCATCTTGTCCATATCAAAGTCGCGGGCGGCATGTTCAACAAACATGTCATATTCGTGAAAAGAACCCTTGTCCAGGATGTACAAAATACGTTCCCGGGCAGTGAGTTTTCCCATTGCAACTTGCTTTTCAATGGCCTTTTCACCTCCCCCTTTGAGAACTTCATCTTTCCGTTTCCGAAGATCCAGAATGTTCCGTTTCAGTGACATAGTTAAAACTTTTAAATTAAAGATCCAGTTAAATGGAGTGGTTATTTTTGTTAATTAAAGCCTGGGTAAATGCCCTATTCGGGAACAAATGTATTACTTTTTTATAGATGCAAAGGTTTTGTACAACATTTTGACTTTTCCGTTAAATCTTTGTGACCGCTTGATTTTGAATAATTTTCTTCCAAGTTTGAATTTTTTACCGCATGCTGGCATAGCGGTAGAGCCATGCCGCGAGGAGTCCGAATGCGGCATTGGGGATCCAAACGGCAATTGACGGCGGAACAGAACCGGAAGTGGCAAAGACGGTCGACACCTGCATAAACATGATGTACGAGAAACTGATCAGGATACCGAGTCCGAGGTGAAGGCCGATTCCCCCCTTGATCTTTCTGGAAGCCAGCGATGCCCCGATAAAGGTGAGAATAAAGGAAGAAAAGGGGGCTGCCCGCCGTTTGTGCTTTTCAATTTCATATTCGATGGCATTGACACCCCGGAGCCGAAGGTCCCTGATTTCCCGGTTTAAAACCGGCAATGTCATGGTTTCAACTACATTTTTGATCACGCGGTAGTCTTCAGGTTTCATGTTCAGGGTCGTGTCCTTCTCGGTCCCGGAGGTCAGGGTTTCCTTATAATTGTTGATGTCGCGGATATAGTAATTATGGATGGTCCAGGTTTTCTTTTCGCGGTCCCACTTAATGTATTCGGCCGATAGCTTCGAGACCAGTTTTCCATCCTCGAACCGTTCGATCGTGAAGTCATGTCCCACATCCGCAGCGGCAGTGTAGCGGCTCATATAAATGAAGATTCCCGGAGTGAGTTGCCGGTGAATGTTTTGTTCCGGTCCGGAGGTTTTGGTGCTGATATATTTATTTCGAAACTCCACTCTGCTTTTGTTGGCAGGGGGAATGATGAAGTTCCCGAGAACATAGGAGAAAGCGGCAATCACGAGCGCAGAGATCAGATAAGGTCTCATCATCCGGTGAAAGGAAACGCCGCTGCTCAGGATCGCGATAATTTCAGAGTTGTAGGCGAGCTTGGAGGTAAAGTAGATCACCGCGATAAACGTGAAGAGCGAGCTGAAAAGATTGGCGAAATAGGGAATAAAGTTCAAATAGTAATCGACGACAATTTCCTTGCCGGTCGCTTCTTTCGAGAGAAATTCGTCCAGGTTCTCCGAAAGGTCGAATACCATGGCAATGCTCACGATCAGCGCAATGGAGTAAAAAAATGTTCCAAGGAACTTTTTTATGATGTACCAGTCAAGGATGAGTAATTTTGTATCTTTTATGAAGTGTTTCATATGCTTCTGTCAGCTTTCAGATGAATCGTTACAATCGTCTGGCAAGTTTAGGGATCATTTCTTCTTTCCAGCTTTTAAAATTATCAGCCAGTATTTGTTTACGGGCTTCCTTCACCAGCCACAGGTAAAAGGCCAGGTTATGCTGACTGGCAATTTTGGCCCCGAGCATTTCATTGGAAATGATCAGGTGGCGCAGAAAGGCCCGGGAATAATGATGGTCAACAAAAGAAGTGCCATCCGGGTCAACGGGTGAATAATCGTCCGCCCATTTTTTGTTTTTAATGTTGATCGTTCCTTCCCGTGTAAAAAGCATTCCGTTTCGGCCGTTTCGGGTAGGCATGACACAGTCGAACATATCCACGCCCCTGTCGATGGCTTCCAGAATGTTGACGGGGGTGCCGACGCCCATGAGGTAACGGGGCTTATCGGGAGGGAGAATGGGATTGACCACTTCGATCATGGCATACATCTGTTCTTCGGGTTCCCCGACCGACAAGCCACCAATGGCATATCCGTCGCTGCCCAGGGAAACGGCATGCCGGGCCGACTCGGCGCGGAGGTCTGCGTAAACTGCACCTTGCACAATCGGAAATAAGGATTGGCTATGCCCGTACAAAGGGCTTGTTTTTTCCATTTCATTCACGCAGCGTTCAAGCCACCGGCGGGTCAGCATCACCGATTTTTTTGCATATTCGTATGAGGCGTCGCCCGGAGCGCACTCGTCAAAAGCCATGATGATGTCTGCGCCGATCTTGCGCTGAATGCCGATCACCGATTCGGGCGTAAACAGATGGTAAGAGCCGTCGATATGCGACTGAAAGCGCGCTCCTTCTTCTGTAAGCTTCCGGATGTCGGCCAGGGAGAACACCTGATAACCGCCACTGTCTGTCAGGATCGGACCATCCCATCCGTTAAACCGGTGCAAGCCGCCGGCTCCCGCGATAATCTCTGTGCCGGGGCGCAGATAAAGGTGATAGGTATTCCCCAGAATAATCTGCGCACCGATATCTTCTTTCAGCTCCTTGACATGGATCCCCTTTACCGATCCGGCAGTTCCGACAGGCATAAAAACAGGGGTCTCAATGATCCCGTGATCCGTCTCCAGTACCCCTGCTCTTGCTTCTGACCTTACTGCCTGATGTTTAAGTGTAAAACGCATCTTTCAGTTTTGAGAAGACAAAGATAGCTATAAAAGTTTAACCATCAGGACCGGCAATCTTAATTTATGGAAGGGACAAGCACGCGCTTTGCGCGTGCCGGCAAGGGAAAGAAAAGCTAAAAGAGATCTGAAACGAGCATGAAAGTCGCGGCTTCCGTCCGAGCCGATGTTTATATGCGAGTTCCATACGTCGATGTCCTTTGGAAAAGTAATGAAGTTTAGTACGCAAATTATGCACGGTTAAATTGGAACGATAAACAGATGAAAATAAAGGAAAAAACGCAGGAGAATCATCCTTATTGTTAATTTTGTAGGCAAAATTACCCCATGGTTACTGATTTTTTCGACAAAACATATTACGAGTGGATTGCTTATGCTTTGTTGCTCACCGGTTTTGTGCTGGCTTTGGCCATTCAGTTCGGTTTATATTTTAAGCTCATCTTTCTGAAAGAGCCGAAAGAAGCGCCGGATGAGCAGCCCGTAAGTATTCTGCTGATTGTGAGAAACGAAGAGGAGAGGATTGAAAAACTGCTCATAAAGTTGCTGGAGCAGGAATATTCCGAATTTGAAATCATCGTGGTCGATAATTTTTCGGAAGACAACACCCTGACGATTGTCGGGGCCCTGGCCAGACGATACCCCCGGCTGAAATATAGCGCACTGAGTCAGGAATAGCGGTTTTCGGAAAAAAAGTCGGACAATATCGCGCTGAAAGCGGCCAGACATGACTGGGTCATTATTCTTACGCCTGAAACGGGCGATATTTCTCCCTAGT
>JBFXKJ010000167.1:0-8523 GCA_050173895.1 Mangrovibacterium sp. | reverse complement strand
CATATGCCTGTTAACGATCTCCCTGTCGGCAAACGGACTGGGGAAGTGGGATAGCTCACTCATCGCCGACTCGATGAAAACCGATGCCCATGCGGTGGTGAGATATTCTTTGGATGAATATGAGCGACTGTCGCCCGCTAACTATCTGGAACGGGTACATCGGGTGACCACCGTGCTGAATGAAAACGGCACCGACGCGGCCATCCTCTTTATACCCTACGACCGTAATTCAAAGGTCACGGACGTGGAGGGCGTCATTTATGACAAAAACGGGGAGGTGGTCCGCGAAATGAAGAAGAAAGACATCGAAGATGTGGCGCTAAACGGTTCTTATACCCTATTCAGCGATCAGCGGGCGAAGGTTTATAAACCGGCAAACAACAATTATCCTTATACGGTTGAATATCGTTATACCCTCGAATACAGCAGCACGATCGGATTCGGTCCCTGGCGTCCGCAATGGTTCCATCTATCGGTCGAAAAAGCGGAGCTCAGTTTTATAACGCCTTCCTCCCTGCCTCTCCGTCACAAGGAACTGAACTATCCTTTCGTCGTTGGTGAGGAAACCACCGGTAAGGGGAATAAATACCGGTGGGAGGCGGCAAACCTGCGCGCCATTCCCCGGGAATCCTCAGGCCCGGAGTATCTCGATCTTTTCCCTGTTGTTTTACTGGGACCGAATGAAATGGTGTTTGAAGGGCACAAGGGCGACTATTCCAATTGGAACAGCTATGGGAAATGGGCCTGGGAACTGATCCGCGACCGGGACGAACTTCCTTTGGCAGCGGCTGAAGAGATCAGGCAGTTGGTACAGCCTTATGAAAGCCAAAAGGAAAAAGTGAAGGCTTTGTACCAGTATATGCAGAAGCGAACACGCTACGTGAGCGTCCAGCTTGGGATCGGCGGATTCCAACCGTTCCCGGCGTCGGAAGTACATGAAAAGGGCTATGGCGACTGTAAGGCGCTGAGTAATTACATGCGTGCCATTCTCAAATGTGCAGGGATCGAATCCTGGTACACGGAAATTGGCAATGGCCCCTACCAAAAGATCAGGTTCCCCGACTTCCCCAGCCAGCAGCAGACCAACCATATTGTTGTGTGCGTGCCCCTCGAAAGGGATACGGTCTGGCTGGAATGTACCAGTCAGACAAAACCCTTCGGGTACATCGGCTCCGGCAACTCCGACCGGTACGGGCTGCGGATCACACCCGGGGGAGGCGTCCTGACCCGCACGCCGGTCTTTTCTGCAGACGATAACCTCAGAAGTTCGGTGATCAAAGCCAGCCTGCTTGAAAACGGGAGTGCTTCATTTGACCTCCGGACAAACTTTCGCGACTACATGTATGAAGATGTGGACCAGTTGATCTACGAGTCGAAAGAGGAACAGAAAAAAGCCCTGCTCAAATCATTAACTGCGAATGGGGTTGAAATCAGCAGTTTTAGCCTGAGCGATATTTCGTCCCGCCATGCCGAAGCGGTTCTGAACGTAAAGGGGATCCTCAGCAACTGTGTTGTCAGAGCGGGAAGCAGGGTGTTTGTGCAACCAAACTTCTTCCATCAAAATGACTTTTTCCGGCGCATCAGGGACGACCGCAGGCAAAATATCTGTGAGCAGATGGCCTATTCCTACCGGGATACGCTTTGCCTGGCCCTGCCCGAGCGCTTCACCGTCGAATTCCTGCCGGGAGATACGCAGTCATCCTGTGCCTATGGCAATTACCACCTGAGCTTCCTGAAAGACAATGATCACCAGGTCACCATTGTCCGGACGGTGCAGATCAACAAAGGAACCTGGGGCAAAGATCTTTTTAAGGATATCAATGCATTCCTGATGACCATCGGGAAAAAGGAAAGCGAACGAATTGTCCTGCTTGCCAGGACATAAAAAAAGACCCGGTGTAAGCCGGGTCTTCATCTATCTTACAGGAATGCTTTTAAGCGTTTCAAGAAGGTAATCCCAGAATTTTTTCACAGACGGGACATGCACCTTTTCATCCGGAGAGTGGGGGAACCGGATTGTAGGTCCAAAAGAGATCATGTCCCAGCCGGGATAGGCTCCGGCCAGGATCCCGCATTCCAGGCCGGCATGGATCGCTTTGATCTCCGGAGTTTTTCCGTAATTTTTTTCGTAAACCTGTACCATGGTTTTCAGGACAGGTGATTCCATGTTGGGTTTCCAGCCGGGATATCCGCCCGTCAGGCTGATGTCTGCTCCCGCGAGGCCGAACAGCGCCTGCAGCCTGTGCCCCAGGTCGGCCCTGGCCGAATCGACCGAACTCCGCATCAGGAAAGAAAGGTCAACCGTTCCGGCATGGACGTCCGATTTCACAACGGCCATGTTGCTGGAGGTTTCCACCAGTCCCGGCATGCTGTCGCTCATTCGGATCACCCCATTGGGACAGGCCATGATGCTTGCAGTAAGTTTAACCTGTGTGAGTTCATCCATCGCCTTTGCCGGCAGTTCAGTTTCGGCAAGGATCATTTTCATATCCGGCTCCCTTGCTGAAAGCTCGTCACTGATCAGCCTGAATTCTTCTTCAAGTGTTAATTTGAGCATGGAAGCCTGGGCCGGGTCCACCGTTACAATGCCGACCGCCTCACGGGGGATGGCATTGCGAAGGCTTCCTCCTTCGATCCGGGCCAGCCGGGCACCTGCTTTCCGGTACGCCTGGTTGAGCAGGCGGAAAAAAACCTTATTGGCATTCCCGCGCTGCAGGATAATATCCATCCCCGAATGACCGCCTTTCAGACCTGTCACCTCGAGGCTGAACGCGCGGTTTCCTGCAGGGACCTCTTCCGCGGTATAAACAAAGCGGACATTGACATCTTCCCCGCCGGCGCATCCCACATACAGTTCTCCTTCATCTTCCGAGTCCATATTTAACAGGATGCTCCCTTTCAGAATACCGGGTTTTAATCCTTTTGCTCCGTCCATCCCGGTCTCTTCCGTGGCTGTGAACAAGGCTTCCAGCGGTCCGTGAACAACCGTTCGCGAGGCCAGCACAGCCAATGCTGCCGAAACGCCGATACCATTATCGGCTCCCAGCGTTGTTCCGTTGGCCATCACCCACTCACCTTCGACGCGGGTCTCGATGGGATCGTTCACAAAATTATGGGCCTTGTTGTTATTCTTCTGCGGAACCATATCAAGATGCCCCTGAAGGATCACTCCTTTCCGGTTTTCCATCCCTGCGGTTGCCGGTTTACGGATAATGATATTTCCTGCCTGGTCTTTCTGGGTTTCCAGCCCAAGGCTCCGGCCAAAGCCCATGACGAACTCCTGAATCCGTTCCTCATGATAGGAAGGGCGCGGGATTTGGGTAATCTGATGAAAAATTTCCCACAATTCCCGCGGTTCTAATGATTGAATTGGATGATCCATTTTATTTTGAATTGAATGATTTAAAATTCATCAGCCGTTTAGTCTTTCTTTATATTGGGCAATTCAAGTCCGTAACCCCTTTTCCGGTCTTCTGCCTTCAGCAGCAGGGATGCAAAAATGGCCAATACCGTGAGGCCCAGGAAAACAGTCCAGGTGAGGGTATAGTTGTAGCTCACATTCTCTCCGGCCTGTTTGGCAGCCGCCACTCCCGGGTTGGTTTTGTCAAGCACAATGCCCACAGCCAGAGGGATCCCCCAAAGGCCTATATTCTGGATCCAGAAAATCAACGCATAAGCGCTGCCAAGCTGTTTCTGGGGAATGATCTTGGCCACCGATGGCCACATGGCCGAAGGCACCAGTGAAAATGCGATCCCCAGCAGAATGACATTGAAGAAAGCGACGACCACACTGGTTACAAAGGGGAGAAAGAAAATAGTATGCACCACGATCAGTATCAGCGATCCAAGGATCATAATGCTGGCCCCTTTCCCCTTGTTATCGTAAAGGCTCCCGAAGAGAGGCGTCAGGATCATCGTCCCGAAGGGCACCAGGCTCGGAAGCAAGCCGGCCCAGGCTTCACTCACTCCGAATTTATTGACCATCAGGTCCGGGCCATATTTATAAAACGGGAAGACCGCCGAATAAAAAAGCAGGCAAAGAACGGCAATGATCCAGAAGCCGCGGTTCGAGATCACCACCATCACATCCTTCAGCCTGAACTCATCCTCTCCTGAAGAAGGAAGGCTTTCGCTCACCTGACGGTCAAGCTTCTTGTCCATCATATTATAATAAAAGAAGGCGATAAGCCCTGCAACAAGAAATAAAGTGGAGAGGAGGATCCAGAACGGAACGCTGGTTCGGGTCGCCACCAGACCGCCAAATGCCAGGGGTACAAAAGAACCCATACGGGCTATGGCCACCTGCATTCCCAGGGCCAGGGCCACTTCATAGCCCGTAAACCATTTAACGATGGCCTTGGTAACCGTGATCCCCGCATATTCAGAGCCAACGCCGAAGAGGGCATATCCCACCGTGGCGTAAAACACCTGCTCTTTAAGCGTGAAGAGTCCGAAAAAGCTGATCTCTTCCTCCGGCGAAAAGAAACCTTTAAAAGCCATCCATTTCAAAAAAGCACCTGCAATCATGATTGCCGCCGAAGCGATCGTACTGAAACGGATGCCGAACTTATCGAGCATATACCCGACAAAGATCAACATAAAGAAAAAGACGTTGAAGAGACCATAGGCGCTGGTAACTGTCCCAAAATCGGTGCTGTCCCACCCGTAGGTTCTTTCCAGGATCGGCTTCAGAGGCGAGATCACTTCCGTGAACATATATGCAGCAAACATGGTAAACGAAACGATGAGCAGGGCAGTCCACCGGGCCCGCTTTGAATCCCGCAGTGTTTGGTGTAAAAGTTCTTTTGTCATAGTCGGGGTTTAAGAAAGGTCCTTTTCCTGTTATTTTTGCTGAATGCTTTTTATTCCTCCGGTCTTAGGATGGAAAGTGATCCGGTAGTTACCGTCGAGCAATTCGTCGGGAACGAAGGTCGTGGTGCCGAACTGCGCGATCTCTGCCCGCGTGGTGGCGATCAGATTGATCCCGTTCAGGATCCTGATCTCTGCCAGTCCGGGCATTCTGTAGAACACGCCTGCGCCCGACGGAGTTCCGGTTGCTGATTTTACCTGGGCCGCTGCAAGGTTATCCAGCTTTTCCATATCGATCACAATGGGTTTTCCGCTCATATCGGTTTCCGGCAACACCCCTTTTGCTTCAGAAAAGCGGAACACCACTGCGCCGGAAACGGCATTGTTCCCCGGTATGTAATCAAAGCTGTAGTCGAACGATTTCCTGTACGATTTACCGATGAAAAGGGACACGTACTCCTGCTCAAGGCGGTCAAGCTCTTTCACCATCACTTCATAGGCGCGCCCGTCGGGTAATTGTTCCTCATAAGCATTGGCCAGCGTTTTAAAGCGCCGCTTGCGCAACTTTGTCACCGTATGGGCTGCTTCCTGGGCCTTCTCCTCCATCGATTTGACGATCAGCATATTTTTCTTCAATGAATCAGGCTTTTCAAAGAAAGAGCTCAGCGACAGGTCGGTAAAAGGAAACTGCGGCGTTTTGGTATCGCCCAGGAAAGTTGACACGGGGGCCGCTTCCGACTGGCTTTCAACCGGCGCGTTAATGCCGGCGATCACTCCCGCAGGGGTCAGGCTTACCAGTGAAGCCGCGTGTCCGGTGGCCTTATGTACCTGTCCCGGATCCGGCTCGCTAAAGGTTTCGATCCGAATGTTGCTGATAAGCCAGCTTTCGCGATCCTGGTCAGGCGCGTTCTTCAGGCCGAGCATCGGCTCGGCATACTGATAATAAGGTCCGTGAAAAAACTTCTCCTGGGTGGCTGTGACATAGATCCGAACCCCGGTCCGGGGCAAACTGTAAACCACGCCGTTCGTAAAATTCACAACTGCCTCTTTTTTATCTGTCCTTTGGGCAAATCCGCTGCTGCCCAGGATCATGAAAAGTAAAAATAATTTGTATCCTGTCTTCATACCTTAGTAATTTGTTTTTCAATGGTCGCATGGAACTCCGGTTTGCTGAAAATGATAAGCATATGGGTGCCGCAGCGCAACATGCCCGTTTCTGGTTAAAAAAATCAGCAAAGGCGGTAACCATGACCGACTCTGTCCGATGAACCCTCAAAAATAGCTAATGTGAATTCAAAAAAAGAGTCTTCTGTCATAATTTAATACTTTCCCCCTATTTTATCCGGGGTGGTCCCGGATCTGGCTCTGAGGTGAATGAAAGCTTTCCCGAGGAAGCTGATCAGGTCGCCGGCATTCAGGGCCTCTTCGCTCATTTGGTCAGCGGCAAGATCACCGGCCACGCCATGCAGGTACACAGCCGCCAGAGCTGCATCGGCAGGTGGGTAAGGCTGGGCCAGGAGCCCCAGGATGATGCCCGTGAGCACATCTCCGCTGCCGGCTGTGGCCATTCCCGGATTTCCGCTTGTGTTGAAAAATACCTGTCCGTCGGGTAAACTGATACTGGTATACGCTCCCTTTAAAATGACAATTACCTGATAGCGGCGCGAAAACTGAACCTGAAGCTGAAGGCGGGTCCACGAGTCGCCCGAAGGTCCCGCAAGGCGCTCAAACTCTTTGGGATGAGGGGTGAGTATTGCATTTGCCGGCAACAATTCCAGCCACTCCCTGTGAAGGGAAAGGACGTTCAGTGCGTCGGCATCCAGCACCATTTTCTGGGGCTTTTGCGTGAGCAGTTTATACAGTCCCTTTTGGCAGTTGGGTTTGGTACCGATTCCAGGACCAACTCCCACTGCGCTGTATGGACTCAGTTCCGGAAATTCGGTAAACATCAGGTCGGAGGCATCGGCCGAGCACATCGCCTCCGGAACAGCCACGTGCATAACCGGCAAAAACGGATTCGGAACATGGGCGGTCAACAATCCTACCCCTGCCCGGAGACATGCCCGGGAGCTCAGGACCGCGGCCCCCATTTTGCATCGTGATCCGGCAATGAGCAAGGCGTGCCCATAGCTACCCTTGTGTGCAAACCGTTTTCTTTTCGTGAGTTTCCCGCCGATAAAACCGTGCGTCAGAAAATGATAAGGTGTCTCTGTATCGGCGATGGCCTGGGGATGCAGATCGATGGGTAATACTTCCCACTGTCCCAGCAACTCCTCATGCTCGGGGAAAAAAAAGCTGAGCTTTGGAAATTGAAAACTAAGCGTGTAGCTTGCCCGCACAACCTTCGACAGGTCATTCCCGGAATTATCCTCACCAAACAGCCCGCTGGGGATATCGATCGAGACAACCATCGCTCCTGACTCATTGATCTGCCTGATCAAATACGCTGCCAGTCCATCGGGCTGACGCGTCAGCCCCGAACCAAAGAGTCCGTCGATAACCACCGCATCGGACGGGATGGGCGGCACCTGCGACTCCTGTGCCGGCTTGATGACCGGCATTTTTCCCTGTTCCTGCAGACGCTGCAGGTTTATCGCCGGCGAACCTTCTGCCGCCTTTCCAAAATCCGGCAAAATGACCTCGCAACAATAATCACGGTTCGCCATCATGCGGGCCACAGCCAATGCATCTCCTCCGTTGTTTCCCGGCCCTGCGAAAAAAAGTAGTTTCCTGCCCGCCGGGATATGGCGAATCAGCCAATTAACGACCTGTAGTGCCGCCCTTTCCATCAGATCGATGTGCGATACCGGTTCATGATCGATGGTGTATCTGTCAATCGCGGCTATTTGTCTGCTTGTAAAAACCTTCATTTCGATTCTTTCTCTGCTTTTAAAATTAAGTTATTTTCCCGTGCGGCGTTTCGTGTGTTCAACTATTTTCTTGTCCGTTCTTTCTTTCCTGCTGTTTATTTTTGTCCAAACAGTCAATTTCCTGTCTTCAGTCATGATAAGTGTCACTTTTCGGCTTCACATTTTTGGTATATTTGCATTTCTTTAAACTTTTATCCATTAATTGATGAGTACAGATAAAAATAAAGCCTTTTTCGGACATCCCGTGGGGCTTTCCACCCTTTTTGCCGCTGAAATGTGGGAAAGGTTCAGTTATTATGGCATGCGGGCGCTGCTGGTTTTGTTTTTAACGGCAACTTTTGCAAGCGGTGGTTTTGAAATGGCCGAGTTGGATGCTTTCACCATCTATGGGATATTTACCGCGCTGGTATATGTCACACCCATTATTGGCGGCATTCTGGCCGATAAGTTGCTGGGACAACGTAAGTGCATTTACATAGGCGGCCTGACCATGGCCATTGGACAGTTCTTTTTGGCCGCGAGCTCCATGCCGCAGGGAGACACCGAATTCAGAAAAATGCTGTTGTTTGCGGGATTGGGTATCCTGATCATAGGAAATGGCTTTTTCAAGCCAAACATCTCAACGATGGTCGGAAAACTCTATGACAATAACGACCCGCGGAAAGATGGTGGTTTTACGATCTTTTACATGGGAATTAACCTGGGTGCCTTTATTTCGCCGCTTGTTGCCGGCAAACTGGGCGAACAAATTGCCTGGCAATATGGCTTTCTTGCTGCAGGAATCGGCATGCTCATCGGCACCACCTGGTTTCTGCTGCGCAGCCACACGCTCGGCCGTATTGGA
>JBFXKJ010000166.1:0-8615 GCA_050173895.1 Mangrovibacterium sp. | reverse complement strand
GGTAACCAGCTCGCCCGAGCGCGAACCGTCCCGGTACACCGTAACGCCCTTGCAGCCGCTCCTCCATGCTTCTAAATAAAGCCTGTCGACCAGGTCCTCATCCACATCCGACGGCAAATTGATGGTTACACTGATCGAGTGGTCTACCCATTTCTGTATCCTCCCCTGCATCCGTACCTTCGCGAGCCAGTCCACATCGTTCGAGGTGGCCTTGTAATAAGGCGATTTGCTGACCATCTCGTCCAGCTCATCCTGCGTATAGTTCTTCCGGATATCGTACCCGTTAGTCTTCATCCAGGTGAGGAACTTATGATGAAACACAATGTATTCTTCCCAACTGTCACCCACCTCGTCCACAAAGTCAATCCGCACGTCCTTGTCGTTCGGATTTACTTTGCGCCGGCGCTTGTACACCGGCATAAACACCGGCTCGATCCCTGAAGTGGTCTGGGTCATCAGGCTGGTAGTCCCGGTGGGGGCAATGGTGAGCAGGGCAATGTTCCTGCGTCCGTATTTGACCATCTCCGCGTACAACGCTTCATCTTCCTGCCGGAGCCGTTTGATCATCGGATTGTTCTTTTCCCGTTCGGCATCATAAATGGTGAAAGGTCCCCGCTCGCGGGCCATCGCAACGGATGAGCGGTAAGCAGCAAGCGCCAGTGTCTTATGGATCTCCTCGCTGAAATCGATCGCTTCATCCGATCCGTAGCGTAATCCCAGCGCTGCCAGCATGTCGCCCTCGGCGGTGATGCCCACACCTGTCCGCCGTCCTTCACGCGCCTTGGTCTGGATCTTCTCCCACAGCTTCCGCTCCGTTTGTTTGATTTCTTCATCTTCAGGATCCGCATCGATCTTTGCCAGGATGGCATCGATCTTCTCCAACTCCAGATCGATAATATCGTCCATCAGACGCTGGGCATACCCAACGTGTTCCCTGAATTTTTCAAAGTTAAAGCGCGCCTGCGGCGTAAAAGGCTTCTCTACATACGAATAGAGGTTGACAGCAATCAGTCTGCAACTATCGTACGGACAAAGCGGAATCTCCCCGCAGGGATTCGTCGATACGGTCCGGTATCCCAGATCGGCATAACAATCCGGAACCGACTCCCGGATAATCGTGTCCCAGAAAAGAATGCCGGGCTCGGCCGACTTCCACGCATTATGAACGATCTTCCTCCACAACCGCTGTGCATCGGTGTCACGTACGTATACCGGCTCGGCCGAATCGATCGGGTATTGCTGCCTGTAAATGGCCTCCTTCTCAACAGCCCGCATAAAATCATCGTGAATCTTCACCGACACATTTGCTCCGGTTACCTTGCCCTGCTCCAGCTTGGCATCGATAAATTTTTCCGAATCCGGATGCTTCACCGAAACCGAGAGCATCAGCGCCCCCCGCCGGCCATCCTGAGCAACCTCCCGCGTCGAATTCGAATAACGCTCCATAAACGGCACGATTCCCGTCGAGGTCAGCGCCGAGTTCTTCACCGGCGATCCCTTCGGACGAATATGCGAAAGATCATGTCCTACACCGCCTCTGCGCTTCATCAGCTGAACCTGCTCCTGGTCAATCTTCATAATCCCTCCGTACGAATCAGAATTACCTTCGTTTCCAACGACAAAACAGTTGGAAAGGGAGGCAATTTGAAAGTCATTCCCAATACCAGTCATCGGCCCGCCCTGCGGTACAATGTATGTAAAATCTTTCAGCAAGCCGTAGATCAGCTTCTCCTCCATCGGATTGTTGTACTTCTTCTCAATCCTGTAAATCTCTGCAGCCAGCCGCCGGTGCATATCGTCGGGCGTCTTTTCAAAAATATTCCCGAACGAATCCTTTAAGGCGTACTTGTTCACCCAAACACGAGCAGCAAGATCATCTCCCTTGAAATATTTCTGGGTTTCCTGAAACGCTTCTTCCGGAGAATAACTCTTCTTCCCCGTCCGGGGATCTGTCGCAACATTTTTTAAATCCATAACCAAAAAAATTAAATGTCATTATGATTTAACTGACTGTAAAAGCGGTGTTAAGTCAGTTCCCTTCCTTCTGTTTTTCGTCTTTGCAAGATAATACCCCCACAACAAAAAATAAATACTTTTATTTGCAATTGTAAAAAAAGTTATCAACTTTTTATTGTTATTTTATTTACTATCAATGTATTACAAATCTAATTTGGCCGAAAAATTGCAAAAAAGTAAAACCTTACATAAATTTCAACAGCAAAAAAGGCGGAAAGTTTACAAAAAAAGGAGATATAAACAGGTATATACGCGGTCACACTCCGGCAGGTTTCAGAATGGTATCAATTGTTAAAAACTTTTTGGCATACCTTCCGGGTGGCCCCGACATTCTCTGCCATAAAGGCTTCACATTTCTCAGCTATTTCCTTCAGAAGAGGTTCATTTCCGATCAAATGGTCAAGTTGGCCGGTTAATTCGCGGGTGTTGTTTACGGGAAAGGCCAGTTTCCGGGCCACCAGTTCCACGGCCTCCCCGAACTTCAGGTAGTTGGGACCGAAAAGCACCGGAATATGGTAGATTGCTGCCTCCAGGGTATTGTGGATCCCGACACCGAAGCCGCCGCCAATATAGGCCAGGTCGGCATAGCGGTACACCGACGACAGCACGCCGATGCAGTCGATGATCATGATCCGGTAAGTTCCGACATCCTCTCCGGCTGCCGTATAGCGCACCGGTTTCTCCGGGAGAAGCTCTGTCAGCCGCCTGATATTCGATTCCTTCACTTCATGAGGGGCAAAGATCATTTTCACCTTTTTGTTTTGGCGGAGGTATGCAGCCAAAAGCTCCTCATCCGGCGCCCATGAACTTCCGGCCACGATAAGGACCGAATCGCCTTTGAACTGCTCAACGAGAGGAAGCTCCTTTCCGGCGGCCGCAATTCCGGCAACACGGTCAAACCGGGTATCCCCGGTCACCGTCCGGTTATAAAGCCCGATCTGATCGAGCAGGCGGGCCGACCCGGGATTCTGAACAAAAAAGTGGTCTACCTGCCTCAATACATCCCGGTACCAGCGTGCGCGGGGACCTTTCTGAAAAAACAACTGCGACGGGCGGAAAATGGCTGAGACCAGGTACAAAGGCACCTGTCTGCGCTTTAATTCAAAAAAGTAATTCTTCCAGAATTCATATTTGATAAAGAAAGCCTTCTCCGGCCTGACCAGTTCCGTAAAACGGCGGGCATGCCGCCGGGTGTCGGAAGGAAGATAACAGATATAATCGGCCATCGCGTAGTTTTTCCTGATCTCATAGCCGGAAGGAGAAAAAAAAGTCAGCAGAATGCGGTACTGCGGATACTCGCTCTTCACAGCCTCGATCAGCGGACGCCCCTGTTCAAACTCACCCAGCGAGGCACAGTGGACCCAGATCAGCGGACGATCGTGAACAATGGCCGACTCCAGATACCGGAATACCTCTCTGCGGCCACGGTGCCACAACCGCGCCTTCTCATTGAAAGGAGCAGCCACCGCTGCCGCCAATCCGTACAGGCGAATGCCAAGCTGATAAATCAGGTCCATGGATTTCAATTCAGGTGCGGCAAAAATAACAAAAAAGTGTCAGGACAGGAAAAGATTCTCAGACTATCAGATGTCCAGACAAAAAGACAATAAGATTCAAGAATCAAGAACCAGGAACCAAGATTCAAGATAAAAAGATTCTCGGATTTTCAGATGTTCAGATTCTCAGGCAGACCTCTTTCCCTAATACTAATGTTTGACAGGAATTTTGGAGCCTTGCCTTCGAAGCGTTAAAAATTTCCACCGCAGAAGCGTAAAGAAAAAAAGTCTGTCTGACGACCGCAGGGAGGAGTTTACTTCTTCCCTACTACTCAGTTTGACAGGGTTTTTCGGAACCTAAGCGTCGAAGCGTTAAGAATTTTGATCTTGTGAAGCGAAATAAAGAAAAGTCTGTCTGACGACCGCAGGGAGGAGTTTACTTTTCTTTAGCGAAACAAGATCAAAATTTAGCTGAGACGGTGTAGAGACGAAAACCCTGTCAAACAAAACCCTGTCAAACAACACCCTGCCTTTACAGTTCCCGGCTCGCCAGATAACCTTCGTCTTTCGAAAGGTCGGGTCCCATCGAAGCTCGCACCGCCAAATGATCACAATGCTCATTTTCCGGGATCGCCGAATGCCCGCGGATCCAGATAAACCGGACCTGGTGTTTTTTATAAACCTCCAGAAAACGCATCCACAGGTCAGCGTTCTTCTTATCCCGGAAACGCTTTTTCACCCAGCCGTTAAGCCAGCCTTTCTCGACTGCGTCGACCACATATTTCGAATCGGAATAAATTGTCACCTGACAATTCTCTGCTTTGATTGCTTCCAGTCCGGTGATCACAGCCAGTAATTCCATCCGGTTATTCGTCGTACAGGCAAAGCCGCCCGACAATTCCTTCCGGTGGGGACCCGACATCAGCACAACGCCGTACCCGCCCGGGCCAGGGTTTCCCCTCGCCGCGCCATCTGTATACATTGTAATTTGTGTCACTTGCTGTCAGCAATCTTAATTTATCCTCTTCTCGCTATGCATGATGCCCTCTTCGCTATGCACCATGCTCTACGCTCCATGCTCTTTGCCCTCACAGGATCAGCATGGCATCGCCGTAGGTCCCGAAACGATATCCGTCCTTGATTGCTTTCCGGTAGGCTTCCATAACAAATTCATAACCGCCAAAGGCAGCCACCATCATCAGCAAGGTCGATAAGGGCAGATGAAAGTTGGTCACCATACTGTTTGCAACACTGAAATCATAAGGTGGGAAAATGAACTTGTTGGTCCAGCCTTCAAAAGGTTTCAAAAGTCCCTGTGTTGAAACGGAGCTCTCCAGGGTCCGCATCACCGTGGTACCCACGGCGCAGACATTGCGCTTGTTCATCCTGGCCTCGTTGACTACCCGGCAGGCCTCCTCTGTGATCCAGATCTGCTCCGAATCCATCTTGTGTTTGGTCAGGTCCTCCACATCCACACTGCGGAAATTCCCCAGTCCGACGTGAAGGGTGACAAAACTGAAGTTCACACCGATGATCTCCAGGCGTTTCATCAACTCGCGACTGAAATGCAGACCAGCCGTGGGTGCGGCAACGGCACCTTCATGTTTCGCAAATATGGTCTGGTAACGCTCCTTGTCCTCCGGCTGTACCGGCCGCTGAATAAACTTCGGCAGCGGCGTCTGCCCAAGGCTGTACAGCGTGGCTTTGAATTCATCATAAGGCCCGTCAAACAGAAAACGAAGCGTCCGCCCCCGCGAAGTGGTATTGTCGATCACCTCCGCCACCAACAGATCGTCTTCCCCGAAATACAGCTTGTTGCCGATCCGGATCTTGCGCGCCGGGTCGACCAGCACGTCCCACAGGCGCTGCTCCCGGTTCAGTTCCCGAAGCAGAAAAACCTCGATCTCGGCCCCCGTTTTCTCCTTGTTGCCGTACAAACGTGCCGGAAAAACCTTCGTATCATTGAAAACCATCACATCCTGATCATGGAAATACTCCGTGATATCCTTAAACATCCTGTGCTCGATCTCCTTCGTCTTCCGGTGCAAAACCATCAGCTTCGATTCATCCCTGTTGCTGGAAGGATGTAAGGCTATCAGTTCTTCCGGTAATTTGTACCTAAACTTCGATAACTTCATATATTTATCAATTCAAATTAACTGTGCATAACTTGCGTACTAAACTTCATCACTTGTCTAAAGGACATCGACGTATGGAACTCGCATGTAAACATCAACTCGGGCGGATACCGCGGCTTCCATGCTCGTTTCATATATTTATTTTTTCAACCTGACTTCTTTTCTTCCCGGATCCCGGCTCCGGAATGCCAATGCCGCACACAGACCCCGTGTCAACCTGCTTTTTCCGGCAAAGTGACCTTATACGGGGCAGTTTTCACTTAGTTACAAAATCATTCAAATTATCTAAAAAAAACTGGACACTCATGGCCTCCTCCACCCGGGCATCGCCAACTCGGGTTCTCCGGAGGGCGGTCAGGTATGCGCCCGAGTCAAGAGCAGTTCCCAAATCGCGGGCCAGCGCCCGGATGTAAGTTCCTTTACTGCAACAAACCCTGAGGGTAATTAGTTTATCATTAAAATCGAGTAATTCCAGTTCCCGGATATGGACGGGTCTGGGGGCCAGCGTCACATCTTCCCCTTTCCGGGCGTGCCGGTACGCCCGTTTACCACCTATTTTCACTGCACTGAACAAGGGCGGGACCTGAAGCTGGTCGCCTTTAAACTTCTCCAGCACCTCCAAAATGCTTTCTTTTGTGATCTGATCGGTCGGATACTGTTTGTCTTCCGGGGTTTCCGTATCGAATGAGGGAGTGGTGGCTCCCATGCGGAGGGTAGCGATATACTCCTTTTCCCCGGCCTGCAGGCTTTCGATCCGGCCGGTGGCCTTCCCGGTGCACACAATCATCAGTCCGGTGGCCCTGGGATCGAGCGTACCCGCGTGGCCAACCTTCAGCTTTTTGATCCCCAGCGCCCGGCACAGGTGATTACGCACCTTCTGAACCAGATCGAAGGATGTCCAGTCCAGCTCCTTATCAAACAGCAATACCTCCCCTTGCTGGAAATCATATGTTTTCAAAATCAGTGAATTTGTATGTTAGTATGACGAAACGGAAACAGGCGCGGCTTCGCCGGCACGTGAAAGACGCCGTTCGCTGGAACCAACCAGCCATTTTTTTCAGGCTGCAAAAATAGCAATTAAGCCGATAATCAGGCAATAAACTGAAAAATAAATCAATTTGCCTTTTTTGACAATCCCGATCATCCATTTACAGGCTACGAGCCCCGACAAAAAAGCCGTTGCAAATCCAACGATCAGCGGGATGGCACCAATTGCCCCCGACGATTTCATTTCACCCGAGAACAGGTCCAGCAGGTTAGCCCCGAGAATGGGAAAAATGACCATCAGGAAAGAGAAACGTGCCATTTCTTCCTTTCGCTTTCCCAGCAGCAGGCCGGTGGCAATGGTCGATCCGCTCCGCGAAATGCCCGGCAGCACCGCGATTGCCTGGGCAACGCCGATGATCAGCGCATCGTACCACCTGATCTTTCCGGTACGGGTGCCGGTAAAATAAGTAAATGCAAGCAGGCTGGCAGTCATCAGCAGCAGAATACCGACAAACACCAGGTTCCCGCTGAACAGGCCCTCTATCTCAATCCGGAAGAAAAGCCCCACAACCGCAACCGGCACTGCCGACAGCAGCAGCAGCGCCACATAACGGGTCTCTTCATTCCATTTGAAAGCTGACAGTCCGGAGAGAAGATGAATAATATCCTGCCTGAATACGACAAGTGTACTGAGTACCGTGGCACCATGTACCACAATGGCGAAAAGCAGGTTCCCTTCCCCATGCATGTCCAGCAGGGCATGCCCCAGTTCAAGATGCCCGCTCGAACTGACGGGCAAAAACTCCGTCAGCCCCTGAATAAGTCCCAGCAGGAAAGCCTCAACCAATGTCATGGCTTATTTTTTCATGATGGCGTAGACTTCAAAAAGAAAGCCAAATAAGACAACGACCGGGGCAAGGGTAATGCGCCGGAAACTAAAAATTGCGTCGTTGAACACCGTGGGGTCTTCGCTCCTGCCCCCGACCATCAGGATAAAACCTGCAATGATCACAATAAAACCGATCAGCAATAACCGGTAATTGTCCCTTCCAAGGGCAAATTTCTGTTCTTCCGTATCCTGTTCTTTTTTTACCATATTCCTGTTTAATTGCTGTTTCCCGGATTCCGGTACCGCTGTCAAAAGTACTCAATAAAACAAATCTTCAAACCGTAAGCGCAGAAATTTGTTCACCGCAAAGTAGGTTGACAGCCATGAAATCACCACGCCAAACAAAAGGACGACAAAAAAAGTGATCCCTACGCTGCCCGACTGCTCCCAGCTAATCAGGCCAACAAATTCATTCCGGTATGTATAGATCAGCATAAAGATCCCCGCATTGGCAATCAGGCCGGCAATCAGGCCAAAAGTGACGCTCTTCATCACAAAAGGCCGTCGGATAAACGACCTTGTCGCCCCGACCAGCTTCATGGTATTGATAATAAATCGCTGCGAATAGATCGATATGCGGATCGTGTTATTGATCAGGGTGATAAAGATAAACAGGAGCAGTCCCGAGAAAACCAGAAGAAGGATGCTCAACCGCTGTACATTTTCGTTGATCACCTTGACCAGGTCGCGCTGATAGTAGACTTCCTTCACCTGCGGGTACTTTAAAAACCGCTGCTCCAGCATGGCCAGGCTGTCGGTCTGCATCCAGGCAGCGTGCAGCTTCACGTCGACCGATGAAAAAAGCGGATTGAAACCAAGAAAGCCTGTAAAATCCTCTCCCAGTTCTGCGGTCAGTTCCTTCGCAGCTTCTTCCTTGTCCACATACCTGGTTGCCTTTACGTATCCGGAGGCACTCAGATCTTTCTGAAGGCGCAATATCTCCACTTCCCGCAGATTGTCATTCAGGATCAGCGTAAAGCCGACGTTCTCCCGCACGTAATCCGACAGCCTTCTCGCATTCAGGATCAGAAGGGACATCATACCCACCAGGAACAACACCAGCGTGATGCTCACGGTCGATACCAGATA
>JBFXKJ010000165.1:0-8643 GCA_050173895.1 Mangrovibacterium sp. | reverse complement strand
GTTCCGGGAACATGTTTTAGAATCACGTCACTTTCCTGTGCCCCGTGCCTGAGGAGTGTATCCAGGGCGCCCTTTGCCAGCGCGTTTGTCACTTCCGCATTCCATTCTGCTGCAACAATCCCGAAACGCATTCCCCGGGCTGAGGGAACAGAGTGCATGTCGTATGCCGATAAATTTTGTGTTGCCATTCCTTAATTTTTTGTAAAAATAAAAAATCCCCTGACTGCAGGGGATTTTCCATATCGTTATCTGTTACTTATTTCGCTTGAAGAACTTGTGTCCGGGCAATGTACTTGTCGATGGTCCTGCCTTCAGGCGATTCAGGATACTTTTCCTTGATCTCCCTGTACAAAGCCAGCGCCTGGTCTGATTTGTCGGTTGACTCGAGGAGTTTTCCCGCTTTCATCATGTAAACCGGAGTGGTGAACTCGTTGGTATAACCATAAGCCTTTTTATAGGCGCTCAGCGCTTTGTCGGCCTGGTTCAGCTCTGCGTAAGCGTCCCCTTTGGCACCCTCAGCTACAGGTGCAAGCACCAGATCGTCTGTTTCAAAATTATTGAGGTAATCAAGAGCTTCCTGATATTGACCCAAATGCAGGTAAGAGATGCCGGTATAATAGTTGGCCAGCTTGCCTGCTTTTGTACTGCCGTAATCATCGATGATATCCAGGAAACCCAGATAATTGCCGTCTCCGTTAATCGCCAGGTTGAAAGAGTCTTTTTCAAAATACTGTTCTGCCATGAACATTTGTTCCTGCGCTGATTTTTCCCTCGGCTGCACATAAAAAGCTTTAAAAGCGAGAAACCCGCCGACGATCACTACCACTGCTCCAATGGCAATGGTCAGGATCTTTTGATTTTTTTCGATGAAACGTTCTGTTTGCGTCAATGCATTTTCAACGTCAGACAAGCTGTCTTCCTTTTTGAGGTCTTTATCTTTTGCCATTTTAATGAGGTTATTCAAAATTTCAGACGCAAAAATAGATTTTTTTACCAAACGAAACTATAAATGGTTCATAAAATTAAATATTGCTCAGCATATGCCCGAAGGGATAAATTGCCGGATCTGCCGGGCAGGCAATGGGTGCGCTGATCCCCGGGCAAAGAAGCTGATTTTTTATTAGCTTTGTCAGGTAAAAGTATCGATCCATGTATCTTGAGAGCTTGTCGCTGATCAATTTTAAAAATTTGGAAGAGGTTGATGTTCAGTTTTCTCCGGGGCTGAATTGTTTTATTGGCAATAACGGGGCAGGAAAGACCAACCTGATGGACGCGATTTATTATCTGTCGTTTTGCAAGAGCTTTTTGAACCCGGCCGATCAGATGAACATCCGTCATGATGAGGAATTTTTTGTGATCCAGGGAAGCTATCAGCGGCTTGACCAGGCAGAACACATATCCTGTGGCTTGAAGACCGGACAAAAAAAATACTTCAAACGGAACCGAAAAGCCTACGCCCGGTTATCGGAGCACATCGGCTTGCTTCCCCTCGTTGTGGTCACTCCTTCAGATATCGGACTGATCATGGGCGGAAGCGAGGAGCGGAGGAAATTTATCGATTCTTTGATTTCCCAGTATGACCCGCTTTACCTGGATCATTTGATCCGGTATAACCGGGCGCTGATGCAACGAAATAAACTGCTGAAGCAATTCGCGGGTGAATTAAATTTCCGGAAGGACCTCATTGAAGTATGGGACGAACAATTGGTTCGCTTCGGCCTCCTGATCCACCGGAAGCGGCAGGAGTATGTGAGTCGCCTGCAACCGGTGTTTCAGGATTATTATGCGCTGATCTCATCAGGGAACGAACCGATTGGACTGATTTACCAGTCGCAGCTCAGCGATCAGGATTTCTCCGCACTGATAGCCGGGAGCCGCGAGAGGGATTGCCTTCTGCAGTTTACCACCATGGGGATCCATAAAGATGACATCCTTTTTAAGCTGGGAGACCATCCGATCAAAAAGCTGGGTTCGGAAGGACAAAAGAAAACCTACCTGGTAGCGCTGAAACTTTCCCAGTTCAACTTCATAAAAGAAATGTCAGGGCTGACTCCCGTGTTACTGCTTGATGATATTTTCGACAAACTGGACAGGAACCGGGTGGAGCAGATTGTCCGGCTGGTGGTAAACGATCATTTCGGTCAGATCTTTATGACCGACACGAACCGGGAGCATCTGGATCAGATTATCCACGGCTTATCGGCCGGGGCGAAAATATTCCGTGTGGAAAAAGGAACCGTTAAAGAAGTTGACAATGAGGAAAAGTAATACGGAGAAGCTAAGCGACCTGATCCGCGGATACGTTCAGGAAAATAAACTGGAGAAAAAGCTGACCGAGGTCGATTTGATTTCATCCTGGGAAGAACTGCTGGGAAAGACGGTGGCACGTTATACGCAGGACCTGCGGATTACAAACGCAACATTGTTCGTTAAGCTGAGTTCTCCGGTGGTCCGCAACGAATTGCTGATGATGAAAGAGGAGATCCGGAAGCGGCTGAACGAAAGAGCGGGCAAGGAGATCATCAGCCAGATCGTGTTCCGGTAACATTCACTCTGTGCGCCACACGCCATGCCCCATGCCCCATGCCCCATGCCCAATAAAAAACAGGAACCCTCTTCCGAAAGATCCCTGTCTTATGTGTTTTTTTGCAAACGCGTCTTAGACTCTTGCCGTTTTCGAGAAGAAGAAATCGGATTCGATAACCGCGTTTTCATCGCTGTCAGAGCCGTGGACGGCATTCTTGCTTTTCGATTCAGCAAACAGCTTGCGAATGGTGCCTTCTGCTGCTTCAGCAGGGTCGGTAGAGCCGATTAACTTTCTGAAATCGTCCACTGCATTGTCTTTGGAGAGAATGGCAACCACCACGGGGCCGGAACTCATGAATTCGGTCAGTTCGCCGTAAAACGGTCTTTCCTTGTGCACTTCATAAAAAGCGCAGGCCTGTTCACGCGTCATTTGAATCAGTTGCAGCGCTTTGATCACAAATCCGGCTTCATTCATTTTCTGCAGGATGGCACCTGTAAGATTCTTTTTTACAGCATCCGGTTTAATAATGGTAAATGTCTGTTTACCAGCCATAAATTATTAATTTTAAGTGATTAATGAGTGGCAGCGAAATTAAAAAATAAATCACCAACTTAAGTTCGGGGAGTCATTATTTTTATATTTGTAGCTCAATACTAAAATTGTTTATTTTGAAACCTTTTGATTTAGAGATAATTCACGCATTCAGGGAGCGATTGACGGAGATGGAGTCGACCATTGCAATTATTCCTCATGTTAATGCCGATGGTGACGCGATCGGTTCCGTACTGGGACTGGCCGGCATCTTAAAAAATGCAGGGAAGAAGGTGGTTGTGCTTTCCCCCAATCATTTTCCAAATTTCTATAAATGGATCAAGGGTGCCGAAGAGATCCTTGTTTATACCGCATCGAAAAAGAAAGTAGAGCAGGCCATGGCCGAGGCAGGAATGATGATCTGCATGGATTTCAATCAGCCGGCCAGGGCAGGGGAGATGAGGACGCTGGTGGAGCAGTTCAGCGGGCCGGGCATCATGATCGATCATCATCCGTATCCGCAGCAATTTACCGAACTGATGATTTCCCATCCGGAATATTCCTCTACGGCTGAGCTGATTTTTCACGTGGCTAAGGCAATGGGTTACGAAAAATACATTGACAAGAGCAGCGCTGAAGCAATTTATTGCGGTGTCATGACCGACACCGGCTCGTTCGATTACAATATTTCCGATCCACAGACTTTTCAGACGGTAAGCGAGTTGCTCACCTGGGGCATCGACCCGGAAGCCATTCACGGGAAGGTATTTGACAATTACTCGGCCGACAGGATGCGCCTGCTGGGACATTGCCTGAGCGAATGCATGGAAGTTTATCCGGAGTACCATTCGGCAATGATGTACCTTTCCCGGGAAGTTCAGCAGAAGTATAACTTTCTGGCGGGCGACAACGAAGGTTTTGTGAATTACCCCCTTTCGATCAAGGGAATTCATTTCAGTGCTTTTTTCACCGAGAAAGAAGACCATGTGAAGGTGTCGTTCCGCTCGAAAGGCGAATTCGCTGTGAATGAGCTCGCATCAAGCCACTTCAACGGGGGCGGGCACCGGAATGCGTCGGGGGGAGAAATTTATGCACCTTTTGAAGAAGTGCTGGAGCAGTTCCGGAAACTGCTTCCGGAATACAGGGCGATCCTGAAAAAAACGAGGATCTGATTATTTTCCCAGGATAAAAATGGCCGGCCGCTTCTGTATGTCCGGCTTTTGTTTTTTCCATTCACCGATGCTCCGGGTTTGGATGAACTCCGTGTCGAGCGTCAGATCGCAGGCGATGCACAGCCGGGTGGCACTGCTGCAGTTGGCCAGCAGGTCATCGAACAGCTGCAGGTTGCGGTAGGGAGCTTCGATAAAAAGCTGACTTTGGTTTTCCTGAAAGATCCGCTTTTCGAGAAACTGAATGCGCCGGAGCTTTTCTTCTTTCTTAACCGGCAAATAGCCGTTGAAAGCAAAGTTCTGTCCGTTCATACCGGAGGCCATCATGGCCAAAAGAATGGAAGAGGGACCTACCAGCGGAATGACGCGGATGCCCTTTTCGTGAGCCAGCTTTACCAGGTCTGCGCCGGGATCGGCCACCCCCGGACAACCCGCTTCAGACATCAGTCCCAGATCATGTCCGCTTAAAGCAGGTTCGAGACAGCTATGAAGGTCGGCGGCTGCAGTATGTTCGTTCAGCTCGTAAAAATGAAGCCGGTCAATGTCGGTATCTTTGTCTGTTTTCTTCAAAAAACGCCGTGCCGTGCGGATATCCTCCACAACAAAAAAAGAAATCCGGCGGATGATCTCCTCCTGGCTGCAGGGAATCACGTGATGCAGGTCCGTATCGCCCAGGGGCACGGGGATCAGGTACAGGTTGGCCATGAAATAAAAATTTTCTTCAAAAATAATTAATTTACCGGGCCAGGACGCAAAAATCTTTTTTTCGTAGTTTTGCGGGATTGTATGGAGAAGAAAGCAAATATCACGCTGGTGTTCCTGGGTACGGGCACTTCGCAGGGAGTGCCGGTTGTGGCCTGTGACTGCCCGGTGTGCGCTTCATCCAGTGAGAAGGACAAGCGATTGCGCGCGTCCGTGCTGATCGAAACGGACGGGCTCAGGCTGGCAGTGGACGCCGGACCCGATTTCCGGCAGCAGATGCTCCGGGAAGGGCTGCGGCGGCTCGACGCGATCCTGCTTACGCACGAACATACCGACCACGTTTTCGGACTGGACGATATCCGTGCCTTTAACTGGGTGCAGCATCACCCGATGGACATCTTTGCCGAAGCACGGGTTCAGGAGTCGATCAAACGGATTTTCAACTATGTTTTTTCAAAATACCAGTATCCGGGCATTCCGCAGATGAACCTTCATCTGATCGGAGATGAACCTTTTCTGGTCAATTCCGTGCCGGTAATACCGGTGCGGGGATACCATCACAAGCTGCCGGTATACGGTTTCAGAATCGGTCAAATGGCTTACCTGACCGATTTTAAAACGATCGGAGAAGGCGAAAAGGAGAAGCTGAAAGATCTGGATGTGCTGGTCGTGAATGCGCTGCGTGCCGAGCCTCATATTTCCCACTTTAACCTGGAAGAGGCGCTCCGTCTCATTGAGGAAGTAAAGCCCCAAAAGGCTTTTCTCACACACATCTCCCATATGATGGGACTGCATGAGGAGGTTCAGAAGAACCTGCCGTTAAATGTATTTCTTGCTTACGACGGACTGAGGCTTACGATCTGAACCCTGTCATTTTCTTTTCCTCATAAGCGGCAGGGAAACAAGCGAAGCCAGCAGCAAATAGGCCATGCCGGCGATCGTCAGAGCCATGCGCAGGCTGAAGCGGTCGGTGATAAAACCCAGCACCGGTCCGGTCACTGCGAAGTTGATCCGGATCAGGAAATCGCGCAGTGAGAGCACCGTTGCCCGCACTTCCGATTTTGTATAGCGGTTCAGCTGATCTTTCAGTACCGGATGAGCCACGCCGCGAAGCAGGTAAAAAGCGAAGAGAACGGGGAGCCCGGCCAGACTGACCTCCCAGGCAGAGAAAGCATAGCCGGCGCTCATCCCCAGGATGATCAGCAACAACATATTTCGCCGCCCCAGCCAGCGTTCAACTTTATAGGAGAAAATGGATGCAACTCCTACGCAGAGGTTCAGCGCTGTCCACATGATCCCGAACAGGCTGACCGGCAGCCCGGCTTTCTGAAAATAAGGCTGTACGAACCAGGCAAAAGTGAGAGAGGCCGTCCCCGTAAGGGCCGAGAGCAGCAGGGCCGAACGCATTTCCGGATGGAGAAAGGTTTCATGAATGCTGCCCAGGATGGAACGGAAACTGTGTGCCAGCTCGCGGGCATGAAGCCTCGGCTCCCTGAGCAGGAAAGCAGCAGGGATGGCCACGGCCGAAATGCCAAACTGAAAGTAGAAAGGCAGCCGGAGGCTCACCACAGCCAGTAATCCTCCGCAAACCCCCGCCAACGCTTCAGAAAAGTTGCCGGCCGAAGTAATCTTCCCTTCCTGCCTGATGTACTCGTTTTCCTTTCCGGACGCTTTCAGCGTGTCGTAAAGCATGGCCGAGTCGGCGCCGGAAATAAAACTCTGGCCGATACCCAGAATGATCTCGGCCGCTGCAAAAGCCATAAATTCATAGGAGAAACTGTAGAGGGCGAAACCTGCCGTACCAAGAACAGAACCAAACAGCAGCGTTTTCCTTCTTCCCCAGGCATCGGCCATATAACCTGAAGGAACCTCCATCAGCACGATCGCAACCGAATAGACCGACTTCAGCCAGAAAATATCCTGCATGTCCAGCCCGTTGTCCTGATAAAACAAGACAATGACCGGCATAACCAGGTTAAACCATTTGGCGAACTTGATCAGGTAAAGACTGATAATGTTGACCCGCATGCCTGAATCCATGATGCAGCAAAAATAAGAAAATAGCAGATTCACCGGCAGGATGTAAGCATTCCATGTCCAATCAATTTATTTTAGATAATTTTTCGGCGATTTTTAAGATTCATGAAATAAATCAGGGCAGTTTGAAAGATTATTTCTACTTTTGGTGCCAAATTAGAAGATCCGTGCGTGTTTTTATGAGTGGGGCAAAGACAGATAAATCCAGCAAAGCCATGTATCGGAGTGACTTAAAATCAAATTCAATAGAACCTTGAGCAATGAAACTGTACTTTCCTGAAAATTATCAGTCATACCTCGACCTGCGGGAGACGGAAAGGGCTATTAAGCTGGTAAAAGACATTTTTCAGCAGGATTTGTCGTCCGAATTAAAACTAAGCCGGGTAACTGCGCCGCTTTTTGTCATGAAGGGAACCGGCATTAATGATGATCTGAACGGGATCGAGCGTCCGGTGTCGTTTCCGGTGAAGGAGCTGAATGACAAGGTCGCCGAAGTGGTGCATTCGCTGGCCAAATGGAAAAGAATGACACTTGCCGATCTGGGTTTTCCTTCCGGATATGGGTTATATACCGATATGAATGCGATCCGCCCGGACGAGGAACTGGATAATATTCATTCGCTTTATGTGGACCAGTGGGACTGGGAGCGGGTGATCACCAATGAAGACCGGAACCTGAAATTCCTGAAAAAGATCGTCAAAAAAATCTATACAGTGTTGCTGCGCACAGAATTCTATGTGTATGAACATTATCCGCAGATCAAACCGATCCTGCCGGAAGAAATTACCTTTATTCACACCGAAGAACTGGCCGAACGGTATCCCGGTCTGACTTCCAAAGAAAGGGAAAATGCAATAGCCAAAGAATACGGAGCCGTTTTCATCATCGGTATTGGCGGACAGCTTCCGAACGGGGAGATTCATGACGGCCGGGCGCCAGACTATGACGACTGGACAACGGAAACGGTAAACGGATTCAAAGGCCTGAACGGCGACATTGTAATCTGGAACCCCGTTTTGAACAGCTCGTTCGAAATCTCATCGATGGGCATCCGGGTTGACCGGGAAACCCTCCTGCATCAGTTAAAACTTACCAACACCGAAAGCCGAAGGGAATTATACTGGCATCAGCGGCTGTTGAACGGGGAACTTCCGCTTTCCATTGGCGGAGGTATCGGGCAGTCACGCATTTGCATGTACTTTCTGCGGAAGGCGCATATCGGCGAGATCCAGTCAAGTATCTGGCCCGATGAAATGTACCGGCAGTGCCGTGAACACAACATTCATCTGGTGTAGGAACGAGGATTAACCGTTTAAAAAAATAGCCATTGCAGGCGGTCTGTTTTTTTGATATTTTTATATCTTTGCAACCGCTTTTAAGGATGCCTCGGTAGCTCAGTTGGATAGAGCAACAGCCTTCTAAGCTGTGGGTCATGGGTTCGAATCCCGTCCGGGGTACTTGACGGGAAAAGTGAGAAAATTTATCGCTTTTCCCGTTTTTTTATTCTTGCAAGTTGTTGTTTATCCGATAAATATGTTGGATCACTGAATTCATTCGTGCGGTTCGATATTGTGATCCGTAAAACCAGATTTTTTCAGGATATATCGAACCAATTATTGCTCTTTTATCTGTGCCAGTTTTATAAATTAGCGATCCCTTTAAATAGGTGTACCGCTA
>JBFXKJ010000164.1:0-8686 GCA_050173895.1 Mangrovibacterium sp. | reverse complement strand
ATGCCGTGTTCTTAAAAGATGAGCAGGTGAAAGCCGAACTTACTGCAACCAAAAGGGCGGGCTTTCACCGCTATACATTCCCCGAAAGCCGGCATGCCCGGATCCTCCTGGATCTGGGGCACCAGATTGGTACCAATGTATCCGGGGAGTTGTCGGAGCTGCGTATTTTGAACAACAACCGGATAGAAGGAGCAAAGAGCGCCGGCTTGGGGAAGGTCTATTTCGTTGCCGAGTTCAGCAAGCCCTTCCGGTATTACGGGACTTTCGACAATGATTATAAAACGCCCGAGTCGGGTGGAAGTATCTGGCCTTACAAAAACGGGGAAACCGGTAAGAATATCGGTGCCTTTGTAACCTTTGTCACATCGGCCAATGAGCAGATCCTGGTGAAAGTCGGGATTTCATACACCGGCGTGGAAGGCGCCCGGAAGAACCTGCAGGCTGAGATCCCCGGCTGGGATTTTGACGGGGTGAAAGGTGAAGCCCGATCCGTCTGGAACAAAGAACTCTCGCGCATCCGGATTGCCGGGGCTTCGCCTGATCAGAAAGAGATCTTTTATACAGCCATGTATCATTCCCTGCTGGCTCAGTATATTTCACAGGATGTGGACGGGAGATACATGGGTTCCGACAAAAAAATTCATGAAGCCAACGGATTTGATTTTTACGGATCCTTTTCCTGCTGGGATACTTACCGGTCGCAGCATCCGCTTTTGACCTTGATTGCGCCGGATCATGTCAATGATTTTATCCGGTCAATTGAGGCTAAAACCAGCACTTACGGCTGGCTTCCTGCCCAGCACTTTATGAATGTATTCGGCGAAGCGATGGTCGGTGATCATCTCATTCCGATTATCGTTGATGCCTGGCAAAAGGGTTTCCGCGACTATGATGTGAAATTCCTGTATGGAGCCATGCGGACCAAGGCTCTCACAGAGCCAAAGCCGCCGGTCCCTTCGCACGCGGGAAGGTCAGGTCTGAAGGACTATATGGCACTGGGATACACGCCGGTTGACAGCGTGACAGAATCGGTGCCGAACACCCTCGAACTGGCCTATGATGACTGGTGCATTGCTCAATTGGCACAAGCACTTGGGAAGAAGGACGATTCTGATTTATTCGTGAAGAGGGCGGGCAATTATCAAAATCTTTGGGATCAAGAGACGCAGTTCATGCGTCCGCGAAAAGCGGACGGATCGTGGCTGGAGGCGCTGAACGGACGAGAACAGGAAATCGTAAAGGAAGGCGATCATGCCTACTACCGGTATTTTGATCCGCTGCTGGTAGGCCGCCGCCCCAATCGCCATTATACGGAGTCGAATGCCTGGCAGTATATCTGGTCGGTTCAGCATGATGTGCAGGGGCTGATTAACCTGTTCGGGAGTAACAGGGCGTTTACGGCCAAGTTGGATACCTTTTTTGAGATGAGCCCCCATATCACACCACCCAAATACGTGGGTGTGGTAGGAACAATTGGCCAGTATGTACATGGTAATCAGCCATCGCACCATGTGGCTTATCTGTATAATTATGCCGGCGAGCCCTGGAAGACGCAGTTCAGGGTCCGGCAGGTCATGGAAGAACTATACCGGCCCGGCCCCGGCGGCCTTTGCGGTAATGAGGATATGGGATCGCTTTCTTCCTGGTATGTGCTGAGTGCACTAGGCTTCTATCCGGTTACTCCGGGCGAGCCTGTTTACGCCATCGGCAGTCCCCTTTTCGGAGAGGCATCGCTTGACCTGGGCAACGGCAAAACGTTTATTGTCGAAGCACTGAATAATGCTCCGGCGAACAGGTATATCCAGTCGGCCAGCCTGAACGGCATTCCCATAACCCGGACGTGGCTGTCGCACAAGGAAATCATAAACGGCGGGATCCTGAGCTTTAAAATGGGACCGGAACCCAATAAAAAATGGGGAGCGGGCAAGGCCGATGTTCCTCCTTCAATGAGCAGGAACACAGGTACCCGATAGTGACATGAACATCTTCGTTGAATACAGACACGGATGCGTTGGGCCTGCAAAGCAGAGGGAAGAGGGATCCCCCAGGGGAATCGAGCTCGCAGGATCCGCGAAGCGAAATCCATGTAATGAATCAAGATCGTGAGATCCGCGAAGGGAATTCCATCCGCCTCGGAAAATATTTTCAAATGAAATGAGCATGATTCCCGGGAAACACCAATCGAAATGATTATTTTCTGATCATGCGAATTCCATGTGGCAATTAAAAAACAAAAAAATAAACACATGAAAAATGGATCAGAATCCGAACCACTTGAGTTATTTAAATAAAAAAGTTAAATTTACGAATGATCTCAGCAGCGGAGGTAACGTAAATGAAATACTTTCGTTTTTTGATTGAATGTGCAATAAACCTGAACTAAACCATGATGGACAGAAAAACCTTCATAAAGTCCGCCGCCTTTCTTGCGGGGGCATCGGCCGTACTTCCGGCATCTGCAAAAGCATCTTTTTTGGATGACAAAATAAAACAGGGCATTGTCCTGAAAAAAGCGCTGGGTTATGGGATGATCAAAGAAGATTTATCGTTGACCGATAAGTTCAAGCTTGTAAAAGATCTGGGATTCGATGGGATCGAACTAAACAGCCCGGTCGAATATCCGATACCAGAACTGCTCGAGGCAAAAGAAAAATCAGGAATTGTGATTCCCAGCGTGGTCAACAAAGACCATTGGTCCAAGCCGCTTTCTGACCCGGATCCTCAGATCAGGGAAGAATGTATCCGCTCGGTCGCCCAATCGCTCCGCGAGATCAAAGATCTTGGCGGAGACACGGTCCTGGTTGTTCCGGGTGTTGTTAATGAAAAGATGCCCTATGAACAGGCCTATAAAACTTCACTTGCATCGGTGCGGAAATTGATTCCTTATGCCGAAAAAACGGGAATGCAGATCGGCCTGGAAAATGTGTGGAATAATTTCATTCTGAGCCCTGTCGAAGCCGCCCGTTTTGTGGATGAGATCAATCATCCTCTGGTAGGCTGGTATTTTGACATTGGAAACGTATTGCGTTACGGGTGGCCCGAACACTGGATTGCAGCATTGAATTCACGCATCCGGAAGCTCCATATCAAAGAATTCAGCCGTGAATTGATGAACAAGGAAGGATTGTGGGCGGGTTTTAAAGTGGCGCTTCTGGAAGGGGACAATAACTGGCCCGTTGTGATGAAGGCACTCAATGACATCAACTATCAGGGAGGCTGGCTGACCGCTGAAGTCAGCGGGGGCGACAGGGAATACCTGAAAGACCTTTCCGCACGCATGGATAAAATAATCGCTTATTTGTAAAAAAACACAATTTATAATGGAAGAAAATCACGCCTTTAACCGTCGCAGTTTCCTTTCTAAAACTGCCATTGGAACGATCGGAGCATTGGGAACCATTCAGCTTCTCAACTCCTGTTCCGCATCAAAAAAAGAAAAAATTGCCCTACCGGAACTGCTTGACCAGGCTCCTGACGGCAAGCCTTTAAAAGCCGGACTTGTTGGCTGCGGGGGCCGTGGTACAGGTGCTGCCCTTAATTTTCTGGATGCCGGGCCAAATCTTCAGATCACTGCACTAGGCGACGTATTTCAGGATAAGATCGACAATTGCCGTGCGGAGCTGAAGGCGAAGAAAAACGTGGAAATCCCCGATGAAAACTGTTTTATCGGTTTCGACAGCTTTGAGAAGGTCATTGATTCAGGGGTCGACCTGGTCCTGCTTTGTACACCTCCTCATTTCAGGCCCGCTCACCTGGAAGCCGCGGTCAATGCCCGCAAACATGTTTTCATGGAAAAGCCCTGCGCGGTTGATCCAGTTGGTGTAAGAACCGTGCTGGCAATGGCGAAAAAGGCCGAAGCAATGGGACTGTGCATTATCAGTGGAACGATCAGGCGCGTGCAAAAGGACTATATGGAAACCTGGCGACGGGTTGCCATGGGAGAGATCGGCGAGATCACAGGGGCCAATATCATTCGTAACGGAGGTGCCCTCTGGTACAGAAACAGGCTCCCTGAATGGACCGACATGGAATATATGATCCGTAACTGGGTTAACTTTTGCTGGCTTTCGGGCGATCACATCACTGAACAGTTTATCCATGAGATTGATGTGATGAACTGGCATATGGGACAGAACCCGGTGAAGGCAACCGGCTGGGGTGGGCGACAGAGGCGTGTTTCGGGCGACCAGTACGATTTTTTCAGTGTTGAGTATGTCTATGGTAACGGCATTCGCGCCCACTGCGCAGCCAGACAGATCAATGGTTGTTCGAACGAAAAAGTGGAGCAGATCAACGGAACGCAAGGTTATGCAGACTGCAGTGGTAAATTGTACAACCTGAAAGGGGAAGTGATTTGGCAATACCCCTATCCGGAGGAAGGAGCAGCCGACCAAACCTGGAAAGTAACCAATCCTTTTGTTCAGGAGCATATCAACCTGGTGACGGCGATCCGTACCGGAAAAACCGTCAGCGATGCGGAGGCCCAGGCGCACTCAACGCTGATGACGATCATGGGCAGAATGGCAGCCTATACCGGTAAGGACGTGACCTGGGAAGAAGTGATGAACTCAGACTTATACCTGGGACCGAAAACATACACAATGGGGCCTGTTCCCGATATTCCGGAGCAGATTCCGGTGGCCGGAACAGAAAACAAGGCTGTGTAGCAGCTGCGGTGGTATCTGAAACAGCCTTGCCCCGGATGAAATGGCCTGAATGAACTATTCTTCAGGCCATTTCCCGTTTTGAAACGGTTTGGTTTTCAGTTTTGCAGGATCGATGATCACATGTCTGATCAGTTTTCGGTTCCAGGTGTAGGTGATATGTACCAAACCGTCCTGAGCCTGAATGACTGCCGGGTATGAATATTCCGCTCCCGGATCGGGATCGTTCTCCAGCATCAAAGCCGCTTCCCATAGCTGCCCGTCTTTTGACAGTGCGACTCCCAGTATATTCCGTCCCTTTGTCACAGGGTTCAGAACCAGCAACTGCCGTCCGTCCTGAAGGGTTACGGCATCAATCCCCGAGTTGTTATTGGGGAGGGAGCCTGCTTTCATTTCTGACCAGCTTTTCCCGTTGTCCCCCGACCAGGCTTCGGTAATAACCTGATTTTTACTTCTGCAAAGGATTTGCAGAGCGCCTCCGGGGTAGGTCAGAATCGTTGGCTGTATGGTTTGAAAACCGCCGTTATCCATGTCTATTTTCTTCCAGGTCTTTAAATCCTGATCCGATACCTCCATATAACTTTTCCAGCTTTGCCTGGTTTCGAAGCTTGTCGGATAAAGGATCGTTCCGTCGGTCAGCCGTACCGGTTTATTTTTGATCGGCCCGAGTAAATTTCCAGGAATTTTTTCGGCTGCCGACCATGTTTTTCCCTGGTCGGCTGAGATTTTATACATTCCCCACCAGCTTCGCGGATCAGGCCCGACCTTGTAGTACAGGATCAGATCGCCGTTATCGCGCCTGAAAAGCACCGGATTCCAGCAGGGATACTTCGTCCCGTCTTCTTTCCCGTCAGCGGCTAAAGCCGGTTTCTCCCATTTCCCGTTTATTCTGCGGACAGTGTAAATGCAGACGTCCTGGTGCTTTTCTTCGGTTCCCCCAAACCATGCGGCAACAAGTCCTTCGCTGGTTTCAACGATGGAAGATGCATGGCATTCCGGAAAGGAAACTTCATTCTTTTGATAGATAAACTCTTTCACGGTTTCACCAGGTCCGGTATACCGGTTCTGTGCATTTGCAGGGCCTGTAAAAAGGCCGGCGATGATAAAAGGAAATATTCTCTTCATATAAGTCATAATTAATAAGATTCAAGATCCAAGATTCAGGATTCAGGATTCAGGACAGAACAGGGTAACAAGGTTCATTCTCTACGCTACGACCTTGTTCGCTTTTTACCGTGCCGCTTTTTCACCGTTTTTCCTTCTTCTGTTACCGGCTTGCGACAGTTTTGCAAGCAGGAATCCAACCAGGGCAATTGTCAGTGTTCCAAAAACAATCGTCAGATTACTGTGGAACGGGCTGCGGAATGCCAGGAGCCCGCCTTCCGTAAAAATGACAGGAGAAAGGCTCATCCAGATGATGATCAGCGCTCCCACAATGACTCCGACGGCTGCATCGATGTTCCTCACCTTTTTTGACAGGTAGCCCAGCAGGAACAATCCAAGCATACCCCCACTGAAGATGGAGGCCAGGGCCCACCATGCGTCCAGCACGCTTTCAACCCCCACAAGCGACAAAGCAATCAGGATTCCCAGCAAACCGAAAACCAGGGAAGACAGATAAAGTACCCTCATGGAAGCTCTTTCACCGGCACTTTTATTGAAGTATTTTTTGTAATAGTCTGATAAAACAATTGTTGCAGTACTGTTGATGCTGGTGGCGATGGTACTCATTCCGGCTGCGAAAATTGCCGCAATCAACAAGCCTGTTATGCCTGTAGGCAGGCCATTTACAATAAAATGGGGAAAAACCTTGTCTCCGGCACCGGCAATCCTGAGTTCATCGGGTAGCAGGGCCGGGCGTGCCGTGTAATAAGCGTAGAGTGCTGTGCCTATATAAAAGAAAATCAGTGACACCGGTACATACAGCAAAGAGCCGAATAAAGCAGACGATTTCGCTTCCTTGTCCGAGCTGGTTGTCATATAACGTTGGACATAGTTCTGGTCGATTCCGTAATTCTGGAGGTTAATGAATAAGCCATAAATTAACACCACCCAGAATGTCGAATCAGAAAGGCTTGCGCCAAAGCTTCCCAGGCTGAATTTATCATTAGCCAGCGCGATCTTAAACAATTGCCCCGGACCTTCAGGCATCGAAAATGTCAATATCAATGCACAAATAACTGCGCCGGCAATGAGAATGATGCCCTGAATGGCATCCGTCCAGATCACCGCCTGAATGCCGCCCAGCATGGAATAGACAGTGACGCCAACACCTGTGACGATAATAACCGTTTTAATATCCCATCCGAACAAAGCATTGAGTGGCAGGGCCAGTAACAAAAGGATCGCCCCTGTTCGCATCACCTGAGTGAGAATGTAACAAAGCGAAGCATACATCCGGGCCCAGGCGCCGAATCTCATTTCAAGATAGGTGTAGGCCGATATGCTTCCAATACCCCGGTAGAGCGGGATGAAAAATTTAACTGCCAGAATGGAGGCAACAGGAATGGAAAGACTGAATACAAACGCATTCCAGTTGGAGGCGTAGGCTTTACCAGGCAAAGCCAAAAAGCTGATACTGCTTACAAAAGTGGCAAAGATCGACATCCCCACCACCCATGCAGGAAGCTTTCCTCCCCCTGAGGTGAATTGATCGGAAGTTTTATTTTTAAAATAGAAAAAGGAGCCAAAAATGACGTTTCCAAAAGTCAGAATAATAAAAACGATCAGGTCTAATAAAGGTAGGTTCATGTTGGTTTGGCATAGGGTTCCTCTCGGGAACGATTTAAACAACAGCTTTTAGTTCTTTTATATAACGTTCGATTTCCTTGCGTTCTTTTTTTCCGTGTCTTCGAAGGGGCATAGCCATATAATCATTGCAGATATCCATGACCGACAGCGCACATTTTATACCTTTAGCGATTCTGGAGGTATGTTTTCCTACACAATACACCGTATTATTCAGAAGCACTACCTTTTCGCGTAAGACAGAAATCCGCTCAAGATCCCTTTCGACCGAAGCATCGTATAAATCTACGAATAATTTGGGAAACAAATTGGCACCACCTGCCACAGCTCCGTGGCCGCCCTGCAGGATCGTTTCGGGCAGGAACAGCTCAGTGCCGGTAATGACAGCAAAATCGGGCGAATTTCTGAATTCGTGGATCAGTGCATATAAATAGGCAAGATCGCCTGAGCTGTCTTTTACGCCAATAGCGCCAAGTTCCTTTGCCCGGCGAATGGTCTCCACCGACATATGAAGCTTCGTGCAGCTCGGAATATCGTACATCATAAACGGCAAGGGCAGGCGGGGTGCCAGGTTTTCAATATATTCCCTCATTTCTTCCTGAGAAATGGGCATATAGTACGGCGGAGCAATGACCAGTCCGTCAATTCCGTTTTCTGCCGCATAGTCAGCAATTTCAAGAGAACCTTCCATCGAGGTGTCGGTTATCCCGGCAACAATTGGAATTTTCCCGCCAACCAGATCACAGGTTCTTTTTAGCAGCTCTTTTCGCAGCGGATAACTCAGGCTCGTTGCTTCACCGGTGGTCCCCAGTAAAAACAGACCATGGACTCCCCCCGTCAAAAGGTGATCGATCAGTTTTTCCAGTCCTCTGATGTCCAGCTTCTTGTTATCGTTCAGTGGTGTTACCACAGGCGGTATGATCCCGGTTAGAATTGGCTTCATCTGCTTCACATTTGAATAAGTAGTTCAATAAGATCAAAGGAAACGGATTTGAAAATACCTTGCTTCCGATATTTTGTTCTGTTTGCGTAGAATTTTAACTGAAATAAGAGGGAATATATTTATATTTGAGCAGAAGAGTTAAAAAAAACGGAATATGGAGTTTATTTACGAAAAAATTCTGCTGCCATACAAGCGCACATTTATTACCCGCAAATTGCAGATGGATCCGAAGTCAAGCCGTATTCACTCTCACCGGAATTTTGAACTCAACCTGATTATCTCGGGGGCGGGGCGCAGAATCGTTGGAAACCATATCTCCAGTTATACTCCG
>JBFXKJ010000163.1:0-8784 GCA_050173895.1 Mangrovibacterium sp. | reverse complement strand
CTGTTGTACGGTTATGGCGGGTTTAATATCAGTCTCACGCCGGGGTTTTCCTCCACCCGGATGGTGTTCCTGGAAAGCGGGGGCATCCTGGCTGTGGCCAACCTCCGCGGAGGAGGCGAATACGGGGAGGCATGGCATATGGCCGGTACAAAGCTTCAGAAGCAAAATGTATTTGACGATTTTATCGCGGCGGCCGAATATCTGATCAGCACCGGCTATACCAACAGCGATAAACTCGCGGTAATGGGCGGATCGAATGGCGGGCTTCTGGTGGGGGCGGTGACGAACCAGCGCCCTGATCTGTTTAAAGTCGCCCTGCCTGCCGTCGGGGTGATGGACATGCTGAGGTTCCATAAATTCACCATCGGCTGGTCATGGGCCGGCGACTACGGGACCAGCGACGACAGCAGGGAAATGTTTGAATACCTCTATGGATATTCTCCCTATCATAACATCAGGCCCCATGTCAAATACCCGGCAGTGCTCGTCACCACAGCCGATCATGATGACCGCGTGGTACCCGCTCATTCATTCAAATATATAGCAAGATTACAGGAAAGCCAGGCCGGATCCTTGCCTGTACTGATCCGGATTGACACCAGGGCTGGTCATGGAGGAGGCAAGCCGACAGCCAAAATTATCGATGAGTATACCGATGTCTGGTCGTTTTTGTTCTATCATCTGGGAATGGAGATTTAAGCTTCGGTACGAAGGATTCGGCGAAAAAGTGTACATTTAAATCCCAAATACCCGGGATTTTTATGGACGTCAACTATCTCGTCATCGAAGGAAATATAGGGGCAGGGAAGACTTCCCTGGCAGAGCATATTGCCAGGGATCTCGGTGCGCGGGTACTGCTGGAGGGATTTAAGGACAACCCCTTTCTTCCGAAATTTTATGAAGACCGGCAAAAATACGCATTCCCTCTGGAAATGTCTTTCCTTGCCGACCGGTATAACCAGTTGAAGACAAGCGTCGGAGAGCTTGAGCTGTTTAGCCGCTTTGTGATCAGCGATTATTATTTCGCCAAATCATTGATTTTCGCGCGGAACACTCTTTCTGCGGACGAATTTCACTTATACAGCCGTTTCTATGACATCATTTACGATAAGATCCCGAAACCGGACCTCTATGTATACCTCCATGCAGATACGGATATCCTGTTGAGCAATATCGCCAAACGAAACCGGACATATGAGCAGAACATCGGACGCGATTATCTGGAACGCATTCGGGAGGGATATTTTTATTTTATGAACAGTATCACAGAATTCCCGGTACTCCTGATCGATACGGCCGGCCTTGATTTCGTTGAAAATAACAGCGATTACGAGTTGATAAGGTCTTTAATTTTCCGGAATCAGTACAAGCCCGGAATAAACCGGATTCCCCGGATCAAAAAACAATAAGTTTTCTTTTTAATCGTTAAAACATTGCTATTTTTGTAGATAGTAACGCTTTAAATTACAAACTCAATATTAATGCTGTTCAAAATGAAAAAAATTAACTTAAAACCACTGGCGATCATTGTTTTCGCAGCTTTGCTCCTGGCAGGCTGTGCTGGTCTGAAAAAAATGAAGAAGAATGCAGATCAGATCAATTTTCAGGTTACTCCTGAAATACTGGAGACTCATGGCGGAAAAGTTGACGTTGCTATTGACGGGCAATTTCCTGCCAAATATTTCAACAAGAAAGTCACTCTGGTGGCCACACCAGTCCTGAAATATGAAAAAGGCGAAACGGCTTACCAGCCTGTCACCGTTCAAGGAGAGAAAGTCGGAGACAACAATAAAGTGATCAGTTATACCAATGGCGGTAACTTTACTTACAAGGATGCGGTCGCCTACAACGAAGGAATGCGTCTTTCCGATCTGGAGATCCGGATGACCGCTTCGAAAGGTGCAAAAAGCCTGGATTTTGATCCGATCAAAGTTGCTGACGGTGTTCTTGCAACGCCTACTCTGGTGATTAACTTCCCGAAACCGATTCTCGGTGTGGTGCGTGAGAAAAATACGACGGGCATTTACGATCCGTACATTGACGAATTCCAGCGGATCGTGCCTGATCATTTCACCGCCGATATTCATTACCTGATCAACAGCGCAGAAATTCGGAAGACTGAACTGAGCGCTGAAGATATTCAAAAACTGAAACAGTACACCAAGGATGCGTTCGAAGCTGAGCGGAAAGAATTAAAGGGAATTGAAGTTTCTGCTTATGCTTCCCCTGACGGTGCGCTTGACCTGAACACCAGACTGTCTGAAAAACGTGGCGGTACTTCTTCAGGCTATATGGAGAAAGAATTGAAGAAGGAAGCGGTTGAGGCTCAGTTGAACACCAAATTCACTCCGGAAGACTGGGAAGGCTTCAAGGAAATGATGGAAGAATCGAATATTCAGGATAAAGAACTGATCCTGCGCGTCCTCTCGATGTATTCAGATCCTGAGGTCCGGGAGCGTGAAATTAAAAATCTGTCGCAGGCTTTCACTGTGGTTGCAGAAGATATTCTTCCTAAACTGCGTCGTGCAAAGATCACAACCAGTGTGGAACTGATCGGTAAAACAGACGAGGAAATTGCTGCGCTGGCTGAGTCTGATCCTGCATCGCTGAACCCGGCAGAACTGTTGTATGCTGCGAAGCTGACTGACGATATGAACAAGAAGCTGAAGATCTACAATTCGTTCCAGAAGGTTTATCCTGACGACTGGAGAGGTTACAACAATGCCGGTATGGTGCTTTCACAGCAAGGTAAGTTTGGTGATGCCAAACCGTTGTTCGAAAAAGCTGAAAGCCTGAATAACACCGAGCCGATCATCAAAAACAATCTGGGTGTTGTTGCGCTTGCAGAAGGAAATACAGATGAAGCTGAAACCTTATTTGGTGCTGCTTCAGGCGCCGGCGAAGAAGTCAACTACAACCTGGGCATTGTCGCGATCAAAAAAGGACAGTACGACAAAGCCGTACAGCTTCTTGGTAATTCCGATTCACCCAATGCCGGATTGGCCAAAATCCTCGTGGGCGACAATAACGGTGCCCTGAAATCGCTCGAAAACTGCACCTGGGACGGTTGCTATATGAAAGAATACTTCAAGGCCATTGTCGGTGCCCGCACTGCAAAGGAAAACCTGATGTTCGAAAGCCTCGAAAAGGCCGTCAGAATGAAACCCGAGCTGAAATCAAAAATTGCCACCGACCTTGAATTCGCCAAATATTTCGGTGATTCGAGATTTAAGGAAATTGTTAAATAACAAAGAGAGAAAATACAATAATAACAAAGGGGCCCGAAAGCCCCTTTGTTTGTTTTATGATACCGGCAGGTTATCGTCAGGCAAATACTTTATTTTTTTGAAAAGGTCCCAGAGAACGATTCCCGCACTCACCGAAACATTAAAGGAATGTTTGGTGCCGTACTGAGGGATCTCGATCGCTCCGTCGCAGAGGTCGATGACCTTTTGCTGAACACCTTTCACCTCGTGGCCAAAGATGAGGGCAAGCTTTTTCCCTGTTCCGGGAGCGTAATCGGGTAGCATGATGCTTTTGTCGGCCTGTTCAACGGCCAGGACCGTAAACCCTTCGGCTTTCAGTTCCGAAACCGCCTCTTCAGTCTGGCTGAAATAGCGCCAGTTTACGGTTTCTTCGGCGTTCAGTGCCGTTTTGTGGATATCTTTTGAGGGAGGGGTGGCTGTGATGCCGCAAAGGTACAAAGACCGGACGAGCAGGGCATCGCAGGTCCGGAAAACGGAGCCCACGTTATTGCCGCTTCTGACATTGTCGAGCACCACAACCAGCGAAAGCTTTTCTGTCTCCTTATACTGATCAGGCCGAAGTCTGTTCAGTTCGTAAGTTCTTAATTTTCTCATTCCGGCTTACCATTGTATGTTTTTTCGTTTGAAAGGCATGGTCATGCACCGGGCACCGCCTCCGCCGCGGGCAAGTTCTGAGCCGGCAATGGTGATCACGCATTTTTTTCCGCCGGGAATTTCAGCCGTTCCGTTCAGAAGATCGCTCGCACGGATCACCTCAAATCCGTTTTGGTACAGTTCTTCAATCGTGTGGACATTGCGTTCATAGCCAATGACCTGACCGGGGGCGACGGCGAAGAAATTAGCTCCGCTGTGCCATTGTTCTCTTTCCTGGATCCAGAGATCCTTCCTTCCTCCGCAATACAATGGTTTCAGGTCCATGCCAAGCTTTCCCAGGGCACTGAGCAGATTTTCTTCCTCCCGTATTCCGCTCACCTCCCCGTTTTCGAGCCGGATGTGGATGGTATGGTACCTGCTGGTCCGGAGGATCAGGGGTTCATAGACCATACAGGCGTCCCGGTCGAGGAGTGTAAAGACCATATCGAGATGGATAAACGATTCGGGGCTTGCGGGAAGCTCCTGCACAAGAACGTGTTTGATCTTTCCTCTGCCGGATTTTACTTTTTCCAGAATGAAATCGATACCCTGAGTGGATGTACGGATGCCGGTCCCGATTATCAGGACATCTTCCCTGGCCATCAGGAAGTCACCTCCTTCGATGGTCATTGGGTCTGCCGACGAATGGTCCGGTTTCCTGAAATTGATTGTTGCGCTCTGAAGAAGCGGATGATACGCGAAAATCGCCTCCATGATCAATGCCTCGCGTGCGCGAACCGGATTGGCCATCTTCCCGATAATGACCTCCTCGCCGCAGGCCATCGATGAGTCCCTGGTAAAGAAAAAGTTGTGCAGCGGCCAGAGGCTGAAACGTTCCTGGCTCAGATAACGGGTGAGGTTGTTGCGTTTAATGGGAACGCCCTGAATCAATTGCCTGGCAAGTTCACGGGCATCTGGTGCGACAAGGTCCTGTAAGAGCTCCGCCGCATTTTCCAGCGCAAGGATATCGGCAAGAAGAATACTGCGGATATTGGCATTTTCCAGAATGTCTGCCAGCAGATCAGTGACCTCCAGGCATTTGCTTTTCATTGCCAGGACTCCTTTCAGTTGTGCGTATTCTTCCCTTGCCACCGAGAGGTTAAGAATGTCGCTGTATAAAGCCCTTTTTGCCGTCTCCGGGGTCATCTCTTCCACTTCCAGCCCGGGGGTGTGGACGATCACCGCTTCCAGTTCGCCAAATTCGGAAGTGAGATTTACGTTCATTTTTTCGTTCATGGATTTCCCTCTTTCTGTATCTTTGCAAAGATAATTAATAAAATGTGCAGCGAAAAACAGCTATGTGCCTGAAGTTTCGAAATAGGATCGCAGGGGGGGCATTCCTGATTATGACGGGAATTTTTTTTCTGATCCCGTTGAGGAGTTTGTCTCAGGAAACCAAAGGCGGACAGGCAGGGAGCATCATCACCGAGCAAGGGGATACGTTACTTCATCTGTATATCAGGGAGGTACTGGTTTCTCCCCGGAAATTTAATTCCCGTCACGACGTCCATCAATACTGGCGTCTGGCGCGAAAGGTGAAAAAGGTATATCCCTTTGCTCAAAGAGCCGCTGCCTTGCTGCAGGAGTATGACGCTTTCTATCAGGCGACCGATGATCCCAAAGAGCGAAGGAAATATGTAAAGGAAGTGGAGAAACGCCTGTTTGACGAATACGGGCCCCAGCTTAAGAAACTTTCCCTTTCTGAAGGCCGCATCCTGATCAAGCTGATAGACCGCGAAACAAAGCGGACTTCTTATGAGCTGATCAGGGATCTAAAGGGAGGACTTACGGCATTTTTCTGGCAGGGCGTAGCGAGAATCTTCGGAAATAACCTGAAAGCTGAATACGATCCCGTCACCGAAGACCGGATGATCGAACAAATCATCTTCTATATTGAAATGGGAGTCATCTGACCATCTATAAAAGAAAACTTCCCCTCATTCTAAGCTTTTCGTTGACGTCGCGCATCATGAGGCCGGCCTGATAAATCTCGTTCAGTGACACTAAAACGGCAGCTTGTCCTTTGATCCCTTTTATAAATTCCCGGAGCGCGATTTGTTCGGAATTTATGAGCTGTATCTCATCAAGATCCCTGACAGGTAACGATATAATGGGCTTGCTGATCCGGAAAAGCTCCAGAACAGACTGGTCTTCACTAAAATGGGTGGAGAGGATCAGGCGGGCGACAGAGCCTGATGAGTAAGACAGGCGGATGTCTAGCATATATGACTGGTCTTCACCTTCCAATGTATTCACATCCAGCTTTTTGAGAGTGCTTTTATCAAGAACGGTCAGAAATAAAAATATTTTCAGTAGTTGTTGTTCCAGCTTGCCTGCAGGGAGGGCCTTCAACCGGACGTTTATCAGAAGGGGGCGCTGCAGATGTTTTAACAAACTCAAATGTTCCGGAAGAAAAAGGTGCGGAAGAAAAAGCTGCGTCACACAACAAGCTTCATTTTGGAGGCTGATCAGTTCGTGTGTCTCATTCAGCGTTAGCCTGGGCATTCTCCTGAAAAAAACGTGAGTGCTGCTGCGGAAAGCCGTCCTGATCTGGTCAGCAGTAAAGGCCGTCATGTCCACGTAAATGGCGTCGGACGATTGGATCGCACTTTCTGCCTCAGCACTTAAGCAGCCGACCTTGTCCCCGAATGGAATGACAAAGGGGAAGATCATCTCCTTCAGAAGGGATAAGGCCTTCCCTGGTTTCGAACCGGTATCTGTGTCCGTGAGTATTCCTGTCCTGATCATGGATGCAAATTAGGAATAAAATGTAATTCGCAAAGCTGAAGGAAGACAGAACTTTTCAACGGCCGGTGTTGATAATGTCGTTTCAAAACCATACATCAGAGTGCTTTTTAAATTAAATTTACAGAAAAAACAGGAGAAAATGGATTCTGTCGATAGTTTAAGACACCAGGGGATGAGAAAGAGATTGGTCGATGGTCTCCGGATCAAAGGGATCAGGGACCAACGGGTGCTGGATGCGATCGCCAGGGTTCCAAGGCATTTGTTCATGGACAGCAGTTTTATCCAGTTCGCATACAAGGATCAGGCATTCCCGATCGGGGCCGGGCAAACCATATCTCAACCTTATACGGTCGCTTTCCAAACCGTGCTTCTTCAGGTGGAGCCAAACGACAAGATTCTGGAGATCGGCACCGGCTCCGGTTATCAGGCGGCTGTTCTTCTGGAGATGGGAGCCAGCGTATTTACGATTGAACGGCAAAAAGAACTTTACCTGAAAGTACAGCAGCTTCTTCCGCAATTGGGTTATTTCCCGAAATTCTTCTATGGCGACGGTTACAAGGGATTGCCTACCTATGGTCCTTTCGATAAAATTATCGTGACGGCAGGGGCCCCTGCCGTTCCTGAAGAGCTTTTGCAGCAGCTACGGATCGGAGGGCGCATGGTGATTCCTCTCGGGCCCACCGAAAAGCAGGTGATGAATGTGCTGATCCGGAACGGAGAAGACGATTACAGGAAGGAAACCCATGGAACATTTGTCTTTGTCCCCATGTTAAAGGGAACAGAAAAATAAAAGCAATGATAACAGTAAAGAAATTCACGTTTAATCCCCTCCAGGAAAATACCTATCTTTTATATGACGAAACGGGCAGTTGCCTGATTGTTGATGCAGGCTGTTATTTCAGCTATGAGAAGGAAGAATTGACGCGGTTTATCAGCGACCATGGCTTGAGACCGGAGAAGCTGGTGAATACGCACTGTCATTTTGATCATATCCTTGGGATTACTTTTTGCCGCGAAAAATATGGCATTCCCTTTTATGCACACCGGGATGATGCATTTTTGATCGAACACGCCGTGGGGCAGGGAGATGTTTTTGGAGTGCCCATGGAACCGCTTGAAGAACCGGAGGGATGGATCACGGAAGGAGAGCAGGTCACTTTCGGGAATTCATCGCTTGAAGCCATTCATGTGCCGGGGCATGCGCCAGGCAGCCTGGTATTCTACACCCGGCGGGAAAAATTTATTCTGGCCGGTGACGTACTTTTCCAGGGGAGTGTGGGGCGGACCGATCTGCCCGGAGGAAGTTATGAGCAGCTTATGGAAAATATTCAAAAGAAGTTACTTATTTTGCCCGACGAAACGCTGGTCTATTGCGGACACGGGCCGGAGACCACCATTGGCACCGAAAAGGCGGAGAACCCCTTTCTGCAGGATTGAATTTAAAGAGATAAGAATCTAACAATACAGACATGGCAAGTGATAAATTTGTGACCCGGCACATCGGGCCAAGAGAACATGAGCTGAAAGAGATGCTGAGCCGGATCGGCGTGTCGTCGCTGAACGAACTGATTGATCAGACCGTTCCCGCCGGCATCAGACTGGAAAAGCCTCTTCAACTTGAGGACGGATTGACCGAGCGGCAGTATTACAGGAAAATACTGGCTCTGGCAAAGAAGAACAAAGTCTTCAATACCTATATCGGGATGGGGTATTATGATACGATTACCCCTGCTGTGATCCTTCGTAATGTGCTGGAGAACCCGGTATGGTATACTTCCTATACGCCCTATCAGGCTGAGATTTCTCAGGGACGGCTGGAAGCGCTGCTGAACTATCAGACGATGGTGACGGAGCTGACGGCGATGGACCTGGCAAATGCGTCCCTGCTTGATGAGGCGACGGCGGCTGCAGAGGCGATGATCATGATGTTTCATGCCCGTTCCAGGAAAAAGGAACAGGCAGGGGCCAATGTGGTGCTGGTTGACCGTTTCGTCTGGCCGCAGACGCTCGACGTACTCAAAACCCGTGCTTTGCCGCTGGGCATTGAGCTGATCGTTACCGATGCATCCGGTTTTGATTTCGACGAACGGGTGATCGGCGCCATTGTACAGTATCCGAATTCAAACGGGGAAATTCC
>JBFXKJ010000162.1:0-8798 GCA_050173895.1 Mangrovibacterium sp. | reverse complement strand
ACGAAAACGGACAGCTGTTTGCTCACATCATAAACGTAGGCTTTCAGCACCTGATCGACCAGGATAACAAGCCCGGCGATCACCACCAGTTGAACGATAATGCGGATCCGGTTAGGGATTGTATTGCGCAGAAAAGAGATGATCACGTTTGCGAAAGCAACGACCAGTGTAACCGAAATGGCCATGACAATGGCAGGTTTCAACTGAGCTGTTACTGCCAGGGCGGAACAAATACCCAGCACCTGAACGGTAATTGGATTGTTGGTGTTCAGCGGTCCGGTGAGCAGGCTCACGTTTTTCTTTGAAAATAAAGCTTCTCTATCACTCATTGCTGTTCTGTTTTTTTCTGTTTGAAAAATGCCTGGTAGGCTTCAAAGTCATTCCGGAGCATATTCTGCAGTCCTTTCGAGGTAATGGTACCTCCCGAAATAGCGTCTACCTTGTGCTCTGCGGGAGCCGATTCGTTCGATTTTGCCACAATCACCGATGTCAGTGCCCCGTTCTCGTCAAAGATCTTTTTCCCTTTGAACTGGGACTGAAAAGGTTTACCTGCTATTTCCGCTCCCAGCCCAGGTGTTTCTCCCTGATGGGCAAAGTTGGCCCCGTAAATAGTGTTCATATCGCTGTCCAGGGCGACATAGCCCCAGATCGGTCCCCAGAGACCTGCACCGTAAAGTGGCAGGATGTACTTGGTGCTGCCGTCTATCTGGCATTCGAAGACCGGCAACAGGCGCTGGTCGACAGGCTTGGCATGCTCTTTTTTCATGTTAACGGTAAAAGCTTCACCTTCTGCTTTTTCGCCTTTCGAGTTGACAACATAGGTGTTAACGATCCGTTCACTGTATATTTTATCTGCATTTTCTGCATTCGCTTCGATATTCACGGAGGCAAGGATATTCTGCTTTGTCTCAATATTGATATTCTTATCCTGGTCCGGCTTCAGACTGATTGCAGCAAATGAAAGCAATGCGGCAACCAGGATCACCATCACTGAAGCGTACATGAATGTGTAGATATTACTGTTTCTGTCCATCTTTTCACGATCTTTAAATTTATGCCTTCACACCCGCCCGTTTCAGACGGCGCTTAATATTTCCCTGAACCACATTGTAATCGATCAGCGGGGCAAATGTATTCATCAGCAGAATGGCCATCATCACGCCTTCCGGATAAGCCGGGTTAATGACCCGGATCAGGATCGCCAGCAAGCCGATCAGGAATCCATAAATCCACTTTCCCTTCGTTGTCTGGGCAGCCGACACCGGGTCGGTCGCCATAAAGACAGCACCGAACATCAGACCTCCGATAAAGAGGTGTTGCCAGAAAGGAAGTGCCATATAGGGGTTGTCACCTGCAAACAGGTTTAATATCACTCCCATAAACAAAGCGCCGGCGATGGTTGATAACATGATCCTCCAGCTTCCGATCCCGGTAATGATCAGGATCACAGCGCCGATCAGAATAGCCAGTTTCGAGGTTTCGCCGATAGAGCCGGGGATCAGTCCGATAAATGCGTGCCACAGATCAATGTTCGTGTCGCCCATGACTGCTTTTGCCATCGGGGTTGCTCCGGTAAAACCGTCTGCCATCTTTTCTATGCCTTCCGAAAAGATCCAGACCTGATCGCCGGAAATTTGTGCAGGGTAGGCAAAAAACAGGAACGCCCGGGCTACCAGCGCCGGGTTCCAAACATTCATTCCTGTGCCTCCGAAAACTTCTTTGCAGAAGATCACGGAAAAAGCAGTTGAAACGGCAATCATCCAGAGCGGCGTAGTGACAGGCATCACCAAAGGAATGAGCATCCCGGTAACCAGGAAACCTTCATTCACCTCGTGCCCCCGGTATTGTGCAAAAATAAATTCAATACCCAATCCCACTACATAAGTCACAATGACAATCGGCAGTACTTTCAGTAATCCGAAGAGAAACAGGTCCATAAAGCCGGCCGTGTCGAGCTGCCCCATCGCTCCGAAATGCTGGTAACCCACATTGTACATGCCAACCAGCAGAGCCGGGATCAAAGACAGGACCACTATGCTCATGGTCCTTTTCATATCGATATAATCGTGAATATGTGTTCCCGATTTTGAAGTTGTTTTTGGAACGAAAAGAAATGTAAAGAAGGCATCGTGTGAGGAATGCAGCCAGTGGTACTTAGCCCCTTTCTCTACATATGGTTTCGTTTTTTCAAAAAAGTTTTTTATCGCTTTCATTGAATTCTTTTTAATGCGGTGTATTGATTATCCCACTTCTTTTACCATGATGTTGATCCCCTCGCGCAGGATTTCCTGAACCTTTATTTTGGATGTGTCGGCAAATTCACAAAGAGCCAGATCCTCTTCGATCACTTCATAAATCCCGAGCTGTTCCATCCGGTCAATGTCGTTGGTCAGGACCGCCTTCAACAGGTAAACCGGAAGCAGGTCCATTGGCAGGAACTGCTCATATTGGCCTGTCAGGACAAAGGCTCTTTCACCCCCGTGCATGTTAGCGCTCAATACATATTCTTTTCCCGGGAACAGGGCCGAGAGGAAGGTTTTGCTGCCGGAGAATTTATCCTTTCCGGGCAGCGCCCATCCCAGCAGTTCGTAGTCATCGCCTTCGGGGATTACGGTCACTGTCTGGTCAAAGAATCCGAGGTAATCATCGGTTTCCACTTTTGTTCCGGTGAGGACATTTCCGCTGATGTATCGCTCCTGCTGTTCTTTTTTTGTGTTGTTATTTAAAATGCCGGTCAGCTCCGTGCCGGTAACAGTCCGGTAATAGCGGGGAGCTTTGACTTCAGAACCAGTCAGTGCAATCAGCCTGGAAAAATCCAGCTTTCCTTCCCTGAAAAGCCTTCCGATGTAGACAAGGCCCTGAGGACTGACAGTCCAGATGAGATCCCCTTTGAAAAGGGGTGAAACATGATGGATTTGGACTCCGACATTTCCGGAAGGGTGGGGTCCCTCGAAGGTATTGAGGATTACATTTTTCAGGGATGCAAAAATGCCGTTGCTTTGTTTAGGGGAGATTCCGAGGTATACAGAACCGTCTGTGAGTTTGCTCAATGCGTTGATCCCGGTCTGCAGTTCGGCCTGATCATTTTTGAAAATGAATTCATAATCAGGGGCGAGGGGAGATGAATCAAAGCCGGAAACAAAAATGTGTTTGGGAGTCGTTTCCGGGTTGGCCAGGATCCCATAGGGCCTTTGCCGGATGAAAGGCCAAAGCCCGCTTTGCAACAACTGTTCCCGGATCTCCGTACGCGATAACGTCAACGGGTCTGCCACCCGAAATGCCTTCGACTCATTCTTTCCATCCGGCTCAATCACTATCTCCAGTATTTTGCGTCTTTCTCCCCGGTTGATCGCTTTAACCTTCCCGCTGACAGGCGAAGTAAATAAGATTTCCGGATGATATTTATCGAAAAACAGCGCATCTCCAGCCTTTACCGGCATGTCTGCCTTGGCGGCTAATTTGGGAATTAAGCCAAAAAAATCTGTTGGCTTGAGAGCCACGGTCCCGGGTGCCGGAGCATCCTTCAGAACAGCTTCGGCAGCCCCTTTCAACCGAATATCCAATCCTCGTTTGAATTTAAAATGCTTTGACATTGTAATCCCTTGTTGTGTTATTATTTCTAGGCAGGCAAAAATACATATTATTAGAAACTTTTCACAATCTTTAATTCACAATCTGAAACGATTATACAGATTCACAAACCGTGATTAAGGAAGTTGTTTCACTATAGAAAACAGGCGTTCGGCAATTTGGTTCTAATCTTTGTCAGATGAACGATCTGAGTGTGGAACTATTCTTCCGTAGACAGGGAACGTTCGCGTTGTCCCTGCTTTCCAGGGTTATTTTTTTGTTAATTCTGTTTGCAGGTCAGCGAACAATCTTTAAAGCAGGCGACTCCTCTTCTGCAGGAATCAGGAACGAGAACTCGGATCCTTTATTTAGCTCTGATTTAACGTCGATTTGTCCCCCCAGCAAGCTGGTGTAATGGCGGGCAATGGCTAATCCGAGCCCGGTCCCTTCGTATTTTCGGGTGGTGGTATGGTCCACCTGAAGGAAACGTTCAAAGATACGCTCAATATTCAAGGGGGCGATACCTATCCCGGTGTCGCGGACGAAGAAGCGGATGCCGGCGTTGTTCTCCATCCGGTAACCGAATTCAATCTCTCCCTGATGAGTGAATTTAATTGCATTGTCGATCAACTTCCTTAGAATTTCGCTTAGCAAAAACCGGTCGGTTATCAGGGAAAACTTCGGATTGGAATTTTCGGTCAGGAGTTTTAGACGGACGGGTTTATTGATCATTTCCATGCTGTATTCCCGGTAAAGATCGACCATCAGGTCATTGATCTTACAAAGGTCTTTACTGACAGCGACCTGATTGCTTTCAATTTTTGAAATGCTGATCATGTTATTTACCATTTCCATGAGTAGTTTCCCGTTGCTGACAATAATTTCCACGAAACGTTCTTTCTCTTCTGCGTCAAAATCGGAAGAGCCGATCATTTTGGAGAATCCGATGATGGCATTCATCGGCGTCCTTATTTCATGGGAGATATTGGCCAGAAATGCCGATTTCAATTCATCTGCTTCCTCTGCTTTCTGTTTAGCTTCTTCCAACTTCATCTCCGTGATCTTGCGTCTTGTAATATCACGGGCGAGAGAGATCACGGAATGGTCGTCAAGACGGGCAATTCTCATTTCAAACATGGCGGTGCCCTTCTCCACATTCAGTGCGTATTCAATCGTTTCGATGGTATCCTTTTCAATGGCATCCTGAATGCACTGGTATATTTTTCTTGACATATTCTCTGAAAAGCCGACTTCGAAGATAGAATGGCCGATAATGTCCCTGGGTTTCATCTGGAGAAGCTCCGTTTCCTTCACCACAAAATCCATGTAAATCCCATCTTTATCGATAATGAAGAAAAGATCAGGAATGGCTTCCAAAAGAACCTGATACCGCTTGCTGCTTTCCCCTAATTTCAGGATATGTTGTTCTTTCTCCGTCACATCGTACAAGATGCAGATGATCCGGTTCTTTTCCCGGGAAAGCAGGTACAGTTCGACCCACTTTTCCTGCCGCTCCAGGTATAAGCCGGCGGTTTGTTTTTCTGAGAAGAGGAAAAAATCGTTCCAGTCGAACGCATCTCCGAATATTTTCGGAAAGACAATCTCCGCATCTGCCATCCGGAACTCCCGGGCACCGACCTTGAAAAGGACCTCGAATGCCCGGTTCACCCTGACCGATACCAGACCAGTGGGATGCCCGGTGTCGTCCCGCTTCACATCCAGCACCATCAGTGCCTGCGGGAACCGGCGGAACGCATTGGATGCAACTGTTTCTGTGTCGGATACCTGCTTCCTTAACTCAAAAAGTGAATGTTCAAACTTCCAGGAAAACAAGACCGCGATCACCCAGCATACGCTCAGGATTAAAAAGGGACTGAAAAGAAATTCTTCACCGGGCCATAAAAGGGCAGCGGCATCGCCCAGCCTGCCGGCAACGTGCAGGTGATAAGCCAGGGTAATCAGGGCAATGAGATAAAACGCCGAGATCTTTTTCCAGCCGGAACTGAAAAAGAGAATGAACAGGAATACTGCAATCAGGCACCATAACGTAAAAACGACAGTGGTGTGGGGTGGCAGGATGGCGTAGCTTTCCGAGATCAGGAAAAAATAGATCGGGAAAGGAGCCAGGTAACTCATCCTGATCGTACATGAGGGATGAGCGTTGCGCAGGCAGATGATCCCTGTCAGAAAAATGATGATCAGCGAAATATCGCCCGGGATGCAGGCCTGTTCGGAAAGATCGGAGATGCCCAGCGTGAAATCAAGAATGCTTAATACCAGTCCCCCGGACATGACAATGTACAAACCAGTCAGGTTGAGCTTTCCATTGCCCGGATCCATCCGGGTGAATTTGGATATTAAACTGGATGAAAATTTAAGCATGAATGATCCGCTGCGTTTAAAAACGCATTAAATATAACAATTTTTGATGCGGGATGAAGTTTTTTTAAGGTGGCATATATGCTTTTTTGAAAGCTGATTTTTATTAGGGTATAGGAGTTTGTGAATCCCTACTTTTGCATTGAACGGGACCTGCGTTTTTGTCTGTTCAAGTGTTTTATCAATAAGAGATTAAGATTATGCCCAAAGGAATTTTTAATGTACCCACAGTGAAGAATGAGCTGGTGCGGAGCTATGCACCGGGATCTGCAGAGCGAGTGTCATTGAAAGCGAAACTGGAGGAGTTGCGCGCGAGAGAGGTTGAACTGCCAATGATCATTGGCGGAGAGAAGATCACGACCGGAGAGAAGATCCGTTTTGCCCCTCCTCATGAGATTCGGCATACGCTGGGATATTTTTATCAGGGAAATGCGTCGCATGTGCAGATGGCTATCGATGCGGCACTCCACGCCCGCGCGGCATGGGCCGGAATGGCATGGCAGCATCGCGCCGCCATCTTCCTGAAGGCTGCCGACCTGCTTTCAGGTCCTTACCGCGATAAGATTAACGCCGCCTCAATGCTCGGGCAGTCGAAAAATGCCTTTCAGGCCGAAATTGACTCAGCATGCGAGCTCGCCGATTTTTTTCGGTTTGGCGTCAAATGTATGACCGACATTTACCGGATGCAGCCTGATTCGGCTCCCGGACAATGGAATTACAACGAATTCCGGCCGCTGGAAGGATTCATTTTTGCGCTCACACCTTTTAACTTTACCTCGATTGCCGGAAATTTGCCCTCAGCTCCTGCCATGATGGGAAACGTGGTGGTGTGGAAGCCCTCGAAAACCGCGGTCTATTCGGCTGCCGTTATTATGGAAATTCTGGAGGAAGCAGGACTCCCGGGCGGCGTAATTAACATGGTGTTTGCGCCCGGCCCGGTGGTATCGGAGGTGGTTCTCTCCAACCGGGATTTTGCGGGTATTCATTTTACCGGCTCAACGGCTGTTTTTCAAGGCATCTGGAAGAAAATAGGAGAAAACATTCACCGGTATAAATCGTACCCCAGAATTGTGGGAGAAACCGGTGGTAAGGATTTTATCTTTGCAGATCCCACCGCCCGTCCGCAGGTGCTCTCTACAGCAATTATCCGGGGTGCCTTTGAGTACCAGGGACAGAAATGTTCCGCCGCCTCCCGGGCATATATTCCGGAGAGTCTCTGGCCTTCGTTGCGCCAGTGCCTGGAACGCGATCTGGCGACAGTGAAAATGGGCCCTCCCGAAGATTTCACCAACTTCATAAATGCCGTGATTGATGAAGCTTCATTCGATAAACTTGCCGGATTCATTGAGGGAGCAAAAAAGGATCAGGACGCAGCGGTTGTTTTTGGCGGTGGTTATGATAAATCGGTAGGATATTTTATTGAGCCGACTATTATCCTGGCAAAAAGGCCGGATTACGTGACCATGGTCGAGGAATTATTCGGTCCCGTGCTCACTATCTATGTTTATCCGGACAACAAGCTGGACGAAACTCTTGATATTCTCGATCAAACATCGATTTACGCACTTACCGGGGCTGTCTTTTCTCAGGACCGGTTCCGGATCGAACGCATTGCCAAAAGGCTTGAAAATGCGGCCGGTAATTTCTATATCAATGACAAGCCTACCGGCGCCGTGGTCGGGCAACAGCCGTTTGGGGGAGCCAGGGGATCGGGAACCAACGATAAAGCAGGCTCTGTTTTTAACATGCTGAGATGGACATCGGTCAGAACCGTGAAAGAAAACTTCGTCCTGCCAGTCAATTATCTTTATCCGAATTTTTTACCGGACAATGAATAAAAAATAAAAAGAGATGATTCAATGCATCTCTTTTTTTATTTAAACGGATCGCTTATTTTTGTTTTGGATTGTGTGGATCCATTGGAAGAGATTCTGAAAAAATTATATTCGGATGAAATAGCCATGATATTGCAACACCAACTGAAAGTGAGTATAAACACTACGTCATGGCTATTCCATGTGGCAATTAAAAAACAAATTATTCACACATGAAAAAACTGATTCGCTTGTTTTTTGCCAGTGTCAGGAAAGAAATGCTTTTCGCAGCTGCATTTTTTATCCTGTGGATCAGTTTTTTCGACGACTACAACCTGGTTCAGCACTTTCGTGATCAGGAAAAACTGGATCAGCTGATTCAGCAGCAGGAATACCTGAAAAACAAGATCCTCTCGGATCAACGGAAAATTCGTGAACTCCGCACCAGTCAAAAAAACCTCGAGAAGTTTGCCCGGGAGCAATTTCTGATGAAACGAAGTAACGAAGAAGTCTTTGTCATTGTAGAAGAGGACTAAGGGGCCGCGTTTGGCAGTCAGAAGTTTGTGTACGCCGCAAATTTAGAACTGTGCTTTTTTGAAACCCACCTGTTTGATAAATTATCAATTTTTATTATATTGAAACAGAATTGACCTGAAGCCACTTTTGGCTGGCAAAGAGTGATAAGTGCCGGATGATTGTTTCACAGTTGCAGCAAAAGTAAAACAGATGAACCTGAATATTGATATATTTAAAATAGAGACCAATCACGTTGCTCCCAGGCGTGGACGGGTGCTGATTGCCGAACCTTTCCTGCCGGGAAGCTATTTTAACCGTTCGGTTGTTTTGCTGGTTTCACACAATGACAAGGGGGCCGTGGGATTTATTCTGAATAAGAAAATTGATTTTCCTCTGAATGAAATTATGAATGACTTTCCTGAATTCAGGTCAGACATATCGATTGGCGGACCGGTCAATACCGACACGGTTTATTTTATTCATACGCTTGGGGAGGAGCTTCCCGGAAGTATTTATATA
>JBFXKJ010000161.1:0-8812 GCA_050173895.1 Mangrovibacterium sp. | reverse complement strand
TCCGATACCGCCTGCAAGTACGGCCAAAATCAATATCGCAGCGTAACGAAATACCTGACCGAAACGATTAAACCTGCTTCTGACGGGAGTTTTTCTGTCTAGCCCTGCCTCCAATCTGGTCCATGCTTTGTTTTGGTCAAAATTTTTTTCATGCCTGATAATCTGATCTGCCGCCCAAAGATGAACGAGTTGACCAAAAAGATGCCTGTTTTCACAACTCTCTTCCAGCCAGGCATTCAAAAGATTGGAATCACACTCATCCCATCTCCCACACAAATAATTGATTATGTTTATTTTAATCTCCTTTGATATTGATTCTTTTTGTGCCATTTGATCGCTTTGTAATCATAGGACACAAAAATCCGCTTCAGGTATTACAAAGATCTGAAAAAATTACAGAATAAATATCGCAAGATAATCTTTCAGCCCTTGACGGAGTTTCGACAATGCCCTGTATATCTGTACCTTAACTGTGTTTTCAGATATACCCAACTTTTCTGCAATCTCTTTATGTGAAAAATCCTCGAAACGGCTAAGGTAAAAGATTTCACGACATTGTCCCGGCAACTTTTCAATCTCTGTTTTGATCCTTTCTTCCAGCTCTTTTCCAATCAGATCAGTCAACGGATATCTCTCGGAGATAAGATATTCCAATTTTAAGTTGAGAAGACTGATCTCATTTTCAGAAATAGTGTGGCTCCTGCTTTTTTCCCGATTTAGATAATTGATGCAGGAATTTTTAACTGCCCGAAACAGGTAAGAAGATATTGAATCAGTTATATTTACGGACTCCTTTTTTTCCCATAGTTTTAGAAAGACATCCGCCACAATATCTTCAGCAAGGTCATTCCGGGAAACAAAATTAACAGCAAAAGCACATAAGCGGTTGTAATAAGTCTTGAAGAGTATCTCAAAGACGGTTTTATTGCCTTTGTATATCGAATCTAACAGTTCCTGCTCAAGGTTCATTCCGCCAAAAATTATTCCTCAAATATAATGAAGATACAGAATTTACAGCAAGGTTATCCAGGAATGATCAAAGACAGCGAGGAACAATCAAAAAAACGGTGGCGTAAAAAATAAAAAACCAAACCTCGTTCATATTGTTTAAATATCAGTTATCCAGAATGTCTGTATTCATATTTAAACAAAAGGATGAGAATATTAATTATTGGAGGAAGTGGCACTATCGGTGAAAATGTTGCAGAGGCTTTAGCTCCGCGGCATGAAGTAATTATCGCTTCCCGTTCGAGCGCCAAGCACCAGGTTGATCTCACATTTCCCCGTTCCATTAAGCATCTTTATGAGACCATTGGACCGCTCGACGCGTGCATCAGCACAACTGCCGCGGGGGCACCAGACAATTTCGCCAGACTGACGGAGGAAGACTTACTGGATAATATGAAGGGAAAGCTTTTCGGACAGATCAACCTGGTGCTGACAGGCCAACGTTACCTGAAGGAAGGCGGGAGTTTTACTTTAACCTCGAGCATATTTGCAGACCGCCATGCCAGGGGAGCAACCGGCAGGGCGATCATAAACGCGGCCCTGCACAGCTTTGTGGCCACAGCCAGTCTTGAACTTCCTAAAGGTCAACGAATCAATGTTGTAAGCCCAGGACCGGTTACCGATTCGATGGAAGAGTTCAGCCGGTTTTTCCCTGAAATTAAGCCGGTGCCGATGGAAAAAATCGTCCATGCCTATGTAGAGTCGGTCGAAGGAAATATGAGCGGACAGGTTTTCCGCGTATATGAATGACCCGTTACCTTTCTCAGGACAGGATCCGCCGCCACACTGAGTCAACTTCACGGCACTTATCTGCCGTTAAGCCTGCGCCGGCACGTTGAAACGAAAAACAAGCTTCCTTAAAAGCAGCGTCGAAAAAAAATCGTTTTTCACGGTGATATTTTGAATAAAATCTGCACTAACTTGTAAAGTGCATGGATATGGAAATGACAGAAACAATAATTGAAGAAGAAATAACGGTAAAGCGGGAGACGCAGGTCCGTGATTTTTATGAGCGGACCTTTCCCCGTGTAGCTGCCTTCGTGAGCCGGATGGGAGGAAGGTTTGAAGATGCCAAAGATCTTTTTCACGACGCGCTGGTGGTATACTATGAAATGCGGGTGCATGACAGCGACCGTATCCGGACTTCTGAAGAAGCCTACGTGCTGGGTATCGCCAAACATCTTTGGGCAAGGAAACATCAGCGAAACCGGATGGAAATCTCAATGAATGAATTTGAACGGGGAATTCCTGTCTCCGGCGAAGACAGCCCCACAGTCGAAGAAAAGCGGTTGCTCCGCATCCTGGAAAGCGCCGGCAAGAAATGCATGGATCTGCTCCGGGCGTTTTATTACCGGCGGCGCCCGGTAAAAGAACTCACCGGTATGCTCGGCTACACCGGCGAACATGCGTTCAGCGCTCAAAAATACAAGTGCCTCGAAAAAGTCAGGAATACCATTAAACAAAAAGCGCTGCAATATGACGACTTCATCCAATAACAACCGGCAAATTGAGAAGTTCCTGCAGGGAGAAATGAGCCCTGCGGAGAAATTTATGTTTGAAGCACAGTTGCTGGTTCATCCCGGGCTGCGGATGGATGTGCGTGCGCAGAAAACAGCATATGCCCTGGTCGGGATGTATCACCGCAAAAAGCTGAGGGAAGAACTTGAAGCCATCCACCGGCAAATTTTCAGCAATCCGGAGAAAGCAGTTTATCAACAGCAGGTTTATCAACTTTTCAAACAGGATGACATATGATCCAGGGAAATCTCATACCGATGGTCATCGACAATGCCGGTGAGGGCGAACGCGCCTATGATATTTACAGCAGGTTGCTGAAGGAACGCATCATTTTTCTGGGAGGGCCGATCAACGATGCGGTCGCCAACGTGGTGGTCGCCCAGTTGCTCTACCTCAACAGCGTGGACAGCGGCCGGGGCGTTGACCTCTATATTCACAGTCCGGGCGGAAGCGTTTATGCCGGACTCGCGATTTATGATACCATGAAGATGATGTCGGCTCCCGTTTCAACCTATTCAGTCGGATTCACCGGAAGCATGGGGACTTTTCTGCTCAGCTCAGGCGATAAAGGCAAACGCTTTGCCCTTCCCCACTCCACCATTCACATGCATCCCACGGGCGGAGGAACACAGGGATACACCGAAGATGTGCGCATTGCCACCCGTGAGCAGGAGCGGCTGCAGACTCAGATCTTTCATCTTATGGGTAAGCAAACCGGCCATAGCTGGAAAGAGATCGAAGCGTTTTTCCTGCGCGATAAATTCATGAACGCCCATGAAGCCCGCGAATTCGGACTGATTGACGAAGTGATGGACGATACCGGCGATGTCATTGTCCTCGACAACCCCGACAGCCAGGTCAGCTTAATTGAAAACTCCGCGAGAAAAAGGCTGAACTAATCGAGGCGGAAGGAACGGTTTTAGACTTCAACCCCGATCGCCTTTCAGCAGTAACTGCACCCCTGTTGAGTGGCTTTACTCCTGATCCCTCAGGAAATTCTCAATCATTGGAACGATTAAAAAATCGCTTTCCTTTGATCCGGGCTTCAGTGTAGTGATCTCCCCGATGTATTCGCCGTGCCCCCCGGGATCTGCCGGTTTTCATTCTGATTTAATCAAAGATTAATCATATGAACGATTGCCGTTCAAACAAACGCTTGCCGGGCTTGTTTTTATGACGTATTTTTGGTCAGAATAGTTCCGGACAATTTTCTAAACCTCAGCTCATGAAGACAATGAAGAACTTACTCTTTCCCCTGGCATTTGTGCTGGCAATGGCCGGCTGCAAGTCGGACCGCAAAGCAGATCTTTGGATAGCTTCCGCGCCTGCCGGCGACCGGTTTGTAACAATCGACAAAAATGATGAAACAGTGATCCCCAACGGGAGGATCGTCAAACCTGCCGGAAAGAGCATTGTCGTTGCCCCTCATCCTTTTGGGCTTACCCTGAGTCCCGACGGAAATACCGCAGTGACAGCAAATTCGGGAACGAGCCCGCTGTCAATCACCATTGTGAGGAATATCTTGACAGAAAATTCGGAAGTGCAGCAAATTCCTCCCGGACCGGCAACCGACCGCGGCGTACTGGCATCGGTGTTTATGGGACTTGCCGTTTCGAACGACAATAAGACGGTTTACGTGGCCGGAGGACAGGAGAACAAGATCTTCTTGTTTGACCTTCAGACCGGCGAAAAGAAGGGATCCTTCGATTGCTCGTTTGTTTCGGACCAGGCCGATTACTCGCATGGCTATATCGGCGACCTGGTGCTTTCAAAAGACGGAAAAAAGCTTTATGCTGTCGACCAGATCGGCTTCCGGATGGTCATCGTCAATACCGAAACGGGAAAGCTGGAACACAGCGTCCCGGTGGGCAGGTATCCTTTTGGCATTTGCCTTTCGCCCGACGGACAGAAAATCTATGTAGCCAACGTGGGTATGTTCCAGTACAGCAAATTTGGAGGGATCACAGAGGAAAACGTCACTGAAAAAGCCTATAAATACCCGGCATTTGCATACGGCAGCGAGGAGATGGTTAAAGGAATTCAAAACGACAGCATGTCGGTTCCAGGCCTCGGCGAAATGAATGCGCCCGAAGCGTTTTCGGTATTCACCATCAGTCTGGCGAATCCTGAAAAGCCCGAAGTCATTGCAAAAACAAAAACAGGGCATCTGGTCGGCGCCCTGATCGAAGGCATTCCTGCCGTTGGCGGGGCCAGTCCCAATTCACTGGTGGCAACCGGCGATTATGTTTTTGTGAGTAACGGAACAAACGACAATGTCTCGGTGATCTCGATCGAAAAAGACACCGTTGTGCACACCATTTATATGAAGCCCGATGAACGGATGAAGCAGTTCCGGGGCGCCATTCCCTTTGGTCTTGCGCTTTCGCCCGACAATCAGCGGCTGTATGTGGCCTGTTCGGGCATAAACGCCGTAGCGGTTGTCGATGTCAAAAAGCTGCGCACGATCGGTTATATCCCTACCGGCTGGTTTCCGGCAAAACTAAAGGTCAGCAACGACGGCAGGAAACTGATTGTGGCCAATGCAAAGGGCTTTGGAAGCGGCCCGAACGGAGGTGCAGCCTTCGAGCGGCGGCAGGAAGGAAGCTATATCGGTTCGCTTATGAAAGGCACTGTTCAGGTGCTCGATATTCCGTCAGACCAGGAACTTGACGCATACACCCGGCAGGTTGTTTCGAATAATTTCCATTTTGAAAAGGCCGGTTCCGAAAAATTTGCCTGGCGGAAGAATAATCCCGTGCCGTTGTACCCGGGAGAAAAGGAAAGCCCCATCCGGCACATCGTTTTTATCTCGAAAGAAAACCGGACATACGACGAAGTTTTTGGTCAGCTCGGAAACGCGAAAGGTGATCCCGCACTGGCCCGCTACGGCAGCGGGGTAAGCTTCAAAAACAGTAAGGGGACCGACTCGGTCCAACATGCCGATGTGATGGTCAACCACCTCAAACTCGCCCGCGAGTTTGCCGTTTCCGACAACTTCTATGTCGATTCGGACGTCTCGGCCGATGGCCACCGCTGGCTGGTCAATACCTACCCGAACGAGTGGACTGAAACCTGTACGGCCGCCAGCTACGGCGGAAACCGGAAGTTCGTGTTCAATTCGAAAGCGCCCGGCGTATATGCCATGAACGGCGCCGCCGGAGCCATTTACCCGGAAGACTATAACGAAGCGGGATCGATGTGGGACCATCTCGAACGGAACGAAATTGACTTTTATAATTTCGGCTTCAGCATCATGTTTGAACCGGCCATTTATGAAGCGCAGTATAAACATGAAGGGGTCAGGCAATATATCAACTTTCCGCTCCCCCAGCCCATCTGGGATCGCACGTCAAAATTATATCCTACCTACAACACGGCCATTCCCGATCAGTTTCGCATCGACCAGTTTCAAAAGGAATTTCAGCAGAAGTGGATGAACGGCACCGATACCATGCCGGCGCTTTTAACCGTGATCATTCCGAACGACCATGGCGCCGGCGAACGGCCCGAAGCCGGGTATCCTTTCCGCGAAAGTTACATGGCCGACAATGACCTGGCCGTGGGACGCATCGTCGAGTTCCTGTCGCGCACGCCCTACTGGAAAAATATGCTGATCGTGATCACAGAAGACGATGCCCAGAACGGTGTGGACCATGTCGATGCCCATCGCAGCATTCTGATGCTGGCCTCTCCCTGGGTGAAGCGAAACTACGTCAGCCACGGGCATTACAGTTTCGGAAGCATCTTCAAAACCTTCTGGAATATCCTCGGCTTGCCCTATCTCAACCAGTATGATGCAGGAGCGACCGACCTGGCCGATTTCTTCACCGAAACTCCCGACTTTAAGCCTTATCCGGCATTAGCCGCCGATCCGCGTTTCTTCGACCCCCAAAAAGCGCTCGACCCCTTCGACGAAAATTTCGACTGGAAGGCACTGGAAGAATCGCCCGTCATGGACAACAAGGAAGACATGATCCGGGAAAGCAAGGAAAAGGACGAATACCGATTGGAAAACAGGGAAAAAACGAAGTAAAGGATGGGGAAACGGCTGGTAAGCTTTTTGATGGCTGCATTTTCAATGGGGCAGGCAACTGCTCAATTCACAGACAGCCTGGTCCTGAACAAGATTGTTGTAACGGCATCGCGAAAAGAGTTTGCTTCTTTTGAAACACCCGACGCGGTTTCTGTTTTAAGCAGACAGGAACTGAAAAACAATGCTCCCCGCTCGTTGGCCGATGCCTTGACCGGCACCACCGGCGTGTGGATGCAAAAAACAAATCACGGAGGCGGTTCACCGATCGTGAGAGGGCTCACCGGCAATCAGACGCTGCTTTTGATCGACGGGATCCGGCTCAACAATGCCACATTCCGGTATGGCCCCAACCAGTACTTCAATACCATCGATGTTTTTTCGGTCGACCATGTGGAGGTGGTCCGGGGCAAGGGGTCTGTGCTGTATGGCAGCGATGCCATGGGCGGGGTGATCAACGTGCTGACCGCTTCGCCTGCGTATCTTCCGGGGAAACCCCATCTGGGAGGCCGGGGACAGCTCAAATACATGAACCGCGACATGGAAAAGTCGGCCTCCGGCGAACTAAGCTTTCAGTCGCAGGATTTTGCCTTCTCGGGAAACGTAAACCGCAAAAATTTCGGCGACCTCTTTGCCGGCGGCTCCCTCGGATACGAGCGTCCTTCCGCCTATGACGAAACGGGCGTTAACCTGAAAGCCAGGCTAAGGCTGGCGGGAAACTGGCAACTGACTTCGGCTTATCAATACCTCATCCAAAACGATGTTCCTCGCTACGACCAGGTTGCACAACGGGGTTACCACACCTATTCCTATGATCCGCAGGTCCACCGTTTAACCTACCTGAAGCTGGAGCATTTCCACGACAACCCCGTGTTCCGGAAGGTAAACCTGACCGTTTCGAATCAGTATTCGGACGAAGTCCGGAAAATTCAAAAGGAGAATTCCTCCGTCCTTCAGCGGGAACGCGACGAGGTAAAAACCTGGGGCGTTTCGGCTGAGATCCATTCGGAACCCGGTGAAAACTGGGAAGCGGTGAGCGGCATGGAATTTTATGCTGACCGGGTGGACTCGGAGAAGAAAGAAACAAACGCCCCGACGGGCGAAGAGGTTTCCATGCGCGGCCTATACCCCGACGGATCAACCATGACCAACCTGGCCGTTTTCAGTCAGCACACCGTGTCACGGAATAAGCTCCGGCTCACGGCCGGCGCACGTTTCAATGCTTTCCGGATCCGGTCGGTTGATGAGGAATTCGGGGAAGTGAACCTGAAACCTTCGTCGCTGGTCGGAAATGTTGCACTGCAGTACTTCAGCTCAAAAAAAGAACAACTGATCCTCTCGCTCCATTCAGCTTTCCGCGCTCCAAACATAAACGATATCAGCACATTCGGATTGTTTGACTACGGGATCGAAATTCCTTCGGCGGGACTCTCGCCCGAAAAGGCACTTACCTTCGAAGCGGGTTATAAACGGTCGTCCGAAAAAGGTTCCGTTTCGTTTACGGCATTTCGGACACAGATCAATGACCAGATTGAGCGGGTCGAGGCCACTTACAACGGAAGCGAATACCTCGACGGGCAACGCGTATATCAAAAGAAGAACATAGCCCGCTCCATGCTTCACGGTATCGAATTTGAATCCGTGCTTAAACTGAATTCCTGCTTATCGCTGCTGAATAACTTCTGCTGGACGTATGGCGAAAATACGGACGACGGCGAGCCGATGCGGCGAATCCCTCCCCTTAACGGCAAACTGGCGCTGCAATATGTCAATTCCAGATTCTTTGGTGAAACGGAATTTCTCTTTGCAGCCAAACAAGACCGGCTCTCAAACGGTGACATCGACGATCACCGTATTCCGGACGGAGGCACACCCGGCTGGCAGGTCTTTAATATTAAACTGGGATATTCGCTTGAAAAAATCGCCCTGAACGCGGGCTTTCAAAACCTTTTCAACAAAGCCTATCGCATCCATGGTTCCGGAGTTGACGGTTATGGAAGATCTTTATGGATGAGCGTGCAATTTGAGATCTGAGAACCGCCCTCCGGCGTTTTTCAGATCTTCAGCCAAGTTCCAGGCTGGTAATCCCGAAGATTTTATCCACTGCCATCAGCGGAACTTTCCCGTAATACATCCGGCCGCATTCAAAGCCACTGTGCGTTCCGTATTTTTGCATAAGCGCCACCGCACCGCTGTTGATCATCGGAACGTCCATGAACACCTGTTCGCCTGCCGCCGCATCGAGACAAGCTTTAT
>JBFXKJ010000160.1:0-8898 GCA_050173895.1 Mangrovibacterium sp. | reverse complement strand
GGTTTTTTTCTTCGCTTCATCCATTCTCCGATCTTTTTTGTCCAGTCCGCCTCAGTGCCTTCTGTACCAAGGGTGTACCCAACCGGATGCAACGCCGGGACATGGTCGGAGATTACCTTCACAATACCCAGCAGCGGAATAGCAACGACCATCCCCGCAAGTCCCCAGACCATTCCCATCAGCACAACGCCCACAATGGTGAGGGTGGGGTCAAGATTCACTTTCTGTCCAACAATAAACGGCTCAAGAATATAGCTTTCGACAAACTGTGCAAGGCCGAAAACTGCCGAAACCCCGATGATCGTACCCATTCCGCCTGAAGATGTCAGCGTCCCCATCAGTAATGCGATCCCATAGCCGATTAGATTTCCCACATAAGGGATCAGGCTTAACAGGGCCGCAATGAACGAGATCAGAATGGCTTGTTTAATTCCCAGGATGGCCAGTCCGGCACTGTACAGAACCATCAGTACCAGGATCAGGATAAAACGGCCAAAGAGATACTGCTGACTGACCTTGCCGGCTTCGTCAAGAATCTTTTTGGTCGTACCTCTGTTTTCAGGAGGGACGAAACGTAATACGGACTTTTTGAATTTATCCCGGTAATACATAAAAAAGAAGATGTAGACAAAAACCAGCAGGAAATTTCCGAGGAATGAGCTGAGCTTTTGAAGATAACTGCCAATGCCGCTGGCTTTTTTGGTTCCGTTTTCCTGTGCCTGCATTATTTTCTTTTTGATCTCTTCCTCGCTCATTCCCGTTTTTTCCGATAGCTTCAGTATCGTTTGTTCGATCTGTGGCTTCAGCTTTTCTTCATATTTTGGCCAGTCCCCGGCGATCTGGTTCACCTGCATGCCCACCACAAATACAACGGCCGAGCAAAACACCAGGATCATCAGATCTGAAAGAAGTACAGCCCACCCTCGCGGGATGCCAAAACTCCGGAGCTTATTGTCAACGGGCACCATCACCATCGACAGCAGAACAGCGATCGACAGCGGGATCAGGAAAGGGCTTGCTTTATACAAGCCGAGAAAGAGAAAATAGGTGCAAAGGATAATCAGTGTTCCATAGCGGATAATCTCAAATGCTTTGTCCTTCATTGTGCGCTTTTATAAGGTTTTGTATTTAGTGTGCAAAACACGAACCTTTGTGCTTTTCCCTGTCGTGCGGCCTTGTCTTTGCGCGCCGCTTTGATAAAGTCCGCCCGGATCTCCCGGCGATTGCGGGATATAATTCTACAGGAATGACGTCAAATTTCTACACCCGGCATTCATCCCTGATTACAGCAGCAAAGGCCGGAAATCCCGGCCTTTGTCGTTTAAAAATACTAGGTTTTGGCCAGGTACGAGATGGCCACATAAGCTTTTCTGTTTTCATTTCGCACCTTATTCAGGAAAGAAAACAGGGCGGCCTTGGTGTTGTCTATGGTCAGGCTCCATCCCGTGGCCGCGTCTCCGTCAAAGTCAAGGTTTTCAGTGGCAATGGCCAGCCGCTTCTTTTTCCAGTCAATACTGCAGAAGCTGGCAGTGAGGGTGTCTTCCATACCGATCGGCCGGGTCCAGTAGGGAAAACTGTTTTTGTCGACCTTCAGCGTCAGCTTTCGCTGCGCATCGCCTGCAGCCGTCTGAAACAGGTTCCATTCGTTTGGAAAATCATGGTTGACGCTAAAGAGCTGCAGCAATCCGCCCGCGGGCGACTGGAGCACTTCTTCCAAAACGCTGCTGGCCGCTGCCTCTTTCAGGTGACCGGCTTCCCGGCAGGTATACCGGATGTGCAACACAACATCTGAGATCGTTTCAAAATCAAACTGGGGAATGTCGGCAGGCAGTTCAATTTTCCACTTACTCACCGCACCTGCTCCTTCAAAAGGAAGGTACCGTTCGTCACGCATGTTGGTTTCGAACAGTCCGCTGTCGTTTTGAGCCGTGCTGGTCACAATCGACTGGATCGCGCCGTTGAAATCACGGAACCGGTTGTCTTCCGACCCTGCCCGTTTGTAGTCATCTCCTTTCAGCGAGGAGGTCCGGATGCTGCTCTGCAGCAGCGACAGCCTGGCATGAATGCCGGTAAACGGACCGGTAATGCAGGGAATGGAAACGGCTACCGATTTAATGCGCCGCATGTACTGACCCGGACTGTCCAGATCAAACAACCATTCAGGAATGTCGATCTCGCACGAACCGGTTGCTTTTAATTTCAGCAGCGCCATCGGATCGAGCCGGTGAACCGAGACGTGCTTCGAGAGTTCAAATTCCCGCTTATTGTTTTCATGATAAGCCATTTCAAGTCGCCTCAGGTCCAGGTAAAGCGTTTCTCCGGCCAGCAAACCCTTTCGGGCGCTGTCCCAGTAACCATACCGGATCAGGTCAAGCTTATCGAATTCCTGACGCATCAACTCGTGCTTCATTGTCAGTTCACTTTTCTTGGCGATGTCGTACGCAAACTGATAGCAGGAAAAATAGATTTTGGAGATTTCCCCCTGCATCCAGTTATACAGCTCGGCACTGGTGAACTTGTCCTGAAGGAAGGTGTTCACTTCTTCCGATTGCTCCATCAGCCGGAGATGATTCTCATATTCTTTTTTGACGATCTGTTCACGGATCAGCGAGCCGATGATCTGCCTGCCGTACTGCATCAGTTCGGCTGTGGCTGAGTTGGCCTGGAAAACGTAATCTTCGGCCCTCCGGTAATATCCGGCCATCTTCGATGCCCGTTCTGCGCTCGAGGCAAATGCTGCGGCAATTTTTTGAGCGACCTCGGCTCCTCCGTCAGCGGCGTTTTTAAGCTGAACCCCGCCAAAGCCCGCTGCGGCCCCAACGCCCAGCGGCGTCCCGTGCGCATTGAACTGCGGAATTAACCCAACAATCGGTGAAACCAGTTTCAAAATGGTCGACAACGTGCTGAAGGTATCATAACTCGGAAGAAAAACATTCAGCTCAGCATCTTCGTTTTTATTCAAGGGTAAGGTCTTGCCCAATTCTCCACCAAAAATGCCGGTCACAACATTTCCGGCGAATTCCATGATACCACCCACCGAAGTCTCTTTGCGGTAATCTTCCCTGGCCAGCTCTCCGGCATATTCGCCGATCATTTCGGAATAAAGTCCGTCGAAGGTTTCTTCGGTCAGCTCCCTGCGGGCTGGTTCGATGGCCTTGAGCTTGTCCAGGTCAGCTTCCTTGCCGCCCAGTATCCGTTTGTAATGGCGGTACCGCTCAAAGGCGACCGCACGGCCGCGTAAAAGCGATTCGGTGGCGGCTTCCGTTTCTTTCCACTGCAGGAACCGGATATCCTGTACCAGCTTCAGAATGCCCGATTCATGCTGCTGCCTCAAAAGGATCAGCTGCTCGGCGTCTTTCTTCTCCAGGGCAGCAAGCAGTGCGGAGCCCAAAGCTTTCACTTCCGAACAGATTTCCATCGCTTTCTGAAGCAACAGCGGACCGCGTACGGTCGACAGCGGCTGATTGATGTTGTTTACGATGCTTCCGATGTCGAGGCCTGCCGCCACCGCTTTTACCAACATTCCCGGATCGATGGGCGGATCAAACAGCGGGAGCTGCCGGACAACGCCTTCGATGTTCATGCAATGCCTGATCTTAAACAAACGGTCGGCCACGGTATCCCAGTACTCCAGCAATTTGTCGTTTTGCGGAATGCAGAAATACAGGCTCCGGCCAATACCCAGCGCCGCAGCCATACCTCCTTCTTTCACGGCAGCGGTAGTGGTCGGATGGGTGTTGAATGGAAAGTCATTCTCAATCTCGATCAGCGCATTTCCAAAGGCATCGATACCCGATTCCTTCAGTTGCTTGTAAGTCCTGGAGGCTCTTTTCCCCCTCGCCGGAATCTTCATCGGCTTTGGACCCAGAATGTTGGCCGCCAGTACATAGACCTGCGTGGCCTCATTCAGGCTCTCGATGGTGTCCTGCCTGAAAAGCTGATCTCCCCAGGCAAACAGGTTGTCCATGTATTTCATCAGCACATTCAGCTGATAGGCCAGATAGCGGGTACGTGCAATCACATGCGGCCGGAAAGGCTTGTCCCGCCAAGCCTGAATGCTTTTCTCCATCCGTTTCTTCAGTTCACTGTCTTCTCCTTTTGCCAACTCCGTCAGCAGTTCCTGGATGAACTCAGCTTTGGTTTCCTTCCTGAACCGCAGAAACCGCCAGAAACGTTGAGGTGACGGAACAGACTTATCATTGCTGGTAGGGTCGAAAATAAAGTGAAACCATTTTTGTGCTTCTGCAAACCGCTGGTTCTTACTGAGGTGGACGGCAACGATCAGCGGTGCATGGAAAAACAATTCCCAGTTGTAGATCGCGTAAGGACCATCGTCGCTTACATCGATTTCTTCCTTTGGAAAGGGAAGCGTGGCGAAGGTGCCCGGAACATACCAGTTCGTCAGGTTTTGTGCCAGATCTTCGTGATACTTCGCGTCCAGCAGCGCCGGCAACCCGTCGCGGTTGAGCGTCTCAATCAGCTCGTCGGTGTACGGATGATAATGCGTCGAGAATTTATATTTAATATCTCTGCGGGCCCTTTTTTTTATCACCCATTCGGCATGCGTTTTTGACTGAACCTGATAGTCTAGTGCCTGTGCATGAAAATTTGTTTGCTTGGCCATGTCTTTTCTGTTAATGATTTAAATCTGAATGCTGTTCATGTTTTTACCGGCTGTGTCAAACAAGGCTTCCCCATAGGCAAACGTATCGGTAGTCGGTAACATCTTGTTGAAGTTCACGTTGGTCCTGATCGATTCCTGATTCCATTCCCACGGATTGGTGAGGATCACATCTTCACCCATGTCGAAGACTTCCTCCGGGGGCCAACCGGGTATCGGCTTTTCAACCAGAACCGGGATATCCAAATATTTGACGGGCGTTTCATAAAGCGGGTAGTAGTGCTCAAAACGCCTGATCGGAATGAAGGTCGATTCGTCGGCGCTGACAAAGAAGGTGCTGTGCTCATCGGCATACGACACGGGTGCTTCATACTGGTTTTCGATGATATGACGTAACGGCAAAATGCTAAAGCCCGGGGTCAGTTTGTCCTTTTTGGTCAAAACCGTCTCCGTGATCTCGTCTTTCGCTGCACCGACCGGCTGCTTTACATTGACTTTAAATATTTTTCCCGGCATTTCCAGTTGGGTGCTGTCCAACCGCGTATCCGTTCCTGATCCGTAATAGGGATTAAAGAAGAGGATATCCAGACCGACTTTGAGCGCATTGAAAATCTCCGTATCGTTTTTGTATTCCAGATATGGAGCTGCGTTTTTTGAGGTAAACGTGATCACCGCATCACGCTGCTCTCCGGTTCCCCGGTAACGCAAATTAAACACAAGCCGTTCCCTGAATTTTCCGGCAGGGTTTTCAACCCGCTCTTTCTTCCCGTAAACAAGGAGCTTGTTGCGTTCGAACGACGGCACATTGGTAATGATCATCGGCCTTCTTAGTTCAGTCGATTTGGGCGAGGTCCATTTCCCCTTGTAATATTCACCCCAGCACAGACTCACTTCCACTTGCTTTTTGGCATGCTGTCCCCAGTTTTGATCGGCAATCGCCTGAGGCGTCAGGCTCCTGTTGCCATCGGCAGGTTTTTCAAAGAGCGTCAGCCAAAACAGGAACAATCTTTTCCGCCATACCACCGGGTAAAGATGATCGCCCTCCACGTTCAGGCTTATCTTTTCCCAGGGAGTCCAGTACCCGTACTCGTACCGGCGGTAATAGTACTGCCGCGTACTCCCGTTGGTGCGGCCAATCACATGCAGGATATCATCGTCCTGGTTTTTCTTTTCATTTTCCTCCAGGTACATGCCGACGATATCCAGTTTGGCAATGTCGTCCAGCTTTTTGAGGTAATTGAGGAATGCCAGTTCGGCCGACTCGTCGGTGATTTCCGACTGCAGCAATTCGCCTTCCAGTTCCCTGAAAAGCGAAGATTTGTCATCCCGTAATTCAGGCTCCAGCCAGTTTTCAGGATAAAGGAAAACCTTCCGGTTGGCCTCCCACACCCGGTACCGTTTCATCCAGACCCACTGGTCGGCCCGGATCGAGGCTGGATCTACCTGCGGTTCCAGGTTCATCAGGCAGCGCTGAATGAAAAGCTGAATGGTCGACAATGCCTGGCGGATCCGCGAAGTTTTCATGCAGGCATCCATCTCCACATCAATGAGGAAATACTCGTACAACTTGTCTGCATTGACAATCTCGGGTGAAGGTCTTTTGTATTGCAGCACATAGGCAACCAGCGCATCGCGGAGCAGGTTGCGCACCGGATCATTCACGGTCTGCATGCTTTCGAGCCAGAAGGCTTCGGTCACTTTGGCCTTAACCGTAGCCTTGATCGTATCCACCAGCGCAAACGACGGATCGTTGGTAATCCAGCTCAGCACATCGGACAGTGGATACAGGATTTCGTTTACCGAATGCATGGCCTGTACCATTTTTTTCAGCACACTCAGACTGGAAAGATCGGCCCGGATGTATCCGAAATGGCCAAGAAGGGCTGTCAAATCCGCTTCTTGCCAGTTGTTGAAAGACTCCAGCAGAAATTTGCCCTGCTGATTTTTTGCAGATGGATCCTTCAAAACCTGTAACCAGCTGTTCTCCTCGGGTTCATTTTCCTTTTTAATGAGGTTAAAGCTGATCAGCAGTTCAAGTTTTGACCAAAGGGCGGTCAGATCTGCCTGACTGATTGACCCGTCGGTATCCAGCTCGTTCAGAAAGCCGCTGGTCTCCGTGTTTTCCGCAGCGAAGTATGCCAGTTCGGCAGGTGTGAACTTAAACAGGCCCTGTAACAGAGCTGCCTTTAGCAGCCTGATCAGCGAGCTCCGGGCTGCGGCAACCTGATTTACCCCGGTCATCGCCGAAGGCGGAACGGCTTGCTTTTCGATTCCTTTGGTCCGCCACGAAAGGGTGACACCAGCTCCGGCCGGCAATGCTGAAACGGTGAGCTGTGACCGGTGAAGAACGCCTGCCTTCAATGATACCGGTACACCGTTCTTCACTTCCTGGTCCGCATCAACCACGACACCCGGAATGACATCCAGGAGATCAATTTTTAACGAAACAACTGTGTTTTGCGGAGCCGACAGGTAGATCAGATAGTCGTCGGTTGCCGGAACATCCAGATAAAAATCCCAGGTTTGGTTTTGATCAAGGACCAGCTTTTGTTCCAGCTCGGTGAAATCATATATAACCGGCCGGGCAGCATCTGTTTCCGACCGCACGATCGTCTGATTGCCGGTCAGGGTAAATACGGTGTCCGGCTCGGTTTTGAGTATGCCGGCCAGGGCCTGTTGCAGCCCGGCTGCTTTCAGCCTGGACTTTAGACCGGGCAGGATCAGGTCGATCAGCTTGCCGGTCTGCGCTTCAGGAGTCAGTTCTGCAACTACGGCATCGTAAATCACTTTCAGTTCGGGAAACTGAAGGGCAAAAGCGTCGAGCTCATCATTGCCCTGAGTGAATAACAGGGCGATGGCTGTCTTAAAATCGGCAATGAAAGTGTTCAGTTCGGCCTGAAGGGTAATCGCCTCCATATCGGCCAATACCAGGCTGTCGGCGGCATTTTCAAGTGCCGTTCTTGCTGAAGCTGTCAGGATGCCGGTAAAAGTAAGGGTCATTTTAAACGGATCGAAGACCGGTGCAGCTTGCACTGCCAGAAGTTTGGCCGGTAAACCTTCTTCGGTTGTGTTAAACGGAGCCGAAAATGTTTTGGAGTTCGTCACGAGTTCAAAAAAGCGATCGGTCGTTGTGGTATCATAAACCAGGAGCATTTTGCTTCTGGCAAAATGATAATCGGCCTGCCCCGGCACGGAACTGTTTTCCTTTTCAATGGCGTTCAGCGTTTCCCGCAGGATGCGAATATCCTTCAGCAGTGATTCTTCCGAAGGGCTTAGCTTCCCGGAAAGATCGACAGAATGCAGCAGGTAGCCCAGGTCGGCGATTTTAAGCGAGGCTGCTTTGAGTTGCCCAACGGTGCCGGTCAGCTTCATCAGCGATGGCTCATCGTTTTCCAGATTGGCGGCAAGCGGATCGATCCCTGTGATCGCACTGAGTTCGGCCATCTCGGGAAGGCTTATCTTCAGCATTTTTGCGCCTTGCACCTGCCTGAGTGCTGCAGGCCGGGCAGGATCAACGATCAGCAGCAGTTCAGGATACTTCTTTTCGGACCACGACAGCAGACCTGCAATTTTTTTGAAGTTGGCCATCCGGTCCAGAAGCTGCACAAATACCGGATCGATATTGGCTTCGGTGATCTCGTTGGACGGAACCGGCAACAGCGCCTTCATCATGCTGTCCAGGGTACCGATGCTCCATCCGGTCTTTCGCAGCAACCGCAGGAAACGGTGAAATTTCTGATAAGCCAGCGCATTGAGCATATTGGCGGCCGGGTCGGGAAGTGCAAAACGGAGTTCAACTTCGGCAAAGTTGCATTCTACGATTTCCGGTCCGATATCGGTCAGGGTGATCATGCCCATGATCAGGTGCTCATGATCGCGCAGCCATTGTTTCACGTCGCCACCGTAGTCATCCGGATTGATATCGTCAGCAATCATTGCATCCAGCTGGGCATCGGTGATAGTTCCCGTATAAAATTGATGCAGGTCGTTCAGGCTGATCTCCAGCTTCTGAACGGCCGGAAGCAGGCTCATCCCGGGATTGATAAAATTGGTTTTGAGCAGGGCGACCAGATCTTCATAACTGATGCCGGTGCGGCGACAGAATGCTTTTCCATTGGCAATTGCCGCATTGAGCTGGCCGATCGTGTTGTTTCCAGGCTCGCCGAAATATTCCGGAAGCTTTTTGTAACTGAGGTCGGTAAGCGTGTTATATTCATCGTTATTAAGTCCCAGCGCTTCCCTGCGCGATGCCGGTGCGTCTGAGAAAACCGAGAGCA
>JBFXKJ010000159.1:0-9156 GCA_050173895.1 Mangrovibacterium sp. | reverse complement strand
CAGTTGAACTTTAAGGGGACCATGATCTTATGGCGGATGTGGTATTCCGGGACCTCGCCAAGCCAGTCGCCGGCATGCACAAAGTCGCCCGGTTTGGCCAGCGGGCTAAATTCCCAGCGCGATCCCCTGTCGAGGGGAAAAGTCCGCGCCCCGGGTTCCAGAAATACACCTTCCATCTTATCCAGGTCGTTCTGCAGGCCATCCAAATTCCGCGTGAGCAATCCAGGTCCAAGCTGAACCTCGAGCATCACCTCCGAGAAAAGCACTTCCATCCCTGTATGAAAGCCCCGGGTCGACTCAAATACCTGGGCAAAGGCCGTGTTCCCTTCCGTTTTGATGACCTCTCCCATGATCTCCTTGTCATGGTGCAGAAAAAAGCAGATACCGTTCTGGATGAGCGGGCCGTCTACGACTGCCTCGACCAGATTACCCACGATGGCTGTCACTTTTCCCCGGCTGATTATTTTTATGTCTTTTTCCATGTTCTGGTTTTTTAAATTCCGGATTCCTGATCATACCGCCGGATTCTCCGGCGTCGCTTTCACAGATGAATGAGTCTTCCCGCCATTTCACCAAGCCCCTCCGTCTCTTTCCTGCTGAAGATGCCCTTCCATCGCTCCAGGATCAGCACCTTTTGAAAATAGCCTAAAAGAACATCAACACTAAAGTATTCAAACCGGTTTATCTCGTCGATGGCTTCCCAACTCAGCCGGTCCATTTCCTTTTCCCGCTCCAGCAGATTGGAACCGGACAGGAGCGACTCGAGTTTTGCGGCTGCCGCAAACTCGGTATGAATGATTTTTTGGGTGATGGCAAATTCCTGCAGCAGTTCGAAGTAGCCATTCCCTGCGATAAGCTGATGTCTTTTTTCCTTTCCCTGTGCTTCCGAGCGCACCGCTGCCAGAAAATTAAGACGGTTTAGTTCCCATTCCCCCCATTTCTGCATAAAATGATTTTCAGAGCTAAGTAATTCCCTGAAATAAAGTGTTTGAAGGCGATGAGCGACCCGCGAAGCAGGAAGATTACTGCGGTCATTTTCTTTCCAGCAGACGAGCTGCCGAAGATAGATCGGGAGCGTGTGAAAAGCTTCGTTTGATGAATGGAAACTTTCGACAGGCAGCTCCGGCGGCAGGTCCTCGCCATTGCTTTCGCCGCTGAGCCAGGCGATCACCTTCAGGTGGTACTTTCGCAGCCACAGTACGCGTACCCATTCCAGTTCCTTTGCGGGAAGCATGTCCTGCAACACACCGGGATAAAGAGAAGGCAGGCCTGCGTCCGATCCGGGATCAAACTCCAGATCAGGTAACCCGGCAATAAAGCTGTAATAGCTACTCATTTCCTGCAGGACTAAACAGGAACTCCTTTATTTTTGGCTTCATCAGCGCTGTAAAAAAGGTCTGAAAGTCATCCTGGGTAAAAGAAATTTTAAACCCTTCCCCTTCATTCACCACGCTGAAACCCTCTTTCATCCCTGCAACAGGTTTGATTTTTATTCCGGAAGCCAGGATTTCAGAGGCTTTCGACTTCAGCAACGATTCTATTTTGGTCTCCGAACCTTTGGGAACCAGTAAATCGAAGTGGTTTCCCTTGCCATTTGCGGTGTGCAGACCCCGCGCGATCTCGAGCATCAGATCCCGGAGAAAACCGTCGTCCGAAGTCAATTGCTTTGCCAATGCCTCGGAAGCTTTGGCCGAAACCATGTTCTTCAATTCCTGCCGGGTAATCTCCACAACCTGTTCAGACACAGCCTGCAGCTCCGCCCGAAGCGACTGGTCGATTTTTTCCGATTCCTCCTGCGCCTGCGCCACAATGGACCTCGCTTTCTGTTCCGACTCCTCCACGATCTTTTCCGCTTTTTTTTCGGCCTCGGTCAGTATTTGGCCGGCCTGCTCCCTGGCTTTTGTAATACCTTCTGTATAAATGGTTTCCGTTAGCTCTTTAATTTTATTGTTCATGGTTGCTCCGATTAGTTTCAGTTAAATTGCATCCAATTTAATAAAAAAGGAATTACTTCCGAAAGATTTTGCTCCTGAAGATGATAAATCTTAACATTCCTTTTTATTAAGCGGATCGTGCCATTCAGCTTCGTCAGGCAAATAGTCCGCCCCCCGCTGCAAACAGGCCGTTCAGTCAGCCGGTGCAGCAGCTATATGAACGCAGGCGGAAAGCTTTTATTTTCCGGGACGCGCCTGAACGAATCGTTGTTTCCCTCTCCGGTCAGAAATAATTGACTTCTTCGTCGAGGATATCGGTTAAAAGATGATTGGCCAGGCGGCTTGCCCCGATACGGAACCATCCGGGCTTCAGCCATTTTTCTCCAAGCACCTCTTTCACAATGGTAAGGTACATAATTGCATCGTTGGTTGTGGCAATTCCCCCTGCCGGTTTAAATCCAACCATACGTCCGGTCTTCATATGGAAATCATGGATGGCCTGGCACATGACCAGCGCGGCAACGGGTGTCGCGGCAGGACTTACCTTTCCGGTCGACGTCTTTATGAAATCAGCCCCCGATTCCATAGCCAGCATGGAAGCTTTGTAAATTTTATCTGGTTCGCCCAGGATACCGGTTTCCAGAATCACCTTCAGGTGCGCATCGCCAATGGCTTTTTTGATCGTTCCGATTTCTTCCCTGCATGTAATCAGGTCTCCCTCTAAAAAGGCCCACAAGGGCAGAACGATGTCGATCTCATCAGCACCTGCATCGACAGCCATCACGGCTTCTTCGACCTTGATGCCGATAAAGGTCATCGACGAGGGAAAACCTCCGGCAACTGCGGCGATCCTGACCTGATCGCTGGTAAGAACTTCCTTTACATGCTGAACCATATTGGGATACACACAAATGGCTGCCACATTGGGAAGGGAGGGATAATCATTGTCAAAATCATTTACCCTGACGGTGAAAGCCTGAACGTGGCTTCGTGTATCGCTGGCGTTTAATGTCGTGAGGTCAATGCATGAAAATGCAAGTTCCTCCATCGCCCGGGTCCTGTTCAGACCCGCCTTGATCATAATTTCATCCAACTGAACCTGAATCATCATAGCAATTTTATTTTAATTTATCGTTTTGAAGATGCCTGTCACGGTCGCGGGAGGTCTTCTTTTCCATGTTCCTGAGAAATGCCTCGTTCAGGTCAACTCCGGTCTGATTGGCCAGACAAATCAGGACCCAGAGTACGTCGGCCATTTCATCGCCCAGGTCGCGCCCCTCGTCTGACGCTTTAAACGATTGGTCTCCATACCTGCGGGCCATGATCCGGGCAAGCTCGCCCACTTCTTCGGTCAACACAGCCAGATTGGTCAGTTCGCTGAAATAACGTACGCCATAAGTCCTGATCCACTCATCCACCATTTGCTGTGCCTGTGCCAGCGATATATCCTGCTTTGTCATCACCATTTTCCTTACGGTGTTTTAGTTTATACGCATTTCGCCTTTCCCGGTTCATTTAAAGGTCCCTGTTTTTACTGTCGATCACAATGGTCACCGGTCCGTCGTTCACCAGCGCGACTTTCATGTCGGCGCCAAACTCACCGCTTCCGACGGCTTTACCGAGCCTCTGAGAAATCGCTGCCAGGAATTTTTCATACAAAGGGACGGCGATGGAAGGGCCTGAAGCCCGAATGTACGACGGGCGGTTTCCTTTTTTCAGCGTTGCCATCAGCGTAAACTGACTGATCACCAGAACATCTCCGGCGATTTCTTCGACCGACCGGTTCATGACCCCGTTTTCATCATTGAAAACCCGCAGCTGACTGATCTTTCGCACCAGCCAGTCAATGTCTTCATCCCCGTCGGCGTCTTCCACCCCTACCAGGATCAAAAGTCCCTTTCCGATCGAAGACTTGATCCGTCCCTCAATGGAAACCGAGGCTTCCGACACTCTCTGTAAGACCACCCGCATTTGTTCCTGCTTTAAATTTTTCTAACTTCATCCCCGATCCCGAACCGGGGCAAAACAAAGATAACAATTCCGATGAAGACCCTTTGCATCCGTTTAAAAGAGACCGATCCTTTCCTGAATCTGGCCACGGAAGAATACCTGCTGAAGAACTGCAGCGCTGATATTTTCATGCTCTGGCAAAGCCGGAACGCCGTTGTGGTCGGGAAACATCAGAACGCACTTGCAGAAATCAACCATCGCTATGTAAAGGAAAAGCAGATGGTTGTGGCCAGGAGGCTCTCGGGAGGGGGTACCGTTTTTCAGGACGAAGGTAACCTGAACTTCACCTTCATCAAAAATGTGGAGAGGATTGACCAGATCAATTACCGGGAATTCACCGATCTGATGGTGGGCCTGCTCAATAAACTCGGGATCAATGCCTCGGCAGGTCCGCACAACGCGATATTCGCCGGTGGGCGGAAAATATCGGGAAGCGCCGACCACGTCCACAAGCTGCGGGTGATGCATCACGGAACCCTCCTTTTCAACAGCCACCTTGTACGTCTGCAGCGTGCGCTGAAGGCCGACCTCTCCCTCTTTGAGGACAAAGCCATCCAGTCGAACCGGAGCGAAGTGACCAACATTTCCGAACAGTTGAAAAGGCCAATGAGCCTTGAAGAATTTTCAGGCTTTTTGTTCACGGAGGTTTGCCAAAGCTACCCTGAACACCGGATCGCGGACCTTTCAGACGAAGACATGCAGGCCATTGAAAGACTGAAAACTGAAAAATACTGCCGGTGGGACTGGATATACGGCTACTCGCCCAGGTACCGGTACAGGAATGAAGTTGCTGCCGGGGGGAAAAAGATCCGGTTCAGCCTTTCTGTTGAAAAAGGCAGAATAGCCGATTCCTCCTGGGAAGGGGATCTCACTGCACCCACTGTGGCTTTACTGGGCAACGCATTGCAGTCGCTGCGTCACGACGACGAAGCGCTCCGTCCTGCGATCCATGCCCTCGACTCCCTTCTGCGCAAGGAAGGCTTTTCTGCGGCTTTGCTGACGGAAAAAATCATCTGACAAGTGAACCGCCCGGCAGAACAACAGGTCGTAAGCCGCCATATCCAAAACCGCTGAACCGTCACGCTTCGCTGCCTTTTTCTATTCGGCTTTGATGATTATTTTGCCTTGCCCTATTCGTCCTTTTTTATCGACGGCGACCACCTCAACCTGTATATCCCCTCTGACCGGACTTTCGGGGATCTGCACCCTCACTTCACCCTCATTGTTCAGATACAGGGAAGGCGCCCAGTACAAGGTTGTCCCATGGTTTTCATTTGCAGGGGCCTGCCCGCCGCCTTTCACCGCCTTCTGTCCTGAATCCCCCCGCAGGGTGCGAATCTCGATCAGCCCAACTGAATTGAGCCCGGTATAGCGGGAGATATCGACGGGGCTCGTCGATATGCTGATCGATTCCACATCATACGGAGAAATGGTACTCAGCGAAGAGGCGCTGGTTCCGAGTTTCTGCCCGTCAAGTACGATCATCGCGCCATCCTGGGCCATCAGTGAGTTGTTGCCTCCGGGGAACACAATTTTATCACCGTCAACTAGTTGAAAAGGCTTAATCATCTTGATGACTTCCATAATTGAGGAACCCGAACGCAGGTACTTCAGGTACGACTCGTCTTTCTGCTGAACGGATGCCGGGACTTTTTTCACTTTTGTATAGAGCGACTGGTTCTCCTTGTAAAAACTTTCAGGAATCTCAGGCTTTTGTTCAAATGACATACTTTGCAGGTACTGTTTCGCGTAGCGGGACAAGCTTTGTTCAGGTTCTTCATCGGTGCTGACAGCCTGTTTACCTTTCACACCGGCCCCCGGACGCCTGCTCTCTTCCTTCGTCGCACTTCCTGCTTCGAAATCGAGGACCGACTGCCATGAAAAGTTTTTGAAACGGTTGCAAATTAACAGGTAGTTCAGGATATTTTCGTTTAAAATCTGTTCCTTACCCAGTTCTGCCACACCGGGTACCCGGTTCTCCAACAAACTGTTCAACAAAAGGCACGACCTCACATCCCCGTCAGCTTCCGTGTTTTTCACGGCAGCGCTGACAGATACCGTCAGTCTTGCCGAATCGGCTTTGATTGCCGGGTCTGCTCTGATCAGGAGTTGCCGGGGATTCCCGTTTTCCTTCGGTTCGGTCAATACCTCCAGGCGGACCATCCCGGCCGGCTCCGTATAGAGCAATCTTTCGGCCAGGGAATTACCCTGCCGGTCAAATGCGGAAAGCAAACACAGGCCGCCGGGGATACCCTCCCTGGGTATTTTTAGCCGCGCCATGCCGTTGATCTTCACGCCCGACGCCCAGAATAACCGGTCGCCCCGGCTAAGCAGAAGCTCAACATCCTCTTCCCGTCCGCCGGCAAAGGCCAGGTTCAGATGAATAAACTCAGGATCGATGCGCGGCACAGATAACGAAAGGTCTCCTGCCCTGAAATCAGGGAGCTCAAAAATTTGCCCTTCTCCGGTCTTACTGATAATTTTAAACCGGATCTTTTCACCTTCCTGCACCATCAGCGGGAAGATCCCATAGCCGGGGACCAGCGTCCTGGCCTGTGCCACCGGACGACCACCCTGGCCGGTCACATCGCCGGCAACTTCCAGTGGCTGCCCGTCGGCCGTCGTAGCGCGGAATCCGATTTTCACGGGAAGGCCTGCCACAAAACGGCCTCCCTCCGCATAAAAACTTATTCTTACTTTTTCTGTATTCACATGAACCGGACGAGCAGCAATCAGGCCCCTTGCCCCGGAGATCTGTAACTGTAAAGGTTCTTCATATTCTCCGGCCGGGATTTCCGGATTAAACTTCAGTTTACCCTGGCTGTCTGTTTTAAGTTTGCCCGACGAAAGCAGATTTTTCCCGTCGCGCAGTTCGTAAGCACACTTAAGGCCGGAGAGAGGCTTGCCGGCCAAATTCCTGAGGAGAAACTCCATGGCATGAGATTCTCCGGCAATCAGAAGTTCCGGAAACACTGTACTCGTCGACACGATCTCTTCCTGGTCCATCGGATCAACAAATATCAGTTTCAAGAATGTTCCGTCTTCCCCCCGGCTGTCAGAGAGATGTGCTTCCAGCACATACCTGCCTCCCTGCAAGTGAGGCGGCACCTGCAGCGATCCTGAAAGGAAGCCTTCAAAGGGCGGGAATTCTTCTGTTGCCAACGCTTCCCCTTCTGCATCCCGGAGACTGATCTTCAGTCCCGGAGCGTTCGCCGGTCCACCAGCCCAAAAGCTCTCCGCCATCGCACCAAACAGGATATTCTCGCCGGGTTTATATACTTCCCGTTCGGTGACGAGGCAGATCCGGGCCTGCATATGATGACTGAAATACCGGGTCAGACGGTCGTGGATCTGCCTGACAGCGGTATCGTCCTGGGCATGTAGTCCGGGATACCACAAGTGCAATAAGACTGCCAGGAAAATAAACTTAAAAAGTCCCATATTCAGCGTTTTTTAGGATCGGGTTTGGTGATGGTGTTTAAAATAAATCTGTTTTTAAAGCCACTTTCCTTCAAAGCCTTCCGCAGATCATCGTCCGGCTCGATAATATTGAAGTCGCCCCAGAATTCTTTATCGTAATCGATGATCATCTCCGTAAAGATGTCGGTGGAATGGAAGCTTTCTTCCCTGGGAAACTGCCTCAATGCAGTGCGTTCATGGCTTGTGACCAAAAGATCGGATATGCTGTGAAAAACGGAATTGATCCGGTCATTCCGGCTTCGGACCCGAAAACGGACTGAAGTCTGTGCAGTACTCAACGACCAACGCCCGTCGGCATAACGGTAGCTGACCCGGTAGTCGAGATCAAGAGGGCGGACGTTGAACCCGGCCGGTTTCTTGCGGATGAGCGACCGGCGGGCATATTTCATTCCTTCCCTGCTCAGACTGAACTCGGCATGGACCAGGGCAAAGGTCTCGCGGTCAACAAAGAGCCTCCCCTCATAACAGGGGAAGTCAATTTTTGCGGCAGGCTCAAAAAGGATGACATAGGTTGGCCGTCCCAGATAATCGATCAGAAAATCCAGCTCATATTTATAATACTGCCGGTATTCCTTGTCCAGAAACGTGTCCATGGTCCTGACCACATCGAGTTTGGTCATGTAAAAAGGCCCTCCCTGCATTTTAAAATCGACCCATCTGAACGGCTGCACATCGGGACTTTTCCTCCCTTTCAGGAAACGGATACGGTCCTCCCTCAAAGCCTGGTCGTAAGGTGCTTTCAGTATCTGGATCACGGCTTCCGAAACATTTACGTAAGTCTTGTCCTGTAACAACACCTCCCGGTAGAAGGAGGTCATCAGCCGGATCTCATCGGAATAATTCTGCGGGATCCTTTGTTCAAACCTGTCGAGAATAGCCAGCGGATCGGCGGCACTGACCACAACTTCTCCCAGGCGGACACTCACCGGACTCAGCTTAACCTGCAACGTCTCCCCTTGCAGAGTATCGGGACAAACAATCATTTGTTCAAATCCCATACACGAAAAAACGACTTCCCCTTGCCGGTACTTTTGAGGAATTTTCAGCTCATATTGCCCGTCTTTGTTGGCGATGGTTCCAAACGGCTCATTAAGCACGGAGATACTGGCATAAGGAATCGCATCACCGGTTTCGCGGTCGGTAATTCTCCCGGTGATCTTTTTCATATCAGGTGAAACCGGAGCCGGAACGTTCATCTCTTCCGGACCGGCCGGATTCTTTAAAGTAATAATACACTGGTCCGCCAGGGTACGGACGAGGAAATCAGGTCCTAAAATTTGCTCCAGAATGACCCGTGTTGCTGTACTGTCATCGTTCACGCTAACCAGTTTGTCGGTGTTAAGAAGAGACGGGTCATAAGAAAAACTGATACCGGTGAGGGATGAAATTTCATTGAGCACCTTGCCCAGCGACTGCTCCCGGAGATGTACAGATATCTTTACTGTCAGGTCAATATCCTTTTTCGGCTGCGCTGTCATGGTCATTACCAGACAACATAGCAGGGGTAAAGGGATCATTCTGAGCAGCGTATCTTTCATCCGTCAAAAATTTTCATTCCGGCTATTTATCAGAAAATCTTCTGCAAACTGAAATTTGCTTCGATCTCCTTGCCCTCCCTCAGTACCGTCATCGATATTTTCCGGTCTTCCTTGCTTTGCAGGAGCAGGTTAATATCATTCAGTGACAGTGTCCGGTGATTGGTCCGGTTAACTGAAAGGATCTGATCGTGTTC
>JBFXKJ010000158.1:3272-9209 GCA_050173895.1 Mangrovibacterium sp. | reverse complement strand
ACAGCAATCAGTCGTATGCCCTTGGAAGCCGTTTCGCTGTTATTATGGCTGCCCGCGGGCAAACCTGGGCAGATCCGGAGAACAGCATGGACGGGTGGGGTTGGTGTGTGCCGACTTCACATCTGGAACAGGCCTATATTTCGGAAGGTGACGAGATCAGGCGCAAAAGTACGATCATTAAGCTTGGAGATGCTGTCTATGGCGATGAGACCGATAATCCCGATTATCAGTTTGAGCCGGGACAGAACAAGTCATGCCGCGTCTGGAGAAAGTTTTACGTGCCCATCGCCATGCGCAGACAGTTGATAAAGGAAGACCAGCACGTTCCGCTGCCTTATATCTTCTTTCGCCTGGGAGAGATGTATCTTACACGTGCGGAGGCAGCTTTTTATCTGAATAAACCGGCTGAAGCCCTCCAGGATATCAACACGCTGCGTGCACGGGTTGATCTTCCCGCGAAAACAGGTTTGAGCAGCAATAACCTGCTTTATGCCATCTGGAAAGAGCGAAGGCTGGAACTTGCCAATGAGGGTATGCGCCTTTATGATCTGCGCCGCCAGATTGACCCGGTTTCGCAAAAGCCGATGATTGCCGTGCTAATGGGGCCCAACGGAACTTTTGTAAAATATAATATGGAGGAAAGCACGGACGAATGGGAATTGAAACATCCGGAAGAAAGACAGGATAAAGGAGTCATGTTCATTCCCGGGCGCCATGAATTGTGGCCGATTCCGCAGAGTGAGATCGACCGGAGTAACGGGGTCGTTACGCAGAACCCAGGGTATTGAACCGCGGGGGCACACCGGCACTGTGGAGATCGGTTTCCTGCATTAAAACGGAGGAGGGGAGAGCCCTTCCTCCGGAAAAATTTATTAATCAGAACATCAGAACGAATCGATATAAGATGATCAATGCAATCGTGCTTTCTCTTTTCTTTACTTTCGCCGCATGCGAAAAGAGTGATGATCCCGGCAACGGAGACGCGGTAGATTGGGGCGAAAAAATATTTGTGGATCCCGCGGTGGAGTATCAGGAAATTGACGGGTTTGGAGCGTCGGATGCCTGGCGTTGCCAGTTTGTGGGGAAGAACTGGCCCGAAAGCAAAAAGGAGGCGATTGCCGATTTGCTTTTCAGCCAGGACCTGAAGCAGGACGGTTCGCCGAAAGGAATCGGATTGTCATTGTGGCGCTTTTACCTGGGAGCCGGAAGTTCTGAACAGGGGGCGGCCAGCGGAATCGTCAGCGACTGGCGGAGGGCGGAGTGCTTTCTTGCCCCCGACGGTACCTACGACTGGGCGAAGCACCAGGGACAGCAATGGTTTTTAAATGCGGCTAAAGAGCGGGGTGTGGAGAAATTCCTGGCCTTTACCATCGCTCCGCCGGTCCAGTTCTCAAAGAACGGAAAGGCCACTGCCCCTGCCGACGGCAGTATGAATATTCAGCCGGACAAAATGGACGATTATGCTGACTACCTGGTTGCTGTGTGTGAGCATTTCGACCAGTTAGGCACGCCCTTTCATTATCTCAGCCCGGTGAACGAGCCGCAGTGGGCCTGGACAGGCGACGGGCAGGAGGGCACACCGGCCACCAATGCCGAAGTAGCCGGGCTGACGCGCCATCTTTCATCTAAACTGAAGGAAAAGAATCTGAATACGCAGGTCGTGATTGGTGAAGCCGGCTCGCTCGACTTTCTTTATGCCGGGAACAAGGCCGGAAGAGACCATCAGATCGATGATTTTTTCAGACCTGCCTCGGCCAATTTGGTTGCAGGCCTGCCGAATGTAGCGAATCTGATCTCGGGGCACAGCTATTTTACGACCTTCCCAAATCAGAAGCTGATCAGTACCCGTCAGCAACTGGCTGCGACGCTGGCATCGGCGCCGGGATCGCCAGGGTTCTGGCAGTCGGAGTTTTGCATTCTCGAGAATACAGACGATATCGGCGGCGGCTGGAACCGGGACCTGACCATAAACACGGCCCTGTATGTGGCGCGCGTGATCCATTTCGACCTGACCCTGGCCAATGCCCGGTCGTGGCAATGGTGGACGGCGCTGTCGGAATATAATTATAAAGACGGACTCGTTTTTCTTGATAAGGGTAACAGCGGCATCAACGGGCCTAACCATCCCGATGCCGAAACGCTTAAGTATGATGGCTTTTACAGAGAGTCGAAATTACTATGGGCGCTTGGCAACTATTCGCGGTTTATCAGGCCGGGAATGGTGAGGATAAAGGCAGGCTTCACGCTGCCGAAAACCGATGAAGAGCAGGCCAAAAATCTCATGTTATCGGCCTATAAAGATCCCGGGAGCAAACGCCTGGTTATGGTCTTTGTAAACTATTCGGAGAAGGAAAAGAAACTGACCATCGGGAACCTGGATAAAGGACTGAGTTTGGCGGAGGCCACGGGCGAAGCTTACACAACTTCGGACACCTCGAGCCTTCAGAAATCAGAAATGGATGTAGACAGGATAATCGTTCCTGCCCGTGCGGTGGTGACGCTTTGCCTGCAACTTAAATAACCGGCGCATAACCTGTTCCTTCGTAGGGGACCGGCGCCAAAACAAACATAAGGATGCCTGGAAAATTCACGTTCGCATTGCTTTTGCCGGCAATGCTGGCCATGCCTTTTTCCTCTTTGTCAGGAGAAAGGGTCAAAGACGAAACAATTTCGCTGGCAGGGAAGTGGGAGCTTTGCCTTGATTCGACCGGAGTTGACCCGTCACAGCTCGATTTTAACCTGAAGGTGAAGCTGCCGGGAACGCTCGATGAGGCGGAAATCGGAGACCCTCTGGCGATGGAGCCGGAGGTGAAGCGGGAGGTCATGCTGCATTTGCAACGAAAACACAGCTATATCGGCAAGGCATGGTACCGGAAAACGATCGACATTCCCCGCAACGCAGCGGGTAAAAAAGCAGAGCTGACACTTGAGCGCGTGCTTTGGAAGTCGACCGTTTATGTGGACGGCAAAAAGGTCGGGTCGGAGAATTCTCTTTCCGTACCGCATCGTTATGACCTGAGCCCGTTCCTGTCGCCCGGAAGGCGCCAGTTACTGATCTGCATTGACAATTCTAAGCAGTTTGAACTGAACCCGTATGATATGGCGCATGCCTATACCGACGAGACCCAGATTATGTGGAACGGCATCCTGGGCGATTTCGGTATCCGGTTTAGCGATGCCGGCTCAGCTCGGGTCCGGATTTTTGCAGGTGCCGACGGACGGACCGTGCGGGCAGTCATTGACGGTGAAAACATTGAACATGACCGGGTCAGGCTGACAGTCCGGTCCGGACAACAGCGTGTACTTCTTGCCGAAGCGGAATTTGAACGGGATCCGCAGGGCGAATATGTCATCAATCTGAAAAAAGCCGCGGGCAACTGGGATGAATTTTCGCCGGAGTTGTATGAGCTCTCGACCACGCTGCTCCGCAAAAAGAAGGCGCTGGCCGGCTCGGTTGACGTTTTTGGCTTCCGCACCCTCCGATCGAAAGGGCAAAAACTTATGCTGAACGGGAGGCCGCTCTTTTTGCGAGGCAACCTGGAATGCGCCATTTTCCCGCTTACGGGTCACCCTCCGGTTCGCACCGAAGAATGGCTGAACATTTTCAAAACGGCCCGTTCGTACGGGCTGAATCATCTTCGTTTTCATTCCTGGTGTCCGCCACGTGCAGCATTTGAAGCAGCCGACCAGGCGGGCTTTTACCTTCAGGTGGAGCTGCCCAACTGGAATACGGCCTTCGGCGAGGATGACGCTTCGGCCCGCTTTATTGAATCGGAGGCCCGCCGCATTGTGCAGGAGTATGGCAACCATCCTTCGTTTTGCCTGATGTCCGTGGGAAATGAGCTGCAGGGCGATTTTCCAAGGCTTCACCGGCTGGTCAATGAGCTGAAAGGCATGGATGACCGGCACCTGTACACGACAACCTCCTTCACCTTTGAGGAAGGGCACGGTAAGTTTCCCGAGCCCGTCGACGATTTTCTGATCACACAATACACCGACAGCGGGTGGGTGAGGGGACAAGGCGTGTTTGATGCGGAATATCCGAATTTCAATACCGATTACACAAAGGCGGTTGACCATCTGCAGGTTCCGCTGATCACACACGAGATCGGGCAATATTCGGTTTTTCCCGATTTAAAAGAGATTGACCGTTATACCGGAGTGCTCGATCCGCTCAACTTTAAGGCCGTGAAGCGCGACCTGGAAAAGAAAGGCTTGCTGCACCTGGCCGGTGATTATCTGATGTCCAGCGGAAAACTGGCTGCTTTGCTTTACAAGGAGGAAATTGAACGGGCATTGAAAACCGATGGAATCAGTGGCTTCCAGCTTCTCCAGTTGCAGGATTTTCCGGGTCAGGGAACAGCCCTGGTCGGCTTACTCAATGCGTTCTGGGGATCAAAGGGAATTATCGAACCGGCCCGGTTCAGGGAGTTTTGTTCTGAAGTGGTACCCCTGATCTGGATGGACAAAGCTGTTTACCGGAATTTGGACAGCCTGAAGCTGGAGCTTGGCATTGCCAATTATTACCGGGAAATGAAGGCCGGCAAGCTCAGGCTGGAGTTGCTCACCCGCACAGGGCAGACGCTTCACTCAGAGACCTTCACAACCGATATTCCCAATGGCGGGACCAGCCGGCTGGCAAGGGCCGTGATCCCGCTGAAGCCGGTAATGGAGGCCGCAATGCTGACCATCCGGCTCTCGGTTGAAGGCACAGCCTATGTGAATCAATGGCCCATTTGGGTGTACCCTGAAGAGAAAATCACGCAAACAGGAAAGGTGCTGGTTACCACTTCCTTTGACGAGGCCGAAAAAGCACTCACGGAAGGCAGGAAGGTGTTGCTCGCGCCTGCCCCGGAACGTCTTGCCGGACTGGAGGGTAAATTTGTGCCCGTGTTCTGGAGCCCTGTTCACTTTCCCGAGCAGCCGGGAACCATGGGCCTGCTGGTTGATCCCGGACATCCTGTCTTTAAGTTGTTCCCGACCGAATTCCATTCGAACTGGCAATGGTGGAATCTGTGCAAGCAATCAAAGACGCTGGATATAAATGGGTTGAATGTGATACCTTTGGTGCGCGTGATCGACAATTTTTATAAAAACAGGAACCTCACGAACCTGTTTGAAGTGAAAGCGGGAGAGGGGAAGCTGCTGTTTTCATCGATGAACTTGCTGGACCGCAGCCCGGAAAACATGCAATTGCTTAAATCGATGATCCGCTATATGGAGTCAGACGACTTTGATCCGAAAACAACGGTTCCGGTTGAACTGCTGAAGCGGCGGTTCGAAAAGAGGTAATGGGATTTTCAGATTACTGGATTTTCAGATTCTCAGATTACCGGATCCTAAGACTGGCGTCTGGTTGTCTGAAAATCTGTCTGAATACCCGAATATCTGACAGCCTTCTTGACTCCTGAATCTTGCATCTTGGTTCTTGATTCTTCTGTCTTGCGTCTTGCTACTATTCTTCGTATTTTTCAGCCTCAGAGATGAAGCTATGGACGAGATTGAAAAGATTGACCGGCTGATGCAGGAAGGTAATTTGCAGGAAGCCGACAGGTTGACGGGCGAAGCATTAAACGTGAACTCCGAAGATCCCGGGCTGCATTTCCGGATGGGGCAGATTCACTGCCGGAAGCAGGAGTGGGGAAAAGCCATTAATCAGTTTCAGCGGGTGCTGGAACTGGATCCTTCCTGGCCCGGTGCAAAGGAGCAGATCCGGATGGCACAGGCAATTCTGGGCTACTTTACTCCCGATATGTTTAATCCGTGAGGAAGACACAAGAGTCGAGAACCAGGAACCAGGAATCAGGAACCAGGAACCAGGAACCAGGAATCAAGAAGCAGGAACCAGGAACCAGGAATCAAGAAGCAGGAACCAGGAACCAGGAATCAAGAAGCAGGAACCAGGAACCAGGAGTCAGGAACCAGGAGTCAGGAATC
>JBFXKJ010000158.1:0-3172 GCA_050173895.1 Mangrovibacterium sp. | reverse complement strand
CAGGAACCAGGAACCAGGAATCAAGAAGCAGGAACCAGGAACCAGGAATCAAGAAGCAGGAACCAGGAACCAGGAATCAAGAAGCAGGAACCAGGAACCAGGAGTCAGGAACCAGGAGTCAGGAATCAGGAATCAGGAATCAGGAACCAGGAATCAAGAAGCAGGAACCAGGATTAATAGCTTTTTAGTTTAGTCCAGTACGAACCGGTAGGTGATCGTTCCCTTCTGAAAGGCAGCAGCCTTCGGATCGGCATTGAATCGTGCTTTTAAGGCAGCTTCGCGGGCGGCCTTCATCAGGTCGGGATTATACGTGTTTGTTCCCTGGACGCCTGGTTCGGCATTGGTCACTTTGCCGTATTTGTCGACCGTGACGGCAACGACAATGACCCCCTGCTCGTTCCCCGGGTAGGCCGGTTTGGGCAGTGAAAGGGCATCTCTTCCGGCCAGGCTGAAGGAGGGGCCATTGCCCGAAGTGCCACCCCCTGATCCGCCGGCTCCGTAATTATCTGTGTCGGCCGCACCGGTACCGCTTCCCTGATTTCCGGCAGGGAAGGTAACTCCCTGTGACGACGACTGCGAATCGGTCGTCCCGGCTCCTGAGGAGTTGAATGCATTGGCTACACGCGAGTTGATCTCGGCTGCTTTTTTCTCTTCAGCCTCCTTCTTTTTTCTCGCTATCTCTGCCAGCCGTTCCCTTTCGCGTTGCTCTTCCAGTTGTCTTTCCTGCTCAATTTTTCGCAGGCGGTCGGCCTCTTCCTGCTTCTTTCTGGCTTCCGCTTCTGCGGCCGACTCGATGGCGGCGGTTTTCTCTATGTTTTGGGTCAGGACCTGTTCTTTTGCTTTGACCGGCGTTGTGGCCGGGGTTGCCGGCGGAGGAGGAATTTCTTCCTCTTCTTCTTTTACCTCGGGCTGAGCCACCTCCTGCGGATTCGCCGGAGCGGGTTCTTCGGTCCCGAAACCTTGTTCCTGATCTCCGAAATTAACCAGGATCCCCTGCTCACCGGGGATTGGCAAAGGCGTAAAAAAGCCCATGAGCAACAGAAAGATCAGAACAAGGCCATGAACAATGATTGTCCCGATTAAACCGTTTTTATGTTCTGATATGAAGTCTGTCATTTCTCAGGTGCTGTAGCCACAATTAGTTTATAGCGGTTGCGTTGCGCAATGTTCATGACTTTTACCACTTCATCAAAGGGAACCGATTTATCGGCGTGCAGGGAAATGTATGCTTCTTCATTACTCCCGATGCTTTGACGCAGTGCCGGTTCAATTTCGTGAAATGCCACCCGCTTCAGTTCCCCGTCCACATTCACGTAGTATTTCAGGTCGGCTGTAATGGAAACGGTAGTCACCGGCTTGGCCGAAGTCTGATTGTTGCTTTCCGGCAGCAACAGTTTCAGCGCGTTCGGTGCAACCAGAGTTGAAGTGAGCATGAAAAAAAGCAACAACAGGAATACGATGTCGGTCATCGATGCCATGCTGAAAGCTGTTTCTATTTTGTTGCGTTGTCGTAAGGCCATCGTGTCTATTTTGCCGGTTCATTCAACAGATCCAGAAACTCGGAAGTCGCCATTTCCATTTTGAAAACAACCTTCTGTACATTTGTAACGAGAATATTGTAGGCGAAGTATGCGATGATGCCGACGATCAAACCTGCTACGGTTGTGACCATAGCCTGATAAATTCCCGACGAGAGCAGGGTAATGTCGATGTTGTTCCCTGCATTGGCCATATCATAAAACGCCTGTACCATACCGATCACTGTTCCCAGGAAACCAAGCATCGGCGCACCCCCTGCAACACTTGCAAGGACGGGTAAGCCCTTTTCGAGCTTCGATATTTCCAGGTTGCCGACCTGTTCAATGGCCGAATTCACATCGGCAATGGGCCGTCCGATCCTGGAGATCCCTTTTTCAATCATCCGGGCAGCGGGCGTGTCCTGGTTGTGGGCAAGCGTGAGGGCGGTTTCTATTTTCCCCTGCAAAATGTATGATTTCACCCTTTCAAGGAGGGTGTCGTCCATTTTACCCGCTTTTTTTATGGCAAAATACCGGTCGAAAAAGATGAACACGGCAATAAACGACAGTGCAATGATGGGGATCATGATCCAGCCGCCCTTCACTGCCAGATCAAAAAAATGAGTTACCACTCCGTCCTGAGCACCGCGCTGAGCCAGATCAGCCGCACTGTCGGCCGCGGGACTCGTTACCTGAAGAAAAATGTAGTTCAACATAAATCGTTCTTTTGTATAAGGATAAAATCAAGCTATAATAATTACAAAAACCATACCGCCAAAAGTAGGAATAAATTTTTTCAACGGCTTTATTAAACGGGCAACATCCCATCAACGTTTTTTGCGGGAGAAAAATTTTTTAAATTTTTCCCAAAGTTCATTAAAGGAGTCGTAATTTTCGCGGTAACTGATGCCAATCCCCTGGGTATAGGGTGATGTTTCATAGATGATGTTGTTGTTTGAATGATTGTAAGCCTTTAACTGAAGCTTTCCGTTGTTGGTCAGCTTTACATTCAGATCGAAGTCACCCACGATATCGCTGTTGTTGGCTGTTGCCACCTGGGTCCCGTTATTACCGATGTTTCCGTTAATCGAAACACGGTCATTAAACATCTGGGTACTGAGGGCGAACTGGATTTCATCGTCTGTAATCTGGTTTCCGGGCCGGTAATTAACCCCCACGTCAAAGGTATTGCTGATCTCGGAGAGCCAGTTGCTGAGCTGGTTGGAGAACATCTCGCTGGCGGTGGTGCCAACCAGGTTGGAACTGGACGCTTCGTACGATCCCCTGAGGTAATCGGGCGTATAAAACTGGCCCAACACCAGCAGCGAAAGGATTTGCTTGTTCATATCCTCCTCGGTACTGAAGAATTGCTGAACTTCATCCCTGATGCGGTCTTCAGCCGATGGAAAGTCGATGCCGAATCTGATCGTCGGGTTATTCAGGTTTTCGGTGAGGTTGATCTCGCACAGTACCGGAATCCGCTGATTGTAAATTTCTTCCTCCGTGTTGGCAAAGAGCTGGTTCAAAGAAGCCCTGAGCCGGTATATAGCTTTCAGGGCAATATCGGCGTTATAGGGGTCACCGTTCCAGTTGATAGTGCCGCCGCGTTCAATTTCAAACTTTTTATTGATTACATTTTGCAGCGTGAAAAGATA
>JBFXKJ010000157.1:0-9253 GCA_050173895.1 Mangrovibacterium sp. | reverse complement strand
AAGAAAACAACCGCGAAAATCCTTGTTGCCATCGTTTTTCTTTTATATTACTAAAGGACGTGTAAAATAAGTACTCCCCGTTGATGCATATGGAGCCGATCATGTATTCAAAGGTAAAGAATTTTCCGTCATTTCCGTTGCCCCCGCAGGGTTGGTGCCTGATAAATGAGCCGTCGACACTGAAAATATTTATTACCTTTACATTTTGAAACGAGCATGATTGTGCAAAACACAAACAGGAATGAATCGAGCGTAGCGAGATCCGCGAAGCGAAAATCCTGGCTATGCGAGTTCCATCCGAGCATGAAAAAAGACTAATGTAAATGAATTATTTACGGATGAAAAAGACAATGACGATGGACTTAAACTTACTCACTGCCATTTCCCCGATAGATGGCCGTTACCGTTCAAAAACCGAAAACCTGCAATATTATTTCTCAGAATTCGCCCTGATCAAATACCGGGTCATGGTGGAGGTGGAGTATTTCATTGCCCTTTGCGAACTCCCCCTGCCGCAGTTGGCGGGATTTGACAGGCTGCTGTTCGACCGGCTGAGGCAGATCAGCGGGAACTTCACGATCAGCGATGCGCAGCGGATCAAGGACATCGAGAAGATTACCAATCACGATGTGAAGGCGGCGGAATATTTTTTGAAGGAAGAATTTGACAAACTTGGCCTGCAGCGCTTTAAAGAGTTCATTCATTTTGGACTTACCTCGCAGGATATCAATAACACAGCGGTTCCGTGCTCGCTTCAGGATGCCTTAAAAAATGAGTATATGCCGGCTATGGAGCGGCTTCTCGGGAAGCTGGAACAACTGGCCGGCGAGTGGAAGGATGTACCGATGCTTGCAAGGACGCACGGACAGCCTGCTTCTCCAACCAACCTGGGAAAGGAGATACGCGTATTTATCGAACGGATCCGGGAGCAGCTAGGACAGTTGAAATCAATTTCATGTGATGCAAAATTCGGGGGAGCCACAGGGAATTTCAATGCACATTATGTGTGCTATCCGGAAATCGACTGGCCTGCATTCGGAGACAGGTTCCTGCGGAATCACCTCCGGCTGAAGCGTTCCAGATATACGACCCAGATCACCCATTATGACAATCACGCCGCCATCTTCGATGCCATGAAGCGGATTAATCAGATTATCCTGGACCTGGATCGTGATATGTGGACCTACATTTCCATGGAGTATTTTAAGCAAAAGATCAGGGAAGGAGAAGTCGGTTCATCGGCGATGCCGCACAAGGTTAATCCGATTGACTTTGAAAACTCAGAAGGAAATATCGGGATGGCGAATGCTGTTTTTGATCATCTTTCAGCCAAGCTGCCGGTGTCGAGGCTTCAGCGCGACCTGACCGATTCGACGGTGATCCGGAACATCGGTGTGCCTTTTGGCCATACGCTGATCGCCATCGCTTCGACCCTGAAGGGGCTGGACAAGCTGATCATCAATCAGGGGGCTATGGATGCCGACCTCGACAGGAACTGGGCCGTGGTGGCTGAGGCCATTCAGACCATTTTGCGCAGGGAAGCCTACCCGAATCCCTATGAAGCATTGCGGAACCTGACCCGTACCAACAGGCCTGTGAACCGGGAACTCATCCACGAGTTTATCGACACCCTTCAGGTGAGTGATGAACTGAAAGAAGAGCTGAAGGGGATCACACCGCGAAACTATACCGGGATTTTTTAATTAGCAGTCAGAAACGCTGCCGGTAAGGCAGATCAAAAACAAGATCGGGTGAAGGATATCATTAAACTGCTCAGACGGTTTTTACCTCCCTATAAGGGGAATGTCGCGTTAAATTTTCTGTTTAACCTGTTGGCCGCCATTTTTGCGGCGTTTTCGTTTATTTTACTGGAACCGGTGCTCGGGATCCTCTTTGGAACCGAAGAAAAAGTCACGGAACTCGTACCATTTGAGCTGACCACTGACGCGGTCACCAATAACCTGTCGTATTTTATCACCTGGGTGATCGATCAGTACGGACATTCGAGGGCGCTGATTTACATTGGCGTGTTTATCATTCTCATGGTTTTACTGAAGACAGGCTTTACATACCTGGCAAGTTATGTGATGATTGCTATCCGCAACGGTGTTGTCAGGGATATCCGGAGCAGGATATACAGGAAGATGATTTCATTGCCGCTGGGTTTTTTCAACGACGAGCGGAAGGGAGACATTATGGCACGCATGACCGGCGATGTGCAGGAAATAGAAAATTCAGTGATAAATTCGCTGGATATGCTCTTTAAAAATCCGATCCTCATCCTGATCTCTTTGATTTATATGATCTACACCAGTTGGTCACTCACGATCTTTGTTTTTATCATGCTTCCTGTGGCTGGCCTTCTGATCGGGAGGATCGGCAAAAGCCTGAAAAAACAGTCGAGAAGGGGACAAAGCAAACAAGGAGAGCTTTTGTCGATCATTGACGAAGATATATCGGGACTACGCGTGATTAAGGCCTTTACTGCTGAAGAGAAGGCGATCGAACGCTTTGAACGGGAGAATGAAAACTACAGGCTGATCATGAACCGGTTGATGAGCCGTTACTTTCTGGCTCATCCGGTCAGCGAATTTCTCGGCACTGCATTGATCGTTATTGTGCTATGGTATGGAGGAAGCCTGATTTTGAACGGGGACGACGCCGCGATGCTGACCCCGCAGCAATTCATTGTGTACCTGGTCTTTTTTTATAATATTATTAATCCTGCCAAAGCTTTTTCAACGGCCCTGTACAGTGTGGAAAAGGGACTGGCCTCGGTGGAACGGATCGACCGGATCCTTTCGCAGGAAAACAGGATTCGCGACAAAGCGAACGCCCGTTCGAAGCATCGCTTTGAAAGTTCGGTTGAGTACAGGGATGTCAGCTTTGCCTACACAACGGAGAAGGTACTGGACCGGGTTAAGCTGACCATCGGGAAGGGACAGACCGTGGCTTTTGTCGGGAAATCCGGTTCCGGGAAGACAACCATGGTCGATCTGCTGCCGCGGTTCTGGGACGTGACCGGAGGGGCGATCCTGCTGGACGGGGAAGACATTCGCGATCTGAAGATCCGTGACCTGAGAGGGCTGATGGGGAATGTGAACCAGGAACCGATCCTCTTCAATGACACGTTTTTCAATAATATTGCTTTTGGAGCTGCCCATGCTACGGAAGAGGAGGTAATAGCTGCCGCGCGCATTGCCAATGCCCATGAGTTTATCATGGCCACCGAGAACGGCTATCAAACGAACATCGGCGACCGGGGCGACAAGCTTTCGGGCGGACAGAAACAACGGATCTCGATCGCCCGTGCAGTTCTGAAAAATCCGCCCATCCTGATCCTTGATGAAGCCACTTCAGCGCTTGATACCGAATCAGAAAAGCTGGTCCAGAGTGCGCTGGAGAACCTGATGCGGAACCGGACCTCCCTGGTAATCGCGCACCGCTTGTCCACTATAAAGAACGCCGATGTGATCTGTGTCCTGGACGAAGGGCGGATTGTTGAAAAGGGAACGCACGATGAACTCCTGGCCCTGGGCGGACTCTATTCTAAGCTGCACCGGATGCAGGTGTTTTGATAGGGAACCGGAACAGGGAGATTGGAAACCGGAACAGGAAAACTTAGAGTAAGATCGTTAACTGATTTCCCGCTGCTCAGGCCTGTAACCTGTAATTTTGATGTGGTAAATAAAAGAATATTATCATGAAAACAAATCGTATCGCTTGCATAGTTGGATGGTTTATCGTCCTTTTCATTGCCATAGGGCAGTTACAGGCGCAGAATGGAACGTCGTACCGGACAAAGTCCGATATCCTATACCGGGAAGGAAAAGATTTGACTGCCTACATGCAGGAGCGGTGCAGGCTGGATCTGTATTATCCGGAAAACAAGGCCGGCTTTACCACGATCGTTTGGTTTCACGGCGGAGGATTGACCGGAGGCGAAAAATTCATTCCGGAACAATGGAAGAACAAAGGCTTTGCCGTCGCTGCAGTCAACTACCGCCTGAATCCCCGGGTAAAATGCCCGGAATATATAGAAGACGCGGCTGCAGCCGTTGCCTGGGTGTTGAAGCACATCGGCGAATTTGGCGGTTCGCCCGAAAAAATCGTGATTTCAGGCCATTCGGCCGGTGGATACCTGGCGAGCATGGTTGGCCTGGACCGGAGCTACCTGGCAAAATTTGATGCAGACGCATCAAAAATAGCTGCGCTGATCCCTTTCAGCGGGCACACGATCACTCATTTTACGATCCGTGCCGAGCGGGGGATGAAGGGGACACAACCTCTGGTGGACCGGTACGCGCCGCTTTATTACGTCGGCCCCGACACACCGCCGCTGTATCTGATCACAGGAGACCGGGAACTGGAGATGTTGGGACGCTATGAAGAAAATGCCTATCTGTGGCGGATGATGAAGGTAGCCGGAAATCAGCATACTTACCTGTACGAGCTGGACGGCTTCGACCACGGCGGTATGGCCGTCCCCGCGTTTGAACTGACGTTGAAGATCCTGAAAAATTCCGGTTTATTTTAATCTCGAAAAAATTAGACTCTTCATTAAAATTTATCCTGCAAAATTGAAGTTACCGTGATGCAGCCCACAAAACTTCGCTACAAATTTGACTTGATATAACAGGAACCGTGGATTAAACAAGATCGATCTGACTTAATTCCCGACCAAACTTGCGAATTCTTGATTCTATTTTTTCTATTGTTTCTTTTCTGGGCTTTTTTAGGCCATTGACGTAATGGCTTAACAACCCCTGATTTACTCCCGTTAGCCTGGATAGCCCGGATAATGTCATAATTCCTGAATAATACTTTAAAAAGGATGCGACATCGTACTTATATTCGATTTCGTATTCACCCTTCAGTAATTCAGGAATACGTTCTTTCGGCCACTCTTTTTTCAAAAGCCTGATTGACTCCAGTACATTTGTTTTTACTTCTTGTATAGTGCTCCCGCCTGCATATATACCATCGCAATTTTCGGCATAGGCGCCATAGTGATCTGAACTTGCGCCTATATTAATAATTAGCTTTTCCATAATCTTTAGTTTTTATGGGTTAAAGTGATCATTTAAACCCCATTTTCCTTTCAATTGATCTCCTTAAGGGTTCGTACATCTCTTTTGAACCGTGAAAAGGAACCGGAGGTGAAAGAACCCCGTTCTTTTCGTAGAAGTAATGGCTTCCCTCTGATTTAACGAAGGACCACCCGTTTTTTACTATTCTTCGGTGAAACTCTGAATACTTCATAAATGTGACGAACTTGCGTATGATCACCTTGCAAAGGTATTGAATTTAATACCAATAATCAACTCTTCAGTAATAATTTTATTACATCAACGCAAAGTGTGCTTAAAAGTTTCACGCCTGGAATCGTGAATGACCCAATATCCTGCATATTAGCTGCAAGGGCTTCGTTCTGACTCATGTTAATTTCGCTACCTGCCGGCGGCATAGCTTTAATATTCACAACATTGAAGCTCGCATCAGTAGCTTTATTAGGTCGGCCCCGACACACCGCCGCTTTATCTGATCACAGGCGACCGGAAACTGGAGATGTTGGGACGCTATGAAGAAAATGCCTATCTGTGTCGGATGATGAAGGTTGTCGGAAATCCGCATACTTTCCTGTACGAGCTGGACGGCTTCGACCACTTCCGGTCCTGTTAAATGAAAAAAGAGGGTATCCCTGCGGATACCCTCTTTAATAAATTACCAGTCAACCTTATTCAGGTTTCACGGTCACGTTATCTGCTGTTTTTGTGATTTCAGCAAAAGATGATTTGAATGTAACCTGTGTAGTTGCTACGTTTTGCTCGGTAATCAGCTGTGTACCGGAGTTATCCCAGGTAAGTACACTCTCATGGGTCCAGTCATTGCTTGGAGCCTTGGAGATGGTGAAGTACTGTGTTCCGGGTGTCAACTTGTAGAACAGACCATAGCTGGCATTTGTAAGGTCAACAAAGTCTGATGCTTTCACAGTTGTAGCAGTATTGGACGTTTCGGCAACGCCCTTGGTGATGATGTTCTTGCCCTTGAAGGTAACGATATAGTTATCCATTACATCTTCGGTATCGGCCGTTCCGTTGACTTTGTCGATCAGCTGGAAGTCAACAGGCGAAGCAAGCTTGATCTCGAACGGATTCACGAAGTGAACCTTGAAATCAAATACATCCGTCTCCGCATTTGGATAGGTTGTTACAAACTGCATGTCGTATACTCTTTCCGCAGTGATCAACTTCGTGGTCAGATCCATCAACTGTCCGCTGGTCGGGGCTGTACTTGTGCCAAGCGCTTCATCGATGGTCCCGCCGGTAGCCGGAGTTAACTGGGCACCTGTCTGTACAGGAGTTGGTCTGAACTGGAAGGTATGGGTTGCACCGTCAATCTTGTCGTTCGTTGCAACAGCAAATACATTCCTGTAAGCCGATGTACCGAATGCGAACGCTTCACCCAGGTAGAGCTGCATCAGGTAATTGCTGCCGGCATTCATACCCTGAGTCATGATATCCGTTGCAGAACCGTTGTAACGATAACCGTCAAGGATGGTCTTATCGAGGGTCGGTTTCACAATGTTGTAGGTGAATACGAAGTTCAGTACAGGATATGCTGTGCTGGTAGGTGTGAATGTATAAGTAACAGTCGTCACGCCGAACTTGGCAAGCGGTGTAATCTGATACTTCATCGCATAAGAGTCCACATTGGGTGCTTCGGTTGATGTGACAATATTACCTATTTCACTTGCAGGTACTGCAGTGGGAATAACATTATAAGTGATACGGAACTGGTTGTGTGACATTCCGAGTTCGGAGTAAATCTGGTTCATCCGGGTCCAGTCGACAACGATATCAGTTTTGTTGTCAGCAATAACAGCTTCGCCATTAAAGAGGCTCGCATAGTTGATTGTTCCGCCATCGAATGTATAGGTCTTCGCTGTGGGCGGTACAGTGGGTTGTCTTACAATAGTGAACTTGATGTAACCAGTAGCCAGTACGGCCTCGTTCAAAGAACTCTTCAGCGTTACCTTAATCAGCGGCGTTCTGTCAATGGATGCAGTGCCCTGTAACACCGTCAGCTTGGAACCATTCAGTTGTACAAAAGCATTCTGATTGGTCACACCGTCCAGACCTGCATAATTGGTAGCCGTGGAGAACTCAAATTTGTAATCGGTAAAACCATAGTCAGCGAATTTCTTTTCTACAGTACCTAAACTGGCAGTCGCCCAAACATAGTCCAACAGTTCCAGATTCGTGGCCGTGTAAATCAGTTCATGGTCAGAAGTCGCTGTAATTATAGGAGCTGTCGTGACGTAATGTGTAAATTCAGTTTTTTTGGAATCGGAAATGGCTGCAGTATATAATACAGGCACCACCTTCACATAATCTGAAGTGACTACTTTTGTACCTTCTCCTTCCGGGCTTGTACCCTTAAGTGCAAGAACCCTGCTCTCACCGGAGGCCGGTTCTGCCCAGCCTGTAACCTGCAGCCCAAATTCACCCCAGCCAGTTTTATCTGTAAAAGAGGAAACAGTGAAGATACTTGCATTGTCTGCATTGGGTGCAGAACGGAATTTTACTGAGTTGGCGACATATGACCAGGTGGTTTCGCTAAGATCGGCAGAAGAAGGATTAAATCTGAAGTTCAGCTTCTGATTTGTCTGGAAGGTGGATTTTACTGTGCTTGTACCCAGTGTCCCATCGATGTAACCCAGATCAATGACACCCACTCCATCTTCCATTGTGTTGGGAGCAAACAGCAAGCCGGCGAGCTCACCCTTGCCCAAAACAACGGGACCATCCGCACCTTCCACATTGTACAGTGTGACCACGCCGTTTACAAGAGTGGCTGTGATGGTTCCTTCGGGTAACCAGGTCTGCGTAGTGGCCACATCACCGGAGGCGTCGACTTTATGCCAGAATCCATCAGCATTGGGGACGTAATAAGCACCGTCAGCACCGTCAGCACCGTCAGCACCCTTTGAAGGTTTACCTGTATCAGTCCCGTCGATAAACCAGTTTCCGTTGGCGCCAATGGAAACTACCGAACCGTCAGCGCCGTCAGCGCCGGCAGGACCGGCAGCACCGTTGGTAATGTCGTAAGACTGGTTATTGCTAAGGGTAATTTTTATACCATTAGTAATCGATGTTACGCTTGTAATGACAGAACCACCCTGAACAGCTGTGTTCACAGCGTCCACAGTAGTCTTCAATGCCGCTATCTGCTCTTCCAGTCTGTCGATGTCGTCATCGTAATCCTTGCAGGAGGTTACAAGCACGGCCGTAATTGCCAATAACAAAAACCACGTTTTCACCATTGCAGTTTTTGTAATTCTTCGTTTCTTTCTCATAATTCAAAAAAATTAATGTTCATAAATTTGCTTAGTAATTTTTTGCGTAAGTAATCTTTGTATGATTTATTTAGAAATTTATGCTTCCGGCTACAATATTTCCCCCGATTTTGAGTATTAAGCATATTCATCTTGTATTTAAAAATGCAATAAATGGATTACAAATACAATAATATGTTGCAAACTTACAATTTTTAATTGCAAAGACAAGCGTTTTCGCATTTTTTTTAAAAAATTTACTCAAATATTCGGGAGCATGAAAAGCTGGGAAAGACTGGAGCAGATCATCAATTGGAGTGGACTTACTGTCAACGCATTCGCCTTATCTTTAGGCTTAAAAAGAGCCGAAAATCTTTATCAGATAAAAAAGGGACGGAATTCGATCAGCAGGGAGTTGGCCGAACTGATTACAAAAAAATATTGTACCATTAGTAAATCCTGGCTGCTGACGGGAGAAGGAGCTATGTTTTCGGCCGTAACCGGCGAAGCGGGAACGGTTTCCGGTGACCGGAGGAAAATCCCTTTTTACGGAAATTTGCTGCCTTCGGCAGATCCGGCCGGGATGCTTAGTTTTCCAACCACATTGAGCGAAGTGGTCATACCTTTTCTTCCGGAATGCGATTTTTCGGTGGTGTGGAGCGGCGATTCGATGGTCCCCGACATTCCCTCCGGTGCCGTTGTTTTTCTGAAGGAAACCGGCATAGCTGACTTTTTCCCGGGTGAAATGTACCTCATCTATACAGAAAGCTACGCCACCATCAGGCGGGTACGGCTTAGTGAGCAGGACGGGTCTGTCTTCCGCCTGACCGCTTCAAACCAGACCTTTTATCCTGAAGCAGTGATCAGCCGCTCGGCCGTCAGAAAGCTTTTCCTGGTGAGAGGGTTTTTCCTTAT
>JBFXKJ010000156.1:0-9286 GCA_050173895.1 Mangrovibacterium sp. | reverse complement strand
TACATAGTCTCAAGTTTAATAGTTTCTGCAAAATTAGCAAAAAATTAATCACTTCTCAGTTAAATACATGTTTAATAATATCGTTTGCATTGGCGTACAACACCAGGGCCAGCAGAAAAACCATTCCTGCTATTTGCGCATATTCCAGGAATTTATCCCCCGGTTTCCGGCCTGTGATCATTTCAAACAGCAGGAACATCACGTGTCCGCCGTCCAGTGCAGGAATGGGCAAGAGGTTCATAATCCCCAGGATGATCGACAGAAATGCGGTCATATTCCAAAAAGAGAACCAGTCCCAGGCTCCCGGGAAGATATTGCCGATTGATATAAATCCGCCAAGGGACTTATAGGCTTCGGTCTCAGGCGAAAACAGGAGTTTAAATTGTTTGAGGTAATCTTTTACAATTGAGACTCCGCGTTCGATCCCCGCAGGGATCGATTCTGCAAAACTGTATTTAATGGTTTCATATTTCAGAAAGTCATTCGCTTCTTCGGGATATTCCCCCTGAAAGCCAAGTCTGCCTTCCTCGCTGACGGTGACCGGAAGCGAAAGGGGTTCGCCGTTACGGACAACATTCACCTCAACCGGTTCTTCTTTACGGCTGCTCAGATAAGCTTCAAACTGATCGTAAAACTCAAAGGTCTGCCCGTCAATGCCCGCAATCACGTCGCCCTTTGTCAGTCCTCCCTTCTCCGCAGGTGATTCTTTCAATACTTTTACCACTTTAAATCCCTCAAAGCGCAGGCGATAAGAAATCACTTCCTTGCTTTTAATAAGCAGGGCCAGATCTTCGGTCGAGATATCCACATCCATTTGCTGCCCGTTCCGAAGCACCTGAATGGTTTTGGCATTATCCAGCACCACTGTGGGCATAATCTTATGAAAATCTTCGATGTACCGATGATCGACCGAAAGGATCTTGTCGCCATCGCGAAGCCCGATCTTCTCTCCAACTTCAGAGGCGGAAATCCCGTATTTTACATTCTCTGCAGGAAGATAGGCTGTTCCCCAGGCATACATGACGCCAATATAAATGACGAAGGCAAAGATGAAATTCATCAACACTCCGCCAGTCATGATCAGCAATCGCTGATAGGCCTTTTTGGAACGGAATTCCCACGGCTGGGGAGGCAGGGCCATGGCTTCCTTGTCCATCGACTCATCGATCATCCCTGAAATCTTCACATATCCTCCCAGGGGCAGCCAGCCAATACCGTATTCCGTTTCGCCCCGCTTCGTTTTGAATAAGGAAAACCAGGGGTCGAAGAAAAGATAAAATTTCTCTACCCGGGTTTTAAAGAAACGGGCAAAGGCGAAATGTCCAAACTCGTGAAGGATCACGAGAATGGAAAGGCTTACGATCAACTGAGCTGCTTTTATCAGTACTTGTTCCATTCTTTTTTAGTGTATCGTTAAGAAACTTTCATTTTTAATCAATGAAGCTGTTAACAATCGGGTTTCCTTGTCGGTTTGAATATAATCGTCCAACACCGGATTTTTTATAAACGCCATCTTCTGCATGCTTTCCCCGATAAAATCAGGCATGGAAAGAAAACTGACTTTCCCCTTCAGAAAAGCCTGAACGACAACCTCATTGGCAGCATTTAAGATGCACGGCATATTCCCACCCTGATTTAAAGCTTCAAACGCAAGTGCAAGGTTACGAAAAATTTTTGGTTCTGCCGGTTCAAATGTCAACGAAGGGTAATCCAGGAAGTTGAAACGTTTGAAGGAAGATACCAGGCGCTGCGGAAAATGAAGCGCATACTGGATAGGAAGCTTCATATCAGGCAGTCCCATCTGAGCCTTTATCGAACCATCGCGGAACTGAACCATTGAATGGATGATGCTCTGGGGATGAACAACGACATCGATCTGCTCCGGTGTCAGGTCAAACAGCCACCTGGCCTCGATCACTTCAAATCCCTTGTTCATCATACTGGCCGAGTCGACGGTGATTTTGGCACCCATGCTCCAGTTGGGATGTTTCAGTGCATCGGCAACCGCAACACCTGCCAGTTGTCCGGTGGTGAATCCCCGGAACGGTCCCCCGGAGGCGGTCAGGTAGATCTTTTCGATCTCATTCATGTGCTCGCCGGCCAGGCATTGAAAGATGGCCGAGTGTTCCGAATCGACCGGATAAATATGCACATTATTCTTTACGGCCTCCCGCGTAATAATCTCGCCGGCAACCACCAGGGTCTCCTTATTGGCCAGTGCAACCTGTTTTCCTGCGCGAACCGCATTTAAAGTGGGTAACAGCCCGGCATATCCCACCATCGCTGCCATGACCATATCGACCGAGTCGAGCTGAACAACCTGGCTGAGGGCTTCCCTGCCTGCAAAAACCTTTACGGGCTCATCCTTCAGCGCCTCTTTTACCGGCTCATAGCGGCACTCATTGGCAACTACCACCATATTCGGTTTAAATTGCCTGGCCTGCTCAATGAGAAGATCCACATTGTTATTCGCCGTCAACACCTCCACCTCAAAATGATCGGGATTTTGTCCGATCACTTCCAGGGTTTGTTGTCCGATCGAACCGGTTGAACCCAGAATAGCGATTCGTTTCTTCATCAGCTAATTTAAAAATCAATGTATTGTTCAGGATCAAGGGGTACGCCTTTATGCCAGAGCTCAAAATGCAAATGCGGCCCCGTCGTCAGTTCACCCGTGTTTCCCATGAAAGCGACGACCTCGCCTGCATGCACCTGGTCACCTACTTTTCTGAGCAATTGCGAATTGTGTTTGTACACCGAAACCAGGTTGTTTTCATGCTGAATATATAATACGTAGCCCGTCTCTGCCGTCCAGCCGGCAAAGATAACCGTTCCCTCCATCACTGCCGAAATCCGGGAATTCGGCAAACCGACGATATCGACCGCAAAATGATCCGTGCTTTTGTCAAATTTTTGGGAGACCATTCCCTGCAATGGCGTAAAAAAGTGAATATTGACCATACTGCTCTGTTTGGCATCACCGCTTTGAACCGAAAGGTCCAGTCTCTCTTCCAGGAGGTTTTGCCTGAACAGGGAATCATGGTCATAGCTGCGATATTCCACATCGACCGGCCTCAGCACCGTATCCGCATTATATTCGGGCTCCTTCGGAATTTCTCCCTTAATAATGGTCCTGATACTTTCAAAATAATGATCCCGGATTTTGATTTGTTGTTCAAGCGAGTCGGCCAAAATTGCGTTTCTGACCATCATATTCCGGACATCGCCTGACGGATAGCCCGGTATCAACTGGCGTGCGGGAGTATAAGCAATGATCAGCACCGTAATGAAAATCAAAAACAGTCCGCCAAGCCCACCAATCACAAAAAGGTTGATCCTCGTCAGTTTGGCACTCCAAACGGTCTGAAAGGTCGAATCATTATAGATGATCAGCCGGTAACGGTTTTTCAGCCGCTGAATGATCTTCTCCTTTTTTTCCCTGTTTTCCTTCTTTCTCATTCCCTTTTATTGGAAGCCACAAAATTATAAAGAATTAAGATACCCCCTTTCGCAAATGATTAAATTAATACTTTTTAAGAATCCGGGAGCCGGTGGGGCGAATACCATATAATATCTGATTCCAGCTTTGTAGTAAGAAATCTGGTGATATACTTTTGAGAATGCAATTAACAATAAAGCTATATTTCTTTTGTTTTCGTAAATTGCATGGTTTTGAAAACAATTCAAATGACCTTAACTCAGCACCAAGCCAAGTATTTAGCTTACGAACTTACAAAGCGCTACCCTTCAGGAAGTAATGAAAGATTCAATGTGGCATTAATGGATGCTCAGGTTGACCTTAATCCGCATCAGGTAGAATCGGCACTTTTTGCTTTTAAATCGCCGCTTTCGAAAGGTGCGATCCTGGCTGACGAAGTTGGGCTGGGCAAGACAATAGAAGCCGGAATACTTCTGTCACAACTTTGGGCTGAACGCAGAAGAAAGTTGTTGATCATTTGCCCCGCTAACCTTCGAAAACAATGGAGTCAGGAGCTTTGGGATAAATTCTTTCTCGAATCAATAATCGTTGAAAACAAAAATTTCAATGAATTCCGCAAATCAGGGAAAAAGAATCCATTCGGGCAAAGCAAGATCGTTATCTGTTCTTTTCAGTTCGCTGCGAAGATGGCAGGCATGGTGCAGTTGGTTAGCTGGGATTTGGTCATTATTGACGAAGCACACCGATTGCGGAATGTCTACAAACCAACCAACAGGATTGGAAATGCCATTAAAGAATCTTTAGCGCATTCCAGAAAAGCACTGTTAACAGCTACCCCTCTTCAAAATTCATTGCTCGAATTATACGGACTGGTCAGTATTATTGACGAGCATACTTTTGGGGACCTGAAAAGTTTTAGAAGTCAGTTTTTAAGATCGGTTGATGGGGATAACTATCAGGATTTAAGAGAGCGCTTAAAGTCAGTTTGCATAAGAAACCTTCGCCGGCAGGTTCAGGAATATATCCGTTATACAAACCGAATTCCATTAACTATAAAATTTGAGCCTACTGAAGCCGAGCAGCAATTGTATGAAGAAGTCAGCGATTACCTGCAAAGGGATTTACTTTATGCGTTACCGGCCAGTCAACGGCACTTAATGACCTTAATCCTTCGAAAGTTGCTGGCATCTTCGTCTTACGCAATAGCCGGCACACTAAACAGCCTGATTAAGAAATTAAATGAGGCAGTAAAAGACCATCAGAAAATTGCATTTGTTGATGAAGGATTTGATGACTACGACACTTTTGGCGAACAATCGGAAGAATGGTGTGAAGCAGACGAAGAACAAACAAACGAAAAATATAATGAATCGGATGTTGAAAAAATTCAGGACGAAATAAAGGAGTTGGAAAAGTATCGTGACTTGGCAGAATCAATCAGACACAACTCGAAAGGTGAAAAATTGCTTACTGCCTTAAAAGAAGGATTCAGCAAGATGGATAAACATGCCAGCCGGAAAGCAATTATTTTCACTGAATCAACCCGGACTCAAAACTATTTACTCCAACTTATAAGTGAACATTATCCCAACAAGATTGTGCTGTTCAATGGTTCAAATAATGATGAGCTTTCCAATAAGATCTACAAACATTGGTTGAGCGTAAATCAGGGGACCGACAGAGTCACCGGCTCGCCCACATCCGATAAGCGAGCCGCACTAGTTGACTATTTCCGCAATGAAGCAACCATCATGATTGCGACTGAAGCTGCTGCGGAAGGGATCAACCTCCAGTTTTGCTCTTTAGTGATTAACTATGATTTACCCTGGAATCCGCAAAGGATTGAACAGCGAATTGGCCGGTGTCACCGGTACGGGCAAAAATTTGATGTGGTGGTCGTAAACTTTCTGAATATAAAAAATGCAGCCGACATTCGTGTTTTTCAATTGCTGGACGAGAAATTCAAACTTTTTAGTGGTGTTTTTGGAGCCAGCGATGATGTATTGGGCAGCATTGAATCGGGCGTGGATTTTGAAAAGCGTATTGCCGAAATATATCAAAAGTACCGGAGTGAAACAGAAATTATTGAACAATTTGACCTGCTTCAACAAGAACTGGACGAACAAATCAACAAAAAAATACTTTCGACACGAGAAAAACTACTTGCCAATTTTGATGATGAAGTGATCGATAAGCTGAAAGTAAGACTTACAGAAAGCAAGGAATGCGTCAGTAAATATGAAAAATGGCTATGGTTGGTCACCAAACACGAATTGAATGGAAACGCGGTTTTTGACGATGAAAAACTTTCATTCAAACTAATCAGGCAGCCACATAAAGGCACCTTTTTCCCAACCGAACCTTTTAAGCTGGGGAAACCCAGCACAGAACCTCATGTTTACCGCATGGGGCATCCGCTGGCACAATACGTCCTTGATTCGGTAAAAGAAAAACCAACTCCGCATGCCAAATTAACCTTTAGTCTGACCGATTACGAAGGAAATATTTCAATATTGGACGAATTAAAAGGTAAATCAGGCTGGTTGAGCGTAACTTCAGTAAATGTTAATTCTTTTGAAGAATCGGATTACCTTTTGGTTTTTGGAGAAACAGGAACCAACATAAGCCTTACCGAAGATCAGGCCAAAAGAATGCTTACTCTTCCGGTAAAAAGAATTGAGGCCACGAATATTGAAGCTAAGCATATTGAAGAAATTAGGAAAAATTATCTGGACGCACTTTTGAAAACAATTTCAGAAAAAGACAACAATTACATGAAGCTTGAAACCGAAAAACTTACCAAATGGGCAGAAGACCGGATGAATGCAGCTGAACTGGCGATTAAAGACACCAAAACCCGAATTAGAGAATTAAACCGAGAAGCACAAAAAACAAGCGACCCGACAATTCAGCTTCAAATTCAATTAGATTTGCAAGAGCTTTCGAGAAAACAGAAAAAACAACGACAGGAAATCTTCACTGTTGAAGATGAGATTACTGAAATGCGTGATAAAATGATAGTTGAAATTCAATCACGAATGAAGCAGAAAGTAAAAGAAAACCAATTGTTTACCATTAACTGGCAACTGATATAGTCATGACCAATTACGAAAAACTAATAGATACGCTGAAAGAGGTATTTATGCTTGATAAGGCTGAGCTTGATTTTGGCATTTACCGGATAATGAACCAAAAACGGAAAGATGTAGAGCAATTTCTTGAAGTGGATTTAGTTCCTCAAGTTCAAAAGTTTTTGTCCGAAAGCCTTTCGGTCGACAAACAAGCCATACAAAAAGAGTTGGATGAAACTGTAAAAGCGGCTCAGGCATTGGGTGCCAATCCTGATTCTTTACCTAAAGTTCAACAATTAAAGGTACGTTTAGGCGAAGCTGCTGATTTAGTGGAACTCGAAAATGAAGTTTTTTCGTTGCTTGCCAACTTCTTCAGGCGTTACTTCGATAATGGCGATTTTATCTCGATGCGCCGGTATAAAAAAGATGTGTACGCGATACCCTATGAAGGTGAAGAGGTAAAACTCCATTGGGCCAATGCCGACCAATATTACATTAAAACAGCCGAATACTTTAAAAACTACCGGTTTAAACTGAACAACGGAAAATCGGCAGTCTTTGAACTGGTTGAAGCCAGCACCGAACAAAACAACAATAAAACGCAAGGCGATAAAGAACGGCGGTTTGCCCTTTATTCTGAAAATCCCTGCGAGGTGGTTGGTGATGAATTTAAAATCTATTTCATTTATGAGCCAACAGATAAGAAGGTGAAGCAAAGCGATCTGCTTGCTGAAGCTTTTAATACCGTAAAAACTCAGATACCCAATGATTTTACCGACCTGTTAAGTTTACGACCTACTGAAAAAGAAAAACAGAGAACGCTACTGGAAAAACATTTGGTGGATTATACAGCCCGAAACACGTTCGATTACTTTATTCATAAAGATCTGGGTGGTTTCCTGACACGGGAACTGGACTTTTACATTAAAAATGAAGTACTTTTCATTGACGACCTGAACACCCGCGACGAACAGGAATTCCTTAAACAACTATCGAAGATTAAAGCTGTTAAAAAGATTGGCGAAAAGATTATCACCTTTCTAGCCCAGCTCGAAGACTTCCAAAAGAAACTTTGGTTGAAGAAAAAGATGGTAGTGGAATGCAATTACTGCATTACGCTCGATCGTGTGCCGGAACAACTGTACCCCGAAGTAGCTGCTAACCGGGCCCAAATACAGGAATGGATCCGCTTATTTGCTATTGACGAAATTAAAGAGGACAAACCAGGTGGTTTATTCCCCTCTGAAAAGAAAGGATTTTCAAATCCGTTGACCGTTGATTTTTTAAAACAAAATCCATTTTTAGTCTTAGATACCGCATTCTTCGGCGAAACTTTTAAATGGAAGCTTATATCCGCGATTGAAAACTTTGATGAGCATTGTGATGGATTGCTTATTAATTCAGAGAATTTCCAAGCACTTAATTTGTTAGAAAACCGGTATCAAGAGAGTATCCGATGTGTTTATATTGATCCTCCATATAATGCTCAATCAAGTGAAATTCTTTATAAAAATACTTTTAAACATTCGTCCTGGCTGTCATTAATGCACAATAGAGTTTTTAAGTCACAAAGGTTATTAAAAAGTAATTTTGTATATATAACAGCTATCGATGAAGTTGAGAATTTTAAATTAGGTCTTATATACGAAGATTTGTTTCCGAACTGTGATGATGCTTCCATCTCAATAGTTCACAATCCTACAGGACAACAAGGGAGCAATTTTTCTTACACGCATGAATTTGCACATTTTATTTATCCCAGTGGCTTGAATTGTATTGGATTCGAAGATAGAAATGATCAAATGAGGGAAGCTACTCCTGATATTAGGCCGCTTAGAAATGTATCATCCGGGAAAAATCATTTAAGAGAAGCGGCGGCGAATTGTTTTTATCCAATTTTTGTGAAAAATGGAGCGATAATAGGCTTTGGTGACGTTTCTAACGATGATTTTCATCCAGAAAATATAAATATTACGCGGGCAGATGGCGTTATTGAAGTCTATCCAATAGACCCCTCTAATGTTGAAAGTAAATGGGTATTCGCTCGTGACAATGTCGAATCAATATTAGATGAATTAACAGCTGAATACAATGCTAAAAAGGGGATTTGGGATATTATCAGAAAGAAAAGTAGATTTCGATATAAGTCTCTGTGGTCTGATAAAAGATATAGTGCAAATAGTTGGGGAAGTGTGATTCTAAATAATATTCTCCCAAATAATCCATTTACATATCCTAAATCAATTTATACTGTAATGGACTGTTTAGATGCAGGATTAAATAATTCTAATAGCGGTATTATCTTGGATTATTTTGGCGGTAGTGGAACAACTGGACATGCAATAATTGACCTTAATCGGAAAGACCCATTAAGTAATCGTAAATATATTTTAGTAGAAATGGGAAACTATTTCGAAACTGTCACCAAACCACGCATCCAAAAAGTAATATATAGCAAAGACTGGAAAGACGGGAAACCAATGGGTCGTGATGGTGTTAGCCACTGTTTTAAGTATATGCGTTTAGAAAGTTATGAGGATACCCTGAACAACCTTGAACTGAAACGAAGCGAAACCCAACAACAGGTTTTGGATATGAATTCTACTTTCAGAGAAGGATACATGCTTAACTACATGCTTGATGTTGAAGCCCAAGGTAGCTTGCTAAATTTAGAATGGTTCGAAAACCCGTTTAATTGCTACTTAAACATTACCCGCAACAACGAGCTGCAACCAACAAAAATTGATCTGGTCGAAACCTTCAATTATCTGATTGG
>JBFXKJ010000155.1:0-9342 GCA_050173895.1 Mangrovibacterium sp. | reverse complement strand
CGGATTTGCTCCGCAAAGACGCCTTCCCGCGCTTTCAAAACAATCGCTCCGGCAATGGGCGAAGAAACAAACCAACACAAAGATATCATCCGTTCCCCCTGTCAGAGGCAAAGTTTATCTTTTTGCGGATGAATTCACCAATGAAAATGAGAGCGATATCGGCATCAAAGCCATCCTTCTGCTGAACCGGCTGGGATTTGAAGTAGCCATTCCGAAACACCGGGAAAGCGGGCGTACTTTCCTTTCAAAGGGCATGCTGAAAAAGGCCCGGCAAGTGGCCGATGAAAATGTGAGCTGGCTAGGCGCGATTATCAGCGAAAAAACACCCTTGCTGGGGATCGAACCCTCAGCCATTCTGGCATTCCGGGATGAATATCCCGATCTGGTAAGCATGCATCTCAGGGAAGACGCCAAAAAACTGGCCGGCTGCGCGCTGATGTTCGACGAATTCATCGCTTCCGAATTCGAGGAAGGCCACATCAACCGTTCTCTTTTTACAGACGAAAGCCGGAGCATCCGTTTGCACGGACATTGTCAGCAAAAAGCAGTGGCTTCCACGGCACCGACAAAAAAAATGCTGTCCATCCCCGTCAACTACTCGGTCGCTGAAATCCCAAGCGGATGCTGCGGCATGGCCGGATCATTCGGTTATGAAAAGGAACATTATGAGCTGAGCCAAAAGATCGGAGAACTGGTGCTGTTCCCTGAGGTGCGGAAGGCTGCACCCGAGGTGATCATCACGGCGCCCGGAACCTCCTGCCGCCATCACATCGGGGAGGGTACCGGCAGAAAAGCTTTGCATCCGGTGGAAGTGCTGTATGATGCATTGAACAAAAACTGAACGGACATGAATCCGGCACAAAATCGAAAAGGTGACTATGGTTAGCGGATTCAACAGAAGTTCACGACATTGTCAGATATCTTTAAAGGCGAAAAACAATATCAGCACCAGTGGTTTTCTGTTCTTTAAAAATCTTCCGGAAAGCCGGTAAATAAGGCAGGCAGATTCTTCAACACGCAAAATGATTAATTTTGGCCGGGTAAATAAAAATGATTAATTATGAACGCGGAATTGAATTCAAATCATCAAGCGCAGAAGATCCTTTCACCTATGAGCAGTCTTAAACTTCATAAAATGCAACCGGTTTTTATTTTTTTACTTTTTTTATCCGGCGTCATGCAGTTATCGGCGCAGGAAAAGCAGGAACTGTTTTTTGCAGATCCCACCATCCGCGTTGAAAACGGGCGGTATTATCTCACCGGAACATCAGGCCACCGCAACGGGCCGGCAGGCTTCTCCATTCTGGAGTCCAAAGACCTGAAAACCTGGGCTCCGCCTGCGGGGACAAGCGGCTCCTCCCGGATGATCCTGACCAAAGGAGACCAGACCTTTGGCTCCAGGGGCTTTTGGGCGCCGCAGATCTTTCGGGCCGGCGATACCTGTTACCTCACGTATACGGCCAGCGAACAAACCGTCCTCGCCCGGTCGGGATCCTTACTGGGGCCTTACCGGCAAGAGGAAGTCGGCCCCATCGACGGCTCGGAAAAAAACATCGATTCTTTCCTGTTCAAAGATGATGATGGCCGGTATTACCTTTACCACGTCCGGTTTAACAACGGCAACTTCCTGTGGGTAGCGGCATTCGACCTGGAGAAGGGGAAGATCAGACCCGAAACGCTGACCAAATGCTTTGATCAGACAGAGCCCTGGGAAGTCACGCCCAATTACGATTCGGCTCCCATCATGGAAGGTCCGACCGTCATCAAATTAAAAGAGAAATACTACCTGTTTTATTCGGCCAACCACTTTATGAATATCGATTATTCGGTGGGCTATGCCGTCTCCGACTCACCTTACGGACCCTGGATAAAACAAGACAACAGCCCCATTCTTCACCGCTCGGTCGTGGGCGAAAATGGCTCCGGCCACGGCGATCTCTTCGAAGGTCTCGACCGACAGTTGTATTACGTGTATCATGTCCATTTCAGCCCGGATCAGGTAAGTCCGAGAAGAACACGAATTGTGCCGGTTACAAAAGAGTGGGATGCTGAAAAGAATCTTTACCGCTTTCAGGTAAAAGGAAGCGAAGTCATTGTACCGGTACTGGCCGAATAGCTTAGCCTGTTTTTGGCAGCCAGCGGCAGCCTGCCCGGCCAGTCGGAAGTTGTCTCCGGCCCGCTGACGACTTATTTCGTTTTTTGACCGGTAAAATAATGTTCCTTTTCGCTGAAAAGCACATTAAAGGTGGTCAGTGAGCCGTAAGCCCGGGTGATGTACTGCTGGAGGTCAACTTTCTCCTCGTCGCTCAGTTTTTCGTGGCTGTTGATATTTTGTTCCAGCACCCGGAGCCGGTCACGCACCATCACAATTTTATGGAAAAAAGTCTCAACCGGTACTTCCTTTGCCTGAAGGTTCGGATTTGCCGGTTGAAGGATCAGGGTTCCGCCGTTCCATTTTTCTCCCATGGGCACCACCTCCTGAAGCATGGCATGCTTATCGAGCACGTATTCCAGCACCTTTTCGATTTCATTCAGCGTCAGTGAATTCTTAGGGCCGCCAATGGCTTCATTAAGTACTTCTATATCAGCATTGTTCTTTGTCAGTTCAACTTTACCGCCTTTTTCAAAGAAAATCTCATAGCTGGTAATTTTGTCTTTGCTGATGATCCCTTCGCCGTAACGGGGATGCCTTATCCGGGTTCCGATAGATAGTTCAGTCATGGTTTGCTTGTTTATATCAGATTCAAAGATATCGAAAAATCCTGTTTATGGATCGAATCGTTCAGCTTTCAAAGTATAATAAGGAACTTTGCAGGGAAAACTTCCTCATTTTTTATTTGTTTTGTTTCAAAAATTTATCATGGAAAATTTTTGGAATGACCGGTATGCTGCCGAAGAGTATGTATATGGCACTGCGCCAAACGCATTTTTTAAACAGGAGCTGGAAAAATTATTCCCGGGACGTATTCTGCTGCCGGGAGAAGGTGAAGGGAGAAATGCTGTATTTGCCGCTTCCCTGGGTTGGGAAGTGACCGCATTCGACAGCAGTGGCGAGGGCAAACGAAAAGCCGAAAAACTTGCTTCCCTGAACAACGTCCGGATTGACTACCGGCTGTCCGCCTACGAAGATTTTCTGGCAGAGCCCGAAAGCTATGACTGCATCGCATTCATCTACACGCATATGCCATCTTCAAAAAGGAAGGAGTATCACCAAAAGCTGAGCACCTCTTTGAAAGCCGGCGGGATCCTGATCCTGGAATGTTTTTCCAAAAAACAGATCCATTACAATACCGGTGGCCCCAAAGATGCAGACATGCTGTTTTCCGGGGAAGAACTACAAAAAGACTTCGGCAATTTCACCCGCTTATCGATTATCGAAACGGAAATCGAAGCAGATGAAGGTCCCTTTCACCGCGGAACAGCCGCCGTTATCCGGGTTCGCGCGATTAAGTGACACAGGAATCCCCGGCTTTTGTTATCTTTGAAAGCCATTAGAGGTAATACAAACATGACAACTGTATTTTGGATCATTGCGGCTATCCTGGTTGCGGATTTTATTCTGGAGCGGTACCTGGACTATCTGAATACCACCCGCTGGAGCGACCGCTTGCCCGAAGAAGTGAAGGGAATCTACGACGAAGAAAAGTACCGTCAACAGCAGACTTATACAAAAGTAAATCACCAGTTTGGCATGATCACAAGTTCATTCAGTTTTCTGCTGATCATGCTGATGTTGTTCTTCCGGGGCTTTGCACTGGTGAACGAATGGGCAGCTGCAATCTCCGGCAACGCGGTCTGGTCCGGCCTGATCTTCTTTGGCATCCTGATGCTGGTCGCCGACATACTGACCACTCCCTTTGACGCATACGACACGTTTGTAATCGAAGAGCGGTTCGGATTCAACAAAACGACCGTCAAAACCTATATCCTTGACAAGCTCAAGGGATGGCTGCTCGGAGCCGTGATCGGCGGCGGACTGCTGGCGCTGGTCATCTGGATCTGGACCGTTACAGGAAAGAATTTCTGGATTTTTGTATGGATGGTCATCAGCGCGTTTTCCATTTTCATGGCCATGTTTTATTCAAACCTGATCGTACCGCTTTTCAACAAACAAACACCCCTGGAAGAAGGGGAACTCAGGGACGCCATCAAACGTTTCGCGGAAAAAGCCGGGTTTCGGCTCGATAACATCTATGTCATAGATGGCTCAAAGCGATCGACCAAGGCCAATGCTTATTTTACCGGGCTGGGTGCAAAAAAGCGGATCGTTCTGTACGATACGCTGATCCAGGATCTCACCATCCCGGAACTGGTGGCAGTACTGGCCCATGAAATCGGACATTACCGGAAAAAACATGTCCTGTGGAGCCTGTTCCTGGGAATCCTGCAAACGGGCGCCATGCTGTTCATTTTTTCCCGCTTTATTGAAAGCCCTGAGCTTTCGGGAGCCCTGGGCGTGGAAAAACCGGTTTTCCACATTGCGTTAATTGCGTTCGGGATTCTGTACGCGCCGTTGTCCTCTCTGATCGGTATCGGCATGAATGCCTTGTCCCGAAAGAACGAATATGAAGCCGATGCCTATGCAGCCCGCCGGTATAACGGAGAAGCCCTGGCCGAAGCCCTGAAAAAACTGTCGGTGAAAAACCTCAGTAACCTTCGTCCACATCCGGCCTATGTATTTGTGCATTACTCCCACCCCACCCTTCTTCAGCGCCTGAAAGCCCTGAAGAATGCCGCAGGCAACGAGTGGCAGGTGTCAGCGCCGGCAGAAAAAAATGACAAGGCGGGAAGGTGAAGAATACCCCTGTAACCTGTAACTACAGGATCGATAATAACGTTGAACTTCGAACCATGAAAGCAGAGATCATTACCATAGGCGACGAAATTTTAATTGGGCAAATTATCGACACCAATTCGGTCTGGATCAGCGAACAGCTTAATCTTCGCGGAATTGAAGTATACCAGATCACTTCCGTCCACGACGACCATGACCATATTTTACGTGCACTGGCCGATGCGGAAAGCCGCGCAGACCTGGTGCTGATCACCGGCGGACTTGGTCCGACAAAGGATGATATCACAAAAAAAGCCTTATGCAATTATTTTGACTGCGGAATGACAGTCAATGACGAAGTTCTTCAGATGGTCACCTCCATTCTCAGCCGCCGGAATATCAAGATAAACCAGCTAAATCATGATCAGGCACTGGTCCCCGAAAAGTGTACTGTCCTGCTGAATGCGATGGGAACCGCCCCAGGAATGTGGTTCGAAAAAAACCATGTCATTTTCGTTTCCATGCCGGGCGTGCCTTTCGAAATGGAGTACCTCATGACACGGGAAGTCCTGCCCAGGCTGGAAAAAAAAGGAAAGACCGGTTCCATTTATCACCAAACAGTTTTGGTGCAGGGAGTGCCCGAATCAATCCTGGCCGAACTGATCGAAGCCTGGGAACTAGCCCTTCCTCCATTCATTAAACTGGCCTATTTACCCAGCCCTTTTATGATCCGGCTGAGACTGAGTGCCTATGGGGAGGATCCGGAACTGCTCAAAAAGGAAGTGGCCGGACAGATTGAAAAATTAAAGGAGATTATTCCGGGGAATATTTTCGGATACAACAACGATACCCTTGCCGGCGTAACAGGAAGATTGCTGACAGAGAACAAGGCGACGCTTGGTGTTGCAGAAAGCTGCACAGGAGGCTATATCGCCCACCTGTTCACTTCGAATCCCGGAAGTTCCGTCTATTTTAAAGGCGGTGTGGTTTCTTACGCCAACGAAATTAAAACCACCGTACTGGGCGTAAAAGAGGAAAGCCTGGCAGCCTTCGGCGCCGTGAGCAGGGAAGTTGCCTTTGAAATGGCAAAAGGGGCGAAAACAGTTCTGGGCACCGATTATGCGGTCGCCACGACCGGAATCGCCGGTCCTGACGGAGGCAGCACCGAAAAACCCGTGGGAACCGTGTGGATTGCCGTTGCCGGAAAACATAATCTGGTGGCAGAATGTTATAACTTTGCAAATAACAGGGAGCGGAACATTATTCGTTTTGCACAAACGGCAATAAATATGCTCCGTCAGATGATCCTGAATGAAACGGGCATGATTGTGCCAAACACAAACAGGAATGAAAGCCCTGGCGATGCAAGTTCCATCCGACCCTTAAAAAACAAACGTTTTGATTAAGCGAGGGCAAAGGCCAAACGGAGTTTGCGGCTTTGCCGAGCGTGAAAAACGACTAATGTAAATGAATTATTCACGGATGAAAACGCAGAATAAACCGGAATCAAAAAATTATCCATATGAAACGAGCCATGGAAGCCGCGGCATCCGCCCGAGTTGATGTTTACATGCGAGTTCCATACGTCGATGTTCTTTAGAAAAGTGATGAAGTTTAGTACGCAAATTATGCACAGTTAAATTGAAACGATAAACATATGAAAAAATTTCTAAAGTTTTTTTTCATCATTCTTGCAGTCCTTCTGGCTTTGGCCATTATCATCCCGCTTGCCTTTAAGGGACCGCTGATCAAAAAACTAAAAGGAACGATTAACGAGAATATCAACGCTACAGTTGAATTCACCGATCTTCACCTGAACTTATTCAAACGCTTTCCAAGGGTGTATGCTGAGATCGAAAATTTATCCGTCACCGGGAAGGACCAGTTTCAGAGCGATACCCTCCTCTCGGTCCGGTCCATCGCAACCAGCCTTTCGATCAGTGACCTGATGAGCAGCGATCAAATCCCTGTCAGCAGCCTCATCATCGATAACGCCTCGGTAAGGCTCCTCTCAACAAGGGATGGACTTGTAAACTGGAACATCATTCCTGAAGACGGGGAAACTTCACCTGCCGGATCATCCGAAGACGAAGTGTCGGTTTCTCTCCGGGATATTCAGGTTCGCAATCTGAATCTGACCTACCGGGACGAACTCACCGCGACATTGGTACAACTGCTGAACACTGATATTGAAGCTTCAGGCGAGGTGGAAGGTACCATCACCCGCTTTTTGCTCAACGGAAAGGTCGGTGACTTTGGGCTTGAATACGATTCGGTTCAATATATCGGGAATACAGTGCTGAAGGTAGACGGCAACCTGGAAGCCGATTACGATAAAATGAATTTCGTTTTTGGAAAAACCACCCTTTTCCTGAATAAGCTCCCGCTCGATATCAGCGGAAACTTCCGGATGCCTTCCGACAGCATGTTCTTCGATATCCGTTTCAAACAACCGCAGAGTGACTTTGCAACGCTGCTGGCGATGGTTCCCAGGTCCTACCAGTCCTACCTTGAAAAAGTAAAAACTACCGGTGAAGCGGGTTTTGAAGGTCAAATAAAAGGATTGTATTATGAAGACAACTATCCTGAAATATCCAGCCACCTCTTTATCCGAAACGCCACATTCCAGTATGAAGGCGCACCGGAGAAAATCGAACAAATTTCAATGGAGGGGCAGATTTCCAAGCCGCAGGGTGACTTCGATCAGCTCGTTGTCGACGTCGCACAGGCTCATGCCCGGATACAGGATAATCCCGTCAATTTCCGGCTTCATCTGATCCATCCGATCTCTGACCCGGAATTTGATGCTGCATTTGACGGGAAGATCGACTTTACCCGCTTGTCAAACGTGATCTCCATGGACAGCCTCGAAATGAAAGGGATCATGGAAGGGCAGCTGGCCGTGAAAGGCAAAATGTCGGCCATCGAACAGCAAAATTACAACGAAGTAAGTTCGACCGGAACTTTTCATTTCAACAACTTCAGCATCCAAACGCCTGCCATTACAAGGCCTGTGGAGGTTAGCAGCGGCACGGTGAAAGTGATGAACACTGAAATCGGACTGACTTCGTTTAAGGCTAAAACCGGACAGAGCGATTTTCTTCTGAACGGAAAACTGTCGGATTACCTGCCATACTTCTTTCTGAATAAAACACTCCGGGGAGATTTTAACCTGCAGTCATCGTTCATGAATTTCGATGAACTGGCCAACCTGATGGCGGAAGAGGACTCAGCCAAAATTACTCCTTCCGACAGCATTGTAGCCTTTCAGGTTCCGGCAAATGTAGACCTCAGCTTTCGGTCTCAAATCGCCAGGGCCAGTTTTGATAAAATGGATATCCGCAACATTGACGGACTGATTACCATCAAAAACAGGGTCCTTGAACTGGAAAAACTCAGTATGAATATGCTTGACGGGCAGTTAACCCTCGACGGCTCGTACAAAAGCAATGAGGCCAACAAGCCGGAGTTTGATTTTAACGTGCAGGTTGCCGGATTTCAGATCCCCGCAGCATATAAGTCATTCAGCATGATGCAGCGCTACATGCCAATTGCCGCGCGCAGCCAGGGCGAGATTTCGTCGACCATTGCCTTTAAAGGCCGCTTTGATGAGAAACTGGAAATTATCCCGGCTTCACTGAACGGAACCGGCCTTTTGAATACCAAAAACCTGCAGATCATCGATGCGCCGGTTTTTGAGAAATTCAAGGGCATTGTAAATACCGACAAGTTGAAAAACCTGAAGGTTGACGATTTTACCGCTCACTTTAAAATGGATAACGGGAATATCAATATGACCCCTTTTCAGACGAAAATTGCCAACCAACCGGTTGCCGTATCCGGAGCGCTCTCGGTCGAACGGATATTGAACCTGACGATGGATTTCAAAGTGAACCGGGAAGATCTGGGCGCCGACGTGAATAAAGCTTTTGGAATACTCCCCGGTTCGGGCAATATCAAAGTCATCGATGCGACAGTCTTCGTGAAGGGCGACATTAAAAACCCGGAAGTCTCGTTCGACTTCAGCAAAGCCCGGAAACAAATCGAAGAACAGGTAAAACAGTCGACAAAAGAAAGCCTGCAAAAATCCGTAAAGAAAATCGGCGATGAATTAAATAAACTGTTCAAGTAGTTTAGCAGTGAACCGTCAGTGACCGAACGCGAATGGCATTACGGCTAATAAAAAGCAACGTATTAAAACACTTAAATATAAATCCGTGAATAAATTTCTGCTGATACTTTTGCTGATTTTTACCTCGATGCAGGGGAAGGCTGACGCCCCGGAAAACAAGTCCGGTAATCCGGTTATCGCGGGTTGGTATGCCGACCCGGAAACCGCTTTTCTGGACAACCGGTACTGGATTTTTCCGACTTTTTCGGCCAGATACGAAGATCAGGTTTTTCTGGATGCGTTTTCATCGGCCGACCTGGTAAAATGGGAGAAACATTCTCACGTAATCGATACAACGATTGTGAAGGGGGTGCATAAGGCCATGTGGGCGCCTTCAATCATTGAAAAGGACAATCGCTATTACCTGTTTTTTTCCGGAATTGACATCCAGAACGAA
>JBFXKJ010000154.1:0-9380 GCA_050173895.1 Mangrovibacterium sp. | reverse complement strand
GAGCTTTACGGCGTGGAACATTCATGGACCAAATATCTTTCGGTGAACGACTCGAATGAAGTTTGCCTGGAGAATCCCCATTTTTTTGACAACAGGGAGCCGGAGGTAAAAACCTGGAAAGAACTCGTTGGGAAAGATGAAAAATTAGACCAGATCCTTCAGACTTATGCGGAAATGTTTGAGGCCTACCATGAACTGGAGGAGTTTGCAAAGCGGAGCTTTGTTGAGGTAGTTAACTGTACGAAAGGATCATTTATTGACGCCTTCGGACGTAAAACCAACTTCTGAGCATGGTTGTGGAAGTCATTGTCTTAGTGGTCATCCTGGCATACTGTTTTTTGCAGAAGGATGAACGCAGTATCGTCAGCTTGTTTTTGATTTTACTGCCGTTTCATACTTTTTTCAAAAGCAGTTTCCATTATTTTCTTGAAGGAGGTGAGCTGTTTTCGGCATGGAAAGAGGCGGCGATCCTGATCCTGGCTTACCGGGTGTTCGGGAATACACACCTGCGGATCAACCGGCTGGTGTTTGTGCTGGCGGTCGCTTTTTCCATACTGATTAGCGGGTATTTTTTTGCGGCCAAGGCCTATGTCGACGCCCTCCCCGCATTGAGGGACCACCTTTTTCCGGCACTGCTGTTTTTCGCGGTCGCCGGAATGAAACAGGACCAACGGCTGATCCGGAAATTCATTTTCATTTTGGCGGTGTCGGTCTTCATTTCCGATCTTGCCGGATTTGCACAGTATTTTTTCTTTAAGGTGCCGGTGGCGAGAATTATGGATACGGCGGCTTGGATCGATCCTTCGGGTTACATTCATTACCGGATCTCTTCATACCGGATCATGGGCATTGAACGAATGTCGGGCATTACCGGAAGTCCGAACATATTCGGGCTGTTCAACGCATTTGCCGTCATCCTGTTTTTTGGGATTCTGCTGTTTCGGGCATCGTTCCCCTTCAACAGAAAGCAAATGCGGTTTATGCAGCTGGTCTTATTTGTATCCGTGATCAGTCTCCTTCTCTCTTTTTCGCGGGCCGGCTGGGCGATTGCCCTGTTTGGAAGCGGAATCCTGCTGTTGTACAGGAATTTTCATGTCCGGATTAAATACATGCTGAGTTCAGCACTTTTACTGGTAGCCCTTGCTATGGTGATGTCGGTATTTTACCCGCAGGGATTTTCTGTGATCAGCGGTTCGCTGAGCGGGGAGGAGGCCAGTGCTGCAGCCCGGAGCAGCAGTGTGATGAAAGGGATCAGGATGCTGCTCGATGAACCCTGGGGCCACGGGCTGGGGACAACCGATAACCGAAAAGAAACGGTAAGTTTTTTCGTTGAGTCGGCCTGGATGAACATTGGCTATGAAATCGGGATCGCCGGCGTTATTTACCTGATCTGTATGCACTTTGTCATCTTGTATTTTTTGATTAAACACGCACAAAACGATGCTTTGGCGCGGATTGCCGTCGCCATTTCATCCGCTACACTGATGGCCGGACTGGTCTCGGTGAATCCTTACGGAATGCCCTACATTTACCTGTGGTGGTTTATGCTGGCACTTGGCATGAAACGAGCCATAAACGCCGCAGCTTACACCCGGGATGATGTTTATTGCCAAGTTCCATACGTCGATGTCCTTTAGAAAAGGGATGAAGTTTAGTAAGCAAATTATGCACAGCTATTTTGAAACTGAAAAAATATGAAACGAGCATGTTGCGCTGTAACGCCCGAGTTTATGATAATAGTTTTCGGCAACATGGGAGTTCCATACGACAATTAAAAAACAAATTATTAACGTATGAAACGGACCGGTCCGACCGGCGAAGCTGATAGGACGCTCAAATGGCTAAGAATATGTCAAACGAACCCCTCGTATCTGTCATAACTGTCGTGCTCAATGGTGAAAAAACCATTGAACGGACCATCCGCAGCGTGTTGAGCCAGAGTTATACCAACCTGGAATATCTTGTGCTGGACGGGGGATCGGGCGACCGTACCCTGGAGATCATCCGCAGGTTCGAAGTCGATGCACGCCTTCGCTGGATCAGTGAGCCCGACAACGGAATTGCCGATGCCTGGAATAAGGGGATCAATATGTCGGCCGGCAGAATTATCGGATTGATCAACGCCGACGACTGGTACGAAAAGAATGCCGTTGAACAGATCGTTGAGGCCTGGACCGGTGACGCAGAGATAATCTGCGGAAATGTGAGGCTCTGGAATAGTCCGGAGAAATTCAGCATGAAGCGGAGCAGCCTGAAGGGGATCCGTTCACAAATGACCATATGGCACCCCGGAATGTTCTGCACCCGGGAAATTTATTGGAAGATCGGCTTGTATGACGCAGGCCTGAAAGTACTGATGGATTATGATTTTGTGATCAGGAGCATACTTCGGGGAGCAAAATTCACCTTTCCTGACAACACTGTTGCAAATATGAGCTTCGGCGGCCTGAGCAATCAAATGATCAGCAAATCAATGAACGAAGCGCTGGCGATCAAAAACAAATATTTTGGGAGACGGTTTATTCATTATTTTGAATACGTCTTTTTCCAGATCTACTTCCATCTGATTATTCATGTGAAAAAGATGATTTATGCATGAATTTCCTGTAGTCGATATCCTGTTGTCCACTTATAACGGTGAAAAATATCTGGAAGAGCTGATCACATCGTTGGTCAATCAGAGCTGGACTCACTGGCAACTGACGGTGAGGGATGATGGTTCGACCGACCGGACGCCGGAGATGATAAAGGAATGTGCGGAAAAATTTCCCGGAAGGATCTTTCTGCTTGAAGACGGGAAAAGCCGGTTGGGGCCGACCCTGTCGTTTGCTTCTTTGCTGGAGAATTGCCGGAATAATTATATGATGCTTTGTGATCAGGATGACGTGTGGCTGCAAAACAAGGTCGAAATGACCCTGGACGCGATGCTTCGGCTGGAAGATCAATATCCTGGCAAGCCACTGATGGTGTTCACCGACCTGATCGAGGTCGATGAAAAACTCAGGGTTCTGTCCGGATCATTCATGAAAAGCCAGCGTTTGTTTCCTTCTGTCATTCATGACCCGGCACGGCTGGCGGCACTGAATGTGGTCGCCGGATGTACCACGATGATCAACCGGCCTGCGCTCGGCGCCATTCTTCCCATCCGCTCCCGCTTTGTGACCCATGACCAGTGGATGGCCGTGGCAGTGGCCAGGCACGGGAAAATCAGCTACCTGAATGTGCCAACCATTCTCTACCGGCAACATGCAGCCAATGTTTTAGGATCAAAAAAGGTAGGGGTTCGCTATTTCTCCGAAAAGCTGAGCCGGCCACTGAAACAATTCCGGATCTATTCCGATTTGATCCGGGGAAATTCGTTCCGCATCAATCCGTTCAAATTTCTTTTTTACAAATCTTTTTACACAATAAAGCGACTTCTTTATTGAAACCGAGCCGCCGCTGCCTGTTTCTGCGCAGGTTGTAATAATGCCGGCTACGTAGATTGCAGTTGGTTAAATTGAAAATAATAGAGTATATGAAAATAGCCATCCTGGGAACAAGGGGAATACCAAACTATTACGGGGGATTCGAGCAGTTTGCCGAATACCTGTCACACGGTCTTGCCCAAAGAGGCCATGAGGTCACGGTATATAATTCGCATACACATCCTTATAAAGGCAAAGAGTGGAATGGGGTAAAGATTATTCACTGTTACGATCCTGAAGACCGGTGGGGAACGAAAGGCCAGTTCATTTATGATTTCAATTGCATCCTCGATACGCGCAGAAGAAACTACGATATCATTCTGCAGCTTGGTTATACAAGCAATTCGATCTGGAATTGGTTACTGCCGAAAAAGAGAAGCGTGATCTCCACGAACATGGATGGACTGGAGTGGAGACGGACAAAATATTCCCGGCCTGTACAGCGTTTTTTGCGGTTTGCGGAGAAACTGGCGGTGCGCTCGAGCGACTTTCTGGTCTCCGACTCGATCGGGATTCAGCAATACCTGTTTGCCAAATACCAGGTCGAATCGGTATATATTCCCTATGGCGCCAATCTGTTTTCCCGACCCGACCTGTCAATAATAAACAAATACCTGATGTTTCCATATCGCTATAATATGCTGGTAGCCCGACTTGAGCCGGAGAACAGCATTGAAGTCATCCTCGACGGGGTCGTGGAATCGGAGCAGTTTATGCCCTTTCTCATTGTCGGGAATCACCGCACCCGTTACGGACATTACCTGAAAACCAAGTATAAGAAACACCGTTTTATCCGGTTTCTGGGAGGGATTTATGATATCAACGAACTGAACAACCTCCGTTATTTCTCCAATCTGTACTTTCACGGACATACCGTCGGGGGAACAAACCCCTCTCTTCTGGAGGCCATGGCGTCGCAGGCGTTGATTTGTGCCCATCATAATGTGTTCAATCAATCGATCCTGGGTGATGACGGCTTCTATTTTGAGACTTCCGAACAGGTGTCCCGCCTTCTGCAGGATGAGGCAAAGCCTGTGCACCGGAGAATGATTGAAGTGAATACGCGAAAGATTGAGACGATCTATTCCTGGCCTGTGATCATCGGACAATATATTGCGCATTTTGAAGATGCATTAAAAAAAAAAAGAAATTGAATACGATTACTTTCCTGCCCGGGCGGGAAAGATTTGAAATACCGGAACCTGTAAAAAATTAACGGATATATGGAACAAAGACGTGAAGATATTGGTCGCTTTATTTCCCGAAGTGAAGAAGGGGAGGCGATCAATCTGAAAGCTTTTCTCCGCAAACTTGCGGGCTACTGGCGGTGGTTCGTGCCGGCAATGCTGGCTGGTGCCGGAGTAGCCTTGCTCTACAATGCCTATTCACCGGCTACCTATGGCGTGACCGGAACGCTTTTCGTTGAAGAAAAGACGGAGGAAAAAATCAGTCTGAATGATATTTTTGACAATCTGCAGCTGAGGCACGACGTGAAAATACCCAATCATTTAGGTTTGCTGACATCGTTCAGCTTGAACCGGCAGGTGATCGGAAAGTTGGGGTGGAATGTAGTTTGGTTCAGGGAAGGACGTTTCCGTAACTCCCCGTTAAACACGGAAGATCCTTTTGAGGTGGTTCCTGATACGACCGAAGGAAATCTGCCCAACGTTCCCCTGTATATCGAGAAACTCAGTCCCGACAGTTTCACGGTTTCTACCGGAGCTACTCCTCTTGTGGTAGGCCAGGATGTCGAGATCAGCTTCAGTGAGACGGGCCGGTTTGGCGAAAAATTCAGTAACCAGTATTTTCACTTTACCCTTAATGATAAGGATCTGCCGTTGGAGGGGCGGTTCTATTTTATGTTTAAGGACCGGGATGAACTTGCGCTGGATTATATAAAGCGTCTGGAGGTGACAAGGCTGGACAAGAATATGGACCTGATCCGGGTTTGGCTGAGAACCACAAATCCGGGAAAAGACATCGAATATGTGAAAGAGTTGGAGAAAGCTTACGTGGAATTCGGGTTACGGCAAAAACAGCTTGCAGCTGATAATTCCATCCGTTTTATTGAGCGGCAGCTGGCTTCTGTAGCCGACAGCGCGGGCCGGCATACTGCGTTGTATACCTATCTGACAGAGCGGCGTGCGGAAGCAGAAATCAGAAAAGCTTCCCTGACAGCCGATGTTAAAATTATCGATGAACCGCGCGATTCAACTGTGGTCATCGTAGGAACCCGCAAAGCTATTAATCTGTTGATAGGCTTGTTTTTCGGCTTCGCCATTCCGTTTCTGTTCATGATCCTGCGGGAATTCTTTAAGGAGACTGTCGGAAGCAGCGATGAGCTGAGCCGCATCAGTCCATTGCCGGTGGTGGGGGTGATCAGGCATAACCCGGACCCGGATAAAATCCCGGTGATAAAGTATCCGCGTTCGGCGGTGGCCGAATCGTTCCGTGGACTCAGGGTGGGGATCGGGAATTTTGCAGGGGAGAGAACTGTCCTGACTATTGGGGTACACTCCATGATTCCAAAGGAAGGAAAAACGTTTGTAGCGCTGAACCTGGCCTGCATATTTGCCATGAACCGGAAGAAAGTTCTTCTGATTGATGCCGATCTGCGTAAGCCGGAGCTGCATGGCTGGCTGAAAATGAATAACCAACACGGACTCAGCACCTGTCTCGCCGCTGACGACAGCGCGGAGAAGATAATTACGCCCAGTCCTGTTCCGAATCTGGACCTGATCCTTTCCGGCCCTGTTCTTCCAAATCCGGCAGAATTCATTGAGAGCCAGGAATTCGGGTTCATGCTGGCAGGATTAAAAAGCCGTTATGATATCATCATTCTGGATAACGGCCCTCAGGAGATGGTCACCGAGGGCGCCGTTGTCATGCGCCACACAGATCTCGATTTGTTCGTCGTCAGGCGGGGATACACTCCCCGCAGCGTGTTTGCCGGCATTCACCGGGCAGTGGACACGGGTTTTAACAAGGCGGCAATTGTTTTCAACGATGCGTTGACAGAGCGTTCCCCGGGTTCTTCCAGGAGAGAATCACAGCTCTTTGAGCTGGAGTATTTTACCGATGCACCTTTGATGGACTTCAAAAAAAGCCGGTAAGAAAGAAGGGGCCCACGCTCTTGAACCCCTTCACATTTGTTTCCGCTTTGCCTTTAGTCGACCTGTTGAGGGAAAGGAATTTTCACCAGGTCTTCCACAATTTTTCCTTCATGTTCAAAACGGGCAAGGGTATATACGTTGCCCGTTTTGTCGATAGCAACAGAGTTTACATAAGTGGGCCGGGAGCCGTCTTCATAAAAGATCGGACCGTGGTCGGTGTATGTTTTTGTCGGAAGGTGATACGTGACCAGATGGAGGTTTTCCAGCCCGCGGGCGGCGCCCATAGCGATTTCATCAAGCCCTTTCACCCTTTTCCCGTCAACATAGATCGGGCCTCCGGTGAGATAATATAAGGTTTCTTTATCATTTCCCAGATCGAAACCCAGATAGCCGTAACTGAACTGGTCAAACATTCCGCTTTTTTTTGACGGTTCGGAAGTGATCCGGTCAACAATCCCGATTTCCTTTTTCAACGGGTCGAAGCGGAAGAGATACCCCGAGTTTCCATGAACTCCATATGCGACATTTTCGCCCGGATACCAGGTAATGGCACGCCAGTTATAGCCCATATTCCCCGGGCGGGTGGGATCATATTTCCCGAAATAATCGAGTTTCAGGGATACATCGTCCATCTTTTCGAGTGAGCCTGACTCCCGGTTATAAAAGAAGATATCTCCTTCGGAAGTGGAATAGTATACCCGGCCGTCACGGGGATCGACCACCATTGAGCGGCACAGCACGCGGTAGTCCTCACCTGGTTTTCCGCCTTCCCCGTTAGCCGAAACAAGGCCCGCCTCTGTGAGCTTGCCCGTGTTGAGGTCATAATGGATAAAATACCCTTTAGGCCAGGTAATGGCATAGATCTGCTTTCTTAACGTATCCATGGTCATGGTCAGCACCCCTTCTCCGTGAGGTGCAACTGCCAGATCTTCGAACTTACCGGTTTTCAGATCATAACTCAGGAAGTGGCCACCAGGGTACAGCCCGTAGCCTTCCGGGGCATTAACCGGCAGGCATTCCATACCGTCGATCATTTCATAATAACCGACATGAGTCGAAAAGTATAGTTTGCCCCCGCTTTCATAAAAACGGACATGACTTTTCCCCTGAGCGATTGCTTTTTTATCTTTCTCCCCGCAAACTTCGTTCAGGTCTGCCACAAAACTGGTTTTATCCAGCTTCGGATCGTACCTGTACATTTGCCCGGCCACGTCGTGAGGTTGCGACGAAAGTACGTAGTAAATGTTTCCGTCACTGGCTGCAGAAATTGCATTGTAGGTGTCGTGGGCAATCTCAAAGCCGGAATAGTAGGGTTTCGCTGTTAACCGGCGGTATTCTTTCATCTTCGGTTCTGCTTTTTCCCCTGTACTGACACAACCGGTTATGAATATGGCCAGCACGATCAGTTGGGGGACAATTAAAAATTTACGTCTCATATGTTTAGTTTTCGCTGTTATAGTTAGACAATGTATTTTATTTTTTCAGGCAGTATCTGTAAATTCTGCTATTATTGCTGCTATCAGCACAGAATCGTTCGTTTCAGATGCTTTTCCTGCTACATCCACGCACTTATTTGTCAGGCAAAGGTTTGACCTGTTGTGCCTGCTTTATAACTTCCCCGATAATTTTTTCTTCAATCCCGGTTTTCCAGGTGGAAGGCATTCCGAATACCATGGGGGCCGATTCTACCTCGTAACCGCCTCTCCGTATTTCATCCTCCGAAGGAATATAAGTCATGACATCGTTCGAGTAGCCTAAAACAAAAAGCTCACTGCCCAGGATCCGTTTTAACTGAATCGAATAACTGACCAGCACTTCCCCTCCCAGGGCAGTCAGTAACTGATCGCCTATTCGCCAAACCTGTACCGGATAGGGATAGGAGGCGGGCAGTTTTCCATGCTGGTCAAGCTCCGTGAGCATCCTTTCGGCCCACTTGCTTTTGTAGGCTATATATCCTTTTTCGGTTTTTCCCATGCTTTTTAACCGTTCCAGTTCCTCCTTTGAAAATGCCGGATTCAGTTCCAGGTCAATTTCCGAATAAGCGGTGCCCAACTGCGGGTCCAACGCTTTCATCTCTTCATTCAATACCCGAACAACAGCCGCTGCCAGTTCCTGCCCGAATTGTTGAGCCAGGGCGACGGAATGTCTTGGCATTGGGTTCATATCGGCCCCGGCGCCCTGAAAAAACAGGGCCGTTGCTCCCTTGTATTTTCTTTCCAACTCCATTTGTGCAAAACCGGGATAGTCGCCCGACCACTGATATGAGTTCAGTACCGTGGGGTGACAAGCATATCCAAAAGCCAGTGCCTTGATCTTTCCTTTTTTGTTGGTGACTTTCAGAACCGGCACGGCGAAGTCGTTGGGGCCATTCAAAGTGGTTTGGTTCGTCACGTCCTTTTCTGCATTGTGGCGCCGGTTAACCTGAAAACGAACTACACCGTTTGCAGAACAGAGATTCACCGGTTCAGCATCGTTCCTGGCTTTCTGCGCCAACCCGGCAATCCGGACACAGAGCCGGTCGGTATACTGTTCAACCTGCTGTTTCTGAAGTTCATTCATCGGGTAAATATCGGTCAAGGCATTTGACAGCACCGGGCCGGAATGTGTGTGCGAACAGTTCAGAATAATTTGGCTCCGGGATAAGCCCATTTTAACCTGTAAATCATCGCGGATACGATCTGAAACCGCTTTCGGAAAGGCCACCAGATCAGCCGTAATGAGTAAGGCCTTGTTCCCGGATGCGTCTTCAAGAAAAAGGGCCTTTGCCCATAAGTCATGAAGCTTCTCTTCAGCCGGTTTG
>JBFXKJ010000153.1:0-9495 GCA_050173895.1 Mangrovibacterium sp. | reverse complement strand
CGATATCGGCGCTAACTCCGCTTCGTTCGGCGCCCAGCAGGTTTCCGGCTCCCCGGATGTCAAGGTCCCGCAACGCGAAGATAAATCCGCTGCCCAGGTCCGAAACTTCTTCGATTGCCTGCAGGCGGCGCCGGGCTTCGGCATTGACCAGCGAGAGGGGGGGCGAAAGCAGATAGCAGAACGCTTTTTTATTGGAGCGGCCCACCCGCCCGCGCAACTGATGAAGGTCACTGAGCCCGAAGTTCTCGGCGTGGTTAATAATGATGGTATTCGCATTGGGGATATCCAGCCCCGATTCGATAATGGTAGTGGCTATGAGCACGTCGTATTCGCCGCTGATAAAATCGAGCATGATCTTTTCGAGCTTCCCGCCTTCCATCTGTCCGTGTGCGACAATCGTTCTCGCTTTGGGGACAATCCGGCTGAGCATCTCCTGGACCGCATAGATATTCTGTACCCTGTTATGGATAAAAAAGACCTGACCGTTGCGCCCCAGCTCATAATTGATCGCTTCCCGGATAATTTCCTCGTTGAAAGAGTGCAACTCGGTGACAATCGGATAGCGGTTTGGGGGCGGGGTCTGGATCACTGAAAGGTCGCGGGCGCCCATCAGGGAGAATTGCAGTGTACGGGGGATGGGTGTGGCGGTTAGGGTCAGCGTATCGACGTTCACTTTGAGTTGCTTGAGTTTTTCCTTCACTGAAACGCCGAATTTTTGCTCTTCATCGACAATCAGCAGGCCCAGATCCTTGAACTTGACGTCTTTCCCGATCAGCCGGTGGGTCCCGATCAGAATATCGGTTTTCCCTTCTTTCAGACCGGTCAGTGTGTTTTTTATCTCCGCGTGTTGCCTTAGTCTGCTTACATAACTGATATTGACCGGAAAATCCTTCAGCCGTTCGGTGAATGTCCGGTAGTGCTGAAGGGCCAGAATGGTGGTGGGCACCAACACGGCCACCTGCTTTCCGTCGGTCACAGCCTTGAAAGCCGCGCGAATGGCCACTTCGGTTTTGCCAAAGCCCACGTCGCCGCACACCAGCCGGTCCATCGGGATTTCTTTTTCCATATCCTCCTTCACCGCCTGGGTGGTTTTCATCTGGTCAGGCGTATCTTCAAAAATAAAGGAAGCTTCAAGCTCTTTCTGCAGGAAAGAATCGGGCGAATAGGCAAAACCTTTTTCCTTTTTCCGCAGGGCATACAGGGCGATCAACTCCCGGGCAATGTCCTTGACCTTACTTTTGGTCCGTTCCTTGAGTTTCTGCCAGGCACCCGTACCCAGTTTGTTTATTTTAGGTTCAATGCCTTCTTTCCCTTTGTATTTGCTGATCCGGTGCAGCGAATGAATGCTGACCAGCAACACGTCGTTGTCACGGTAAACCAACCTGATGGCTTCCTGAAGCTTCCCGTTCAGTTCGGTTTTAACCAGGCCGGCAAACTTTCCGATCCCATGGTCGATGTGGACCACATAGTCGCCCGGATGCAGGGTATTAAGTTCCTTCAGCGTAATTGTTTCTTTCTGCTCTTTCCTGCTTTTCAGCTTAAAACGGTGGTAACGTTCAAAGATCTGATGATCGGTAAAGCAACACAGCTTTTGTTCATGGTCAATAAAGCCTTCATGAAGCGTGAAATCAAGCCCGGTAAACGGCACATCGAGCCCCTGATCATCAAAAATGGCCCGCAACCGTTCGATCTGCTTCCCGTTCGATGAGAGGATGAAATTCTGATAGCCGATCCGGAAGTTATCCTGCAGCGTCTGAGCAAGCAACTGAAAATTTTTATTGAACACCGGCTGGGGCGATGTATTAAAACGATAGCGGGCGGCTCCTGAAAAATAAGAAGATGAGCCCGCTTCGATACAGGTAAACCTGCCCAGCGCGGTGAGAAATTCGTCTCCCGAAATCACTTTGCCGGAAATATCAACCCGGTTTTCGTCCGAAATGGAAGGCAAATCACGGATCTGGTCGATGATACCCGCGGTGAGTCTGGCCTCCTGGATAACAATGAGGCAATTGCCCGGAAGAAAGTTCAGAAAACTGTCGCGTTTCTCATCCTGCAATCCGCTCTGAATATTCGGGATGATAACCACCATTTCCATTTGCTCAATGGAAATCTGATCGGCAATATCAAAGCTGCGGATGGAGTCGATCACATCGCCGAAAAAGTCAAGCCGGTAAGGATCTTCACCCGAGAACGAATAAACATCGACAATGCTTCCCCGGATCGAATACTGACCGGGTTCAACCACAAAGTCGACCCGTTCAAATCCGTATTCAAACAACACATCATTTAAAAAATCGATCGAAAGCTTGTCCCCTTTCCGTACCTGAAAACTGTTTGATGAAAGCGCTTCACCGGTGATCACTTTTTCGGACAGCGCCTCGGGATAGGTCACGATGCTTAGGCGGATGTTTTGCTGAAGCTGACTGAGCACCTCTGTCCGGAGAATGATGTTTTCCTGCTCGGGCTGATCAAAATGAATGGACCGTTTATACGAACCAGGGAAAAAAGAAACCTGACTTTTGGTCTGCAGATTCATCAGATCATCATAAAAATAGGCGGCTTCTTCCCGGTCATTTAAAATGTAAATTATGGGTTCCGTGCGCTTTTCCGATAAAGCTGCCGCCAACAAGCTTCGCGAAGAACCAATTAAACCCTTCAGGTGGAATTTTCCTCCCGGGGCGGTTGTCTCATTTAAAACGGACTGAATAGCCTCGCTTTTTTCAACTAACTGCCGAAACGCTCTCAACTCCAAATCACCAAAATTTAATTCGCAAAGATAACGATTGTTTCATCAAGGCTGTTCACTAAATTTGTCAATAATACAGAAACCGGATCGGAGAGATGCTTGTTATAGTTATATATGTATATATTTAAAATCTAAGAAAATGCTTCACACGAATTTAAAACATGTATTATCGGCTGACGAGCATGCCAGGCTGATCAATTCGGCTGAAAACGTGATGATTTGCTGCGGCCGGATGGGACCCATGTGCATTCCGGTATATGCAGCGATGAGCGAACTGCAGAATGAGTACGACCAGATCGTTTTTGCCGACATGGAGTTTGACATTCCCGATGCGGAGGTGATCAGGGATGCACCGGAGTGCAGGAATTTTATGGGATTGCCCTTTGTGGTGTATTACAAAAAAGGTAAGCTGGTTCATGCAACAAGCAGTATTCAGTCGGTCGCTCAGATTCGGAAAGTGCTGGACGAAACGCTGTTGGGTCAGGAGTAAGAAGCAATTTTACCCACAGCAGGATGGTTTCCCTGCCGGAACGCCTATGTGATGAAGGGCAGGGCTTTGTTTGGTGTTCGCATTTTTAGAGACGGTTTTGGCGGGATATGCTAAAAGCTGTGTACCTTTGCAGAAATGTCCGGGAAAGAGCCGGGAATTCAGTAGTTGGTTTTTCCGATAATTATAAGTATAGTTATATGAAGCGTTACCTCGTATTTTTTCTCGCATTGCTTGCTTTCTCGTGTCAGCAAGGTAAGACAGACCGGGTGCAGGAGGCGCAGGACAGTGTCACAAAGGTTATTGTAGAAAGGGATTCCGCGATCCTGAATTTTGTGGCGTCGATGAATGAAATCCAGGATAACCTTGATTCGATCAAGCGGCTGCAGGCAATTGTGAAGGTACAGTCGGGCCAGGGGGACCAGATGGAGCAGGGGGATAAAGACCGGATTATCGGGGATATCCGAATGATCAATGATCTGCTGGAACGGAATAAACAACTGATTGCGCAATTGCAGAAGCAGGCTAATTCTTCCGGGATAAAAGTAGCGGAACTGCAGAAAGCTGTCATAAACCTGAACCGCCAGGTGGAGGAAAAGAATGCCGAAATTGTTCAGTTGCGGGGAGAGCTTCATCAACTCAACCTGGATATGGAGGGACTCAATGTGCAGTTGCAGACAGCCGAAGAAAAGACGGTGAAGCAGGACCAGGAAATTCAGGAAAAAACGCAGACAATTGAAAAACAAACCGTCGAAATGAATACAGCCTGGTATGCATTCGGAACCTCGAAAGAGCTTCTGCAGAACGGAGTCGTGGAGAAGGAAGGCGGCGTACTCGGTCTGGGGAAGACCCTGCGTTTGAAGGAAGATTTTAACCGCGATTTTTTCACCCAGGTAGACGTTCGCGATTTGAAAAGCATTCCTTTATATGTAAGGAAAGCGGAACTGGTCACGATCCATCCCGCAGGGTCCTATCACTTTTCGGGGGACAAGGAAATTGAAAGCCTTGACATCGACAATCCTTCCGAGTTCTGGAAAACCTCGAAATACCTGGTCATCGCAATTGATCAGTAAGATATCGGCAATGCGCTCCTTTTTTTGCAAATTTTGAAATTTGTATTATTAAAAGTTTTCAGGTTTCCGAACTTTAACACCAGGTAAGGGCCTTCCAGTCAGACGATCGTACATATCCGCGGCGGGTTTTTGAAATGTGCTGTCGCCGGTTAGCGCAATCCATTTTTCAAGCTCCTGTCTCATTTGCTTCAGTACACCGGCATGGCCGGCACTCGCGGCCAGGTTCGTTAATTGGAATGGATCATTGATGACATCAAACAGTTCTTCGGAAGCACGCGGGGCCACAAAGCTGTCTTTTTGCGGACCGGTGAGTTGATCCATGTGGAAAAGGCGAATCATCTCCTGAAAGGTCACGCCGCTTACAGCGTCGGCAGGCGGCGAGGCAGTGAGCAGAGGGAGCCTGTTTTTTATATAAAGGAATTTTTTACTGCGGACCAGTCTTTCATGGGCCTGATAATCGTGCCAGTTGTGTTCGGCAAAAATAAAATCATGAATGGTTGCTTCCGTATCGGTAAACAGTTTCGCAAACGATTTTCCCTGGAATTCTTTTGGAAGCGGAACTCCGGCCAGCTCACAAAGAGTGGGGGCAATGTCGATTGAACTGACGAGGCTCTCCGAACGACTTCCGCCTTTAATGTGCCCCGGCCAGCGAACAATAAACGGCGTTTTCACACCACTGTCGTAAAGCCTGGTTTTGGATCGCGGGAACGGACGTCCGTTATCTGACAAGAAGATGATAACGGTGTTTTCGGCAAGGCCTTCTTTGTCCAGTTGATCCATTACCTTTCCGATGTTGGCATCAAGGCGGCTTATCTCATCATAGTATTTTCTGAAATCTTCCCGGATAAGATCATTGTCGGGAATGAACGGTGGAATGAATACACCTCCCGCCTGGTTTGGGCGGGGTATGATTTGCTTCTCCGCGTATGGCCGGTGCGGATCGTTTGCCGCCAGCCACATAAAGAAGGGTTTGTTTTTGGGGCGGTTTTCCAGTGCGCGGGCCCAGTCGGCAGCGCCACTGGCTTCGTGCGGATGAAAGATCGAGTCAAACTCAGTACGGTTGGGTCCCAGATGCCACTTCCCGGCGGCAACCGTGTAATAACCATTCTTTTTAAGTTCCCCGGGGAAGATTTTTTTATCGGCGGGCAGAGGCAGATGGAGTTCCCCGGCACCGGTGTTGTGGGGATAAAGTCCGGTCATAATGCTGCAACGGCTTGGGCTGCAGGAACTGGTCGTGACGAACGCATTATGGAACGTCAGACCTTCCCGGGTAAGCCGGTCGATATTTGGTGTTTGAATACCGGAATTTCCATATGGCCCGATGTCGTTCCAGCCGGCGTCGTCAGCGATGAAAATAACAAAGTTTGGTTTGTCAGCACCCTTTGTTTTTTCGGCGGGATATCCGTTTAACCCGGCAAGCAGGAGAGGAGCGCCTAGCAGGCTGAGTTTTATCAACTGATCGTTCATGTCGGTTTCTTTTTATTTAATGACTGTTATTAAAGTCACCCAGTCCTGCTTGCGGGCCGAAGGAGGCATGCCGATGTTCACCGGTCCTGTTGCAACGAAACTTTTCACACTGCCGGTTTGCAGGTTTCCCCCGTTACGGGGGTCATACCACCGGACGGAAAAACTTTCCCCCTTATTTCCTGCATTTAACTTCGTTGGTTTACTGCCATCCGGAAGGTAAACTGCATAGACTTCTCCTTCCCTGGCCAGGCAAAACGCTTCGGTATTGGTGGTAAGGGCATCGGCTGAAACCATCCGGCTGTAGGGCAGGTACCGGGTGAAAAACGCCGTAGCTATGCCGGTTTGGTCCCACCATGCGGAGCGGCTGCGAAAGTCTTCGCAGGCGAGGTCGTTATGCGGATATTTATAGCCAAAGTACCATTCGGCACCGCCGGCCCCGGCCATCAGGCTGCCCCAGAGTGCGTGATGCCGGATGGTGTCGTGCCGGGGATCGAATGTGTCGGGAAGTACTCCCTGGTTTGCCGGACCAATTTCATCCATACTGACCACCCAGGGCTTCCCCGCCCGGGCAGACAAACCGATCAATTTTTTTATCCGGGAATGAATGGCTTTAACATCGTGGTGTTGGAGCGAGGGACCGTCGAGCGCATCGAAGCCGAGCAGGGGAGTGAGGTATTCATCCTGTTTTTTTTCGTTGGAATGTGTGTGCAACACCACAAAGCTCGGATAAGGATTGATCAGTTTCAGGTGTGCCGCCATATCTTTTCTTTGCTGATCGGTCTGGCCGATCGGCGTCCAGTTATCAGCTCCGTTCTCTTCACCCAGATTCCAGGTAACCGCCGGGTGATGGCCGAAGCGGGCGACCAGTTCCCGATAATAAAGCTTGCGCTGAACGCCCGTATAGCCGATGTCAAGCAGGCATTCATTTTCGGTTTCCTGGGTCACGAAATGGATCATCAGGCCCAGTTTTTCCATGTGGTCGAACAGGATTTCCCATTGATCAAGCTTACTGCAGTCGAAGCGGTACCGCTCGTTGTGGTCCGTCCACGGCCAAACGTCCTTGCCATCGCCCTGGATATTCATGGTCAGCATGTAAACTGAATTGACGCCTTTGGAAGCCAGATAATTCATGGCCCCAATGATGCCCTTCCCTTTGCCGTTTTTCCATACCGGGTCCCCGGGTTTCCAGTCCCTGATGTGCGGTTCATAACGATGGCATGTTTCCTGCGGATTTGCCTCGCCGGTACGTTCTTTTCTGTTGGTCTCGTACCGGTAGGTTTGGTCGAAATCCACATAAGCCAGCAGGTTTTCCGGGCTGTCGGCTCCGTTTTTGATAAAGAAAGAGTCGCGGCCTGCGAATTTCAGGTAGCGCTCACCCACATATTCCACACGACCTGTATAACGCAGATCGGGCGATTTCTTATCAGAATCCGCCACTTCAAAGGAGCCGGTTGCACCATCTGCGCCGACCGGTTGGCCGACATGGAAATTATCGTTGACGGCGACGCCCTTTCCTTTGCGGAATGAAACAGTGTATTGCCATCCTCCGGTTTTGTCAGGTCTGAAACGAACCATCCATTTATTGCCTTCTTCAGCGCTGCTTGCAGCAGCCTGCCCGTCGGCGCAGTAAAAACCCGGGACTGCATAGGTGTTGTCGCCGTTGGTGAAGGTGACAACAAGGCGGTAATCGAGGAAGGGATTTTCTTTGGCATACTCCGAAGTTTCCGGACCAGCAATCAACAGGGTGATCTTGTGCCATCTCTTTAACTCACCCAGAATTTCTACCGGGGCGGCAAACAGCTTGCCGGCGGTAAAAAGCGACAGGATTAAAAGGATTCGTTTCATTTTCTTAGTACAGGTTTATGATTCCGGTATAAGATAACAATTTTTAGCTTTCTTATGCCCAGTTGCCGTCGCAATAGCCCTGTTTCATCCAGGGGATGTTTTCATGAATGAAAAAAAGGTTCAAATGGGCGGTCATGCGGTTCAGAAGATGAACCGGAACAGGATCAAGGGTTAAACAACAGCCGTTTCCCTCTTATTTCGGGATAAATGATCCCCTGGTTATAGACCAGTTGCCCGTTCACAAAGGTTTTTTCGATCTGATGGCTGAACTCCGTTCCCTCAAAAGGAGACCATCCGCATTTATAAAGGATATTTTCGGGGACAACTGTCCATGATTTATGCGGATCGATCAGGACCAGATCGGCATAGTAGTTTTTACGGATATAGCCCCGGCGGTCGATGCGGAACAGATCGGCCGGCTCATGACACATCTTTTCCACGATCTTCACCGGTGTGATTTTCCCTTGCGTGACAAATTCGAACATGATCGTGAGCGAATGCTGGACCAGAGGACCGCCGGAGGGTGCCTTCAGGTACGAATGCGCTTTCTCGTCGAGAGTATGGGGGGCGTGGTCGGTGGCGATCACATCGATTTTATCGTTCAGCAGCGCCTCCCACAGTGCATCGCGGTCTTCGTCCGATTTTATTGCCGGGTTCCATTTGATCCTCGTCCCGTAGCGGATATAATCGCGTTCATCAAACCACAGGTGATGAACGCAGGCCTCGGCTGTGATCTTCTTTTCTTTTACCGGTCCCGGCTGGAACAGGCTCATTTCGCCGGCGGTCGATAAATGAAGAATATGGAGCCTGGTCCCAAATCTGGATGCCAGATCGACTGCTTTTGAAGAGGACTTCAGACAGGCTTCAGCACTCCTGATACGGGGATGCCGTGAAACGGGAATGAGCTCACCGTATTTTTCTTTATAATATTCCAGGTTCTTCCGAATGATTCCTTCATCTTCACAATGCGTGGCAACCAGGGTATGGGCGTTTTTAAACAGCTCCGAAAGGGCGTTCTCGTCGTCAACCAGCATATTTCCTGTCGATGAGCCCATAAAAACCTTAATGCCGCATACCTGTTTCGGATCGATTGCCGTGACTTCCTTCAGATTGTCATTTGTGGCCCCGATATAAAAGGAGTAGTTTGCGGCCGATACTTCGGCTGCGCGCGCGTATTTCTTCTCAAGTTCACTGATGGTCGTTGCCTGAGGAATGGTATTGGGCATTTCCATATAAGAAGTAATCCCGCCGGCCACTGCTGCCCTTGATTCACTGGCAATGTCACCCTTGTGTGTCAGCCCGGGTTCGCGAAAATGAACCTGATCGTCAATGACCCCGGGGATCAGGTATTTCCCTGTGGCATCCACCACTTCGGCCGATTGCAGTTCGTCGCGCGGGATCTCCTCCTGACGGTAGATCTTTTTGATGAATTCTCCGTCAATGAGAACACTCCCTGTAAATTGCTCCCCTTCATTGATAATCGTTGCCCGGTGGATGATGGTCTTCATAGATACGGATTTAAAGATGAGTTATAAACTGATACGTAATTATTCTTCCGGTGTTGCCTGTTCACCTGCTTTTGGCCGATATTGCCTGAACCAGCTTCTGACTTTCATTTTCAGAATACCCCAGAGGGCCTCGTTAAAAATTCCTCCGCTCATTTTGGAATGGCCTTCCTGGCGTTCTGTGAAGATGATGGGTACCTCGACAAGCCTGAACCCGTGTTTCCAAGCCGTAAATTTCATCTCGATCTGAAAACCGTAGCCTTTCAGCCGGACGGCCTCGAGATTGATCGTTTCGAGCACGCGCCGGCGGTAACATTTGAATCCGGCAGTGGTGTCCATCACTTTCATCCGCGTGATGAGCCTGACATAGAC
>JBFXKJ010000152.1:0-9526 GCA_050173895.1 Mangrovibacterium sp. | reverse complement strand
AAACTGACCGATTTTTAAGTATTTTTTGTATTCATAGCGGGAAATACTGCCGGTTAAAAAGACCGGCAGTTTGCGGATGATGAAAAACGCTAAAGCGTTTTCATGAATTCAGTCACGTTTTGTTCGATCCTCCTGATGATCTGAGAGGTATCTGACTTGATAAAGCGGTCGCCCGTAATGTTTTCATAAAGCTCAATGTAACGGTCCGATACGGAACGCACAAATGCTTCGTCCATGACCGGGATCTTCTGGCCTTCTTTCCCCTGAAAACCATTCTCTATAAGCCACTGGCGGACGAATTCCTTCGAAAGCTGCTTTTGACTTTCTCCTTTTGCCAGGCGTTCTTCGTAACCATTGGCATAGAAATACCGGGAAGAATCGGGTGTGTTGATTTCATCGATCAGATAAATCTGCCCGTCTTTTTTCCCAAATTCATACTTCGTGTCAACCAGGATAAGACCTTTCTGCGCAGCCATTTCCGTTCCTCTCTGAAAGAGCTTACGGGTGTATTCTTCGAGCAGGTCGTAATCTTTCTCGCTGACCACGCCGTCACTGATAATTTCTTCCCTGGATACATCTTCATCGTGGCCTTCGTCTGCCTTTGTGGTCGGAGTAATGATCGGCTCGGGAAACTTTTGGTTTTCTTTCATTCCCGATGGAAATGGAATCCCGCATATGCTGCGTTTGCCGTCGCGATATTCGCGCCAGGCGTGCCCGGTCAGGTAGCCACGGATGACCATTTCAACCTTGAACGGCTCACAGTTATGGCCAACGGTGACGTTCGGATCGGGAGAAGCGATCTTCCAGTTCGGCACAATGTCGGCAGTGGCATCCAGAAATTTGGAAGCTATCTGGTTCAATACCTGTCCTTTATATGGAATCCCTTCCGGCAGGATTACGTCGAAAGCCGAAATCCGGTCGGTTACCACCATCACCAGGTATTCATCGTTGATGTTGTAAACATCCCGGACCTTGCCATGATATACACCGGTTTGCCCGGGGAAGTTAAAATCCGTTCTTGTTAAAGCTGTACCCATTTTTCTTCTTTTTAAGTATTTTTTTATTGAACCCTATTATCATTCTTCGGTATTCCCGGATTCTGCTTTTCTTGCTTCCTTCCTTTCTGCCTGAAGCTGGTAGTGCCGGTCGTAAGCTTCCACGATTTTCCGTACCAGCCTGTGGCGAACGATGTCGCCCGAATTAAACTGAACGAAAGCAATACCGTCAATATCGCGAAGGATTTTCTTTGCCTGAAGCAAGCCTGACTGAGCAGGCGAGGGGAGATCGATCTGTGTTTCATCGCCTGTAATGATGAATTTGGTGTTCATTCCCATGCGGGTGAGAAACATCTTCAGCTGATTCAGCGTCGTATTCTGGGCTTCATCCAGGATCACAAAAGCATCGCTCAGCGTCCGTCCGCGCATGAATGCCAGGGGAGCGATCTGGATAATCCCGTCTTTCATGAATTCTTCCAGCTTTTTTACCGGGATCATGTCCTGCAGCGCATCATACAGGGGTTGCAGATAAGGATCGATCTTTTCTTTCAGGTCACCGGGTAAGAAACCAAGCCTTTCTCCGGCTTCAACCGCAGGACGGCTCAGAATAATCCTTCTGATGTTCCTGTTTTTCAGGGCACGTACTGCCAGGGCAATCGCGGTATAGGTTTTCCCGGTTCCGGCGGGACCGATGGCAAAGATCAGGTCCGATTTCCGTGCGGCCTCGACCAGTACCCGCTGATTCGGTGTACGGGCCCGGATCGGCTTTCCGTTGTTGCCGTGCAGCAAGACGTCGGCAGGACTTGCATTTAATGCATCGGTGGCCAGCGGATCGTCGTTCATCACCTGTCGGATGGTTTCCTCGGGCAGAATATTGAATTGATTGTAATGGTCGAGCAGGAGTTGCAGCTTTTGTTCGAAGGCCAGACTTTCCTTTTTGTCACCGTGAATGATCAACTGATTATCGCGGCTGACAATTTTTAGTTTTGGGAAGAAAGCTTTTATCAGATCGATCTTCGAATTGTTTACCCCGTAAAACTCAAGAGGGTCGACTCCCTCAAGCAGAATTAATTTTTCAAACATAGAATAGTTTAAACTCCCTTTATAAGAGCAAAAATAACAAAAATGTTCATTGCATTAGCCATTTCGCTCGTTCGGAAAAAGCTCAGGCAAGCCTGGCATTTCCTCGCTTAACCGAAACATACTCCCGCCCGGCAAAGACTCAAACTCCGTTTGGTCTTTGCCCTCGCTTAATCAAAACGTTCAATTACATTAGTCGTTTTCCCGCTCGGCAAAGACTCAAACTCCGTTTGGTCTTTGCCCTCGCTTAATCAAAACGTTCAATTACATTAGTCGTTTTTCACGCTCGGCAAAGACTCAAACTCCGTTTGGTCTTTGCCCTCGCTTAATCAAAACGTTCAATTTATCTGTGCGGAAAGCATAAAATTTAAATCGGCTTTATTCTGGCAGCCCCGAAGAAAGATTGTAATTTTGGGAAGTTAAAAACGGTTTCACAGATAATCATGGATGAAAAACTGAATGCTTTTAGACGGTTGCTGGAGATCATGGATGAGTTGAGGGAAAAATGCCCGTGGGACAAGGAACAGACCTTCGAATCGCTTCGCAAGCTGACCATTGAGGAGACGTATGAGCTGGGCGATGCAATCCTGCACCAGGATATGGATGAGATCAGGAAAGAACTCGGCGATTTGCTGCTGCACATTGTCTTCTATGCGAAAATGGGTTCGGAGAAGAAGACTTTCGATATCAAAGATGTCATTGACGGGCTGAACGAGAAACTGATCTACCGCCATCCGCACGTGTTCGGACAGGTCGGCGTAAACAATGCCCGGGAAGTGGAACAGAACTGGGAGTCGTTGAAGCTGAAAGAGAAAGGGCGGAAAAAGAAAACAGTACTCGAAGGCGTACCAGGATCGCTGCCGGCGCTGGTCAAAGCAAACCGCATTCAGGAAAAGGCAAGCGCCGTGGGCTTTGATTGGGAAGAACGTGCACAGGTTTGGGAAAAAGTGAAGGAAGAAGTGAATGAAATCCAGGATGAAATCGACAAAAGGAATCAGCAACGGATGGAAGCCGAATTCGGCGACCTTTTTTTCGCCCTTGTCAATGCGGCACGACTGTACGGGATCGATCCCGAAGCGGCGCTGGAACGGACGAATCTGAAATTCATCAGCCGGTTTAATCACCTGGAAAGCCAGACGATAAAAAAGGGGATGGATCTTAAGAAAATGAGCCTGGACGAGATGGATCAGTACTGGAACGAAGCCAAACGGCTGGAAAAGGAGACGGGCGACCAGTGGACGGAAGATGGTGAGAAGATGAACCTGCAGTTGAAGAAAAGGCCATAAAACCTGTACCCGGAGATAGAACTTGAAACCTGAACACAAAAATAAAATATGGTCATGCCTGGAAAATTAGCAAAATTGGAGCCCCAGCCACTGTGGACTTATTTCGAAGAGATTTGCCGGATACCCCGTCCTTCAAAAAAGGAAGAGAAGATCCGCCGGTTTATTCTTGAATTTGCTGCCACGAATGGCATTGCAGCCAAAACCGACGGTGCGGGCAATATTCTGCTCCTGAAGCCGGCCTCTCCAGGCTACGAAGACCGGCCAACGGTGGTACTCCAGTCTCACATGGACATGGTTTGCGAGAAGAACAGTGACCGGAAATTCAACTTTGATACCGATCCGATCATCCCGGTGGTGGATGGGGAATGGGTGCGGGCCGACGGGACAACCCTGGGCGCCGATAACGGCATCGGCATTGCAGCCCAGATGGCGGTGCTCACTGCTCCCAACCTGCAGCACGGCCCGATCGAGTGCCTCATCACAGTCGACGAAGAAACAGGACTGACGGGCGCTTTGGCTCTCGAACCGGATTTCTTCAGCGGCAAAATCCTGATCAACCTCGACTCGGAGGATGAGGGCGAACTTTTTATCGGCTGTGCCGGCGGAATGGACACACTCGCGGAGCTGGCGGTGGAAAAAGAAAAGACCCCCGGTAATTCCTTCGGACTAAAGATCATGGTGCGCGGACTGCTTGGCGGCCACTCAGGCGATGACATTCACCGCGGACGGGGCAACGCAAATAAAATACTGGCCCGCTTTCTCAGCAAAGCCATCCGGCAATTCGGCGTGCGCATCGCAGACATGAACGGCGGAAACCTTCGGAACGCCATTGCCAGAGAAGCTTTTGCCCTGATCATTGTGCCGAATGTACAAAAAGAACAACTGATCGCCGAACTCAATGTCTTCTCTTCCGAGGTGGAATTCGAATATGAACGAACGGAACCGAACCTGATAATTGATCACAGTTCGTCTCTGCTGCCTCCCCTGGTTTTGACATTGGCAGACCAGGAGAAACTGATCAACCTGCTGATGGCCTGCCCCCACGGAGTGATGGAAATGAGCCCCCGCATGAAAGAAATGGTCGAAACCTCCACGAACCTGGCCTCCGTAAAATTCACCGACGATTCGAAGGTAATCATTACAACCAGCCAGCGAAGCGAGCTGGAGAGCCGAAAACAGTATGCGGCCGATACCATACGCGCCGTTTTTGAACTCTCCGGCGCCAAAGTCAGCCAGTTGAACGGCTATCCCGGCTGGACGCCAAACCCGGACAGCCATTTGTTACGCATTACGGCAGCAGCTTACCGGGACCTGTTCCAAAAGGAACCAGTGATCCGGTCAATTCACGCCGGACTGGAATGCGGCTTATTCCTCGAAAAGTATCCCGGACTTGATATGGTGTCGTTCGGACCTACTATCAAAAACGCTCATTCTCCTGACGAGCGCATACGGATCGATACGGTCGCCAAATTCTGGATGCATCTTTCCGAAGTCCTTAAAACAATTTCGTGAATCAGTTAAAATTCAAGGAAAAGAACACATATGCTTGAATAACAAATCTACCAAATAACATAATTATTTAAGTGTAATTCAGTCCAAATCTAAATAGCAGAATTGTAACATCGGTTACAATTCAGGCTGTTTCAATGCAATACTTATATCCTATCAAAACGGTAGGAAAAGTAGGATACGGAAAACAACAAAAAGTCCCTCTTTTCATTGGTGTAAAAAATGTTTATATAGTTAAATTCAGAAGATAAACAAGCGAAACGCGCTTTGAACGTTGAAGTCTATGTCCGGGCTGATGTTTATGAAGCCAAACGGAGCGCAACGGAAAACCGTGAAACGATATCCCCGAAAGGGAGCAAACTTGCGGGATCCGCGCAGCAAATTGAAATCCGCATAGTGAATCAGGCTTGCGGGGTCCGCGCAGCAAATTTCATACGCCCATGTCTTAAAAAGAGAATGAAATGAGTATTGAAATTTTTACAAAATTAATTTAATGATAAATATAATGAAACGACTGATGAAAGCATTTGGATGGAGTGTCATCACCATTGTACTGGCCGCCTCTTTTCATGTGGCCACAGCACAGGTTCAGTATAAACTGGTTCAGGGGGGGAGTTCTGTCCTTGTAAAAGGCACTTCTACGCTTCACGAGTGGGAGATGAAAGGTGAGAAAATGAGCGGAGCGTTTGTTCTGACAGCCGACGGGGAGTTAAATAAGCTGTCCTCGGGAAATTTTGTATTGGAATCCGGTTCGTTAAAGAGCGAACACAATATGATGGATAAAAAAGCCTATGAGGCGTTGAAGCAGAAATCCTACCCAACGATTGAAGCACGCTTGCTTCAGGTGGAGGGTGATCAGCATTCGGGCAAGGCCAAAATGGCTCTGACAATTGCGGGAAAGACAAACCAAGTCACAGACGACTTTCAGGTGAGCAGTGCGGGTAACGGAAAGATGGAAATTAGTGGCGTACTGAATTTGAAGATGTCTGATTTTGGTGTTGTGCCTCCGGTCGCGTTGATGGGAACCATCAAAACAGGCGACGAAATAAAGGTGGAATACCGGCTTGTTTATCAGCGATAAAAACCATTTCACATAAAAACAGACGGTCGTGAGAGCGAATGTCTGTCACCATGCCCCGGGAATGGCATTTATAATTCTCAGCATGACAACACAGAACTCTATTAAAAAAAAACAAACACATGAAAAAAGTTACTTTATTACTATTTGTCTTGGCTTTGTTCTTTGCAAAATCGTATGCGCAGACTTTTGAGGAAGAAAAAATCAAACCGGAAGCTTTCGAAAAGGTAACCCCCAGAATCGGAGCAGATTTTGCTTTGCAGTTTCAGGGAATCAACAACAGTGCCGATGGCATTGATCTGATGCCGCTGGGTACCGGTTTTAACCTGCCTACCACCAACCTGAATCTGGGCGCTGACCTCGCACCGGGGATGAAAGTTTATCTTCGCACTTACCTGTCGAGCCGGCATCACAATGAATCGTGGGTGCAGGGCGGTTATCTCCTGGTCGATGCGATGCCTTTCATTAAATCGGAAGCTGTGGATAAGCTGATGCAGTATATGACACTGAAGATCGGTGTGGGTGAAGTCAATTACGGTGACGGACATTTCCGCCGTTCGGACAATGCTGCTGTTATAAATAATCCTTTTGTCGGAAACTACGTGATGGATGCCTTCACAACTGCTCCGATGTTCGAAGTGATGCTTCGTAACAACGGATGGATCGGCATGGTAGGGGTGACTGACGGTTCACTCAATCCGACACTGGTAACTTACGACGCAACCGCAAAGGAATACAATGAAATCAATACGGCCGACGAACTGGGTGTATACGGAAAATTTGGCTTTGACAAGCAACTCAGCGATGACCTGAGGCTGCGTCTCACCGTTTCTCCCTGGATCCATGGAAGCTCCCGCAGGGGAACCCTCTATTCGGGCGACCGTGCCGGTTCACGTTATTACCAGATCATGGTCCCGGCTTCACAGGAAGCAGCCGGAACTGATATTAAAAAGAACCATCTGAACGGAAACTGGGGACCCGGAGCTTACAGCGAAATGACCACCGTGATGTTTAACTCGTTCCTGAAATATAAAGGCCTCGAATTCTTCGGACTGTACGAAACGGCCGATGGCAAAACCACCAGCAAGGCTGATTTTAATTTTGACCAGCTGGCGTTGGAAGGATTGGTTCGTTTTGGAGGACAGGATCAGTTCTATGGAGGCCTGCGCTATAACCGGGTAACTGACGATACGGATTCATCGATCGACCGCGTGCAGGTTGGCGCCGGTTGGTTCCTGACGAAGAACGTGTTGGCAAAGCTCGAATATGTCAATCAGCAATACAACAACTTCGAAATGTATGGTGGCGACGCGGAGTTTAAGGGTGTGATGTTTGAAGCCGCCATTTCATTTTAATTACGTTTTAGGTTGATACAGGTTTGCCCGGAAATTCCGGGCATCCTTTTTTCCCACTGTTTAAAATTGGCCCGTCTGTGAGAAGATTTGTTTTCATATTGTTGTTGTCAGCATGGACCTGCAGCTATGGTCAGGCCGAACGGGAACTTCCTGACCGGTACCTCTTTGATCAGGTCATGATAACCGGGTCAACGAATATGAACGAGTTCCATCTGGACTACAGGGAAAGCGATTTCTCCGGAATTCCTTCATGTATACAAGGGAAGGACGACACTTTTCGCTTTTTGATCCCTGCCGGCAGGATTAAGGCCGAATCGAAGATGATGCGGACTGATTTCCTGGAAATGATCCATGCCGATAAATATCCGGATATCGTCATCACACTGGGAGAGAACATCGTCGGAGAACTCCGCGGGAGTTCCATTCTGAATCACCGAATCGGACTGACACTGAACGGTGTAACAAATAATTATCAGGTTAAATCGGTAAAAGAAGAAGGCCCTTCGGGGCAATGGCTCCTTTCAGGTGCTGTGAAGATCAGACTGAGTAATTTTAAAATTGATCCGCCGAAAAAATTTCTCGGCCTTGTGAAGGTTAATGATGAAGTATTGATTAATTTTAAGATCCTGTTCGCCGCAAATCGGGGAACACGATAAAAGTATGAGGTTCAGCACCAAAACAAGATATGGCATTCGTGCGATGCTCGAAATCGCTGTAAATGAGAAGCAGGGTGGGGTCTTTCAGAAAGACATTGCAGAGAACCAGCACATTTCAAATAAATACCTGGATCAGATTATCTATGCACTGAAGGCAGCAGGATTGATTTGTAACGTAAAAGGGAAGAAAAGCGGCTATATGCTGATGCGCAGACCTTCGGAAATTACGGTCCTGGACATTCACAATGCCTTTGAACACGGAATATGCATTATTGATTGTATGTGCCCAACCTTTTTCTGTGAGATGAAAGATACTTGTATGGTGCAGGGTTTTTGGGGAAGATTGAACAGCCTGATTAACGATTATCTTCAAAATGCCACGCTCGAAGATTTTATGAACAGAAGGGAGCTGATCGAGTGTCTGAATGATTCACAGCCGCAGGACTGCGTTTCTCGGGTCGGGCAATCTTAAAAAAGTTACCTGTCTGCACGCCGGGAAGCGAAAAAAAGGAACGATATTCACGAACTCCCATGTTGCCGGAGTTATTACCATAAACCCGTGCGTTGCAGCGCAACATGCTCCTTTCACGTCCTGTTTCCGTTTCGCGGCGTTTCAGATCACAAAATCCGTTTCAATAGTCCATTTCAAGGTCGGCACCAAAAATCTCGTGCCAGGGTAGTCCATGCACATTGAGCGCCTCCATGAACGGGTCGGGATCAAATTCTTCCACATTGTACACCCCTGGTTTTTTCCATTTTCCCTGGAGATACATCATGGCTCCGATCATTGCGGGCACGCCGGTGGTGTAACTGACAGCCTGGGTCCCCGTTTCAGCGTATGCTTTCTCGTGATCACAGTTGTTATAGACGTAGTAAGTTTCTTCTTTGCCATTCTTCGCGGTGCCGCTGATTCTGCACCCGATCGAAGTCTGTCCCTTATAATTGGCTCCCAGGTCGCCGGGATTGGGAAGCACTGCTTTCAGAAACTGGATTGGTACAATTTCCCTCCCTTCGTACATGACCGGTTCAATACTGGCCATCCCGATATTCTGGATCACACGCAGATGGGTGAGGTACTCCTGGCCGAAGGTCATCCAAAAACGCGCCTGCTTCAGGGTGGGGAAATTTTTGACCAGCGATTCCAGCTCTTCATGATAGATCAGATACGACTCTTTCGGGCCGATGTGCGGATAATTCAGCGGCTTATGAATTTCATGCGGCTGGGTTTCAATCCACTTGCCGTCTTTCCAGTACTTGCCTTTCTGGGTAACTTCCCTGATGTTGATCTCGGGATTGAAATTGGTTGCAAAAGCTTTTCCGTGATCGCCGGCGTTGCAGTCGACGATGTCGAGATAACGGATTTCCGAGAAATGATGTTTTGCGGCATAGGCTGTATAGACGCTGGTAACCCCCGGATCAAAACCGCATCCCAGAATGGCCGTGATACCGGCCTCCTTAAAACGGTCCTTATAAGCCCATTGCCATTTATATTCAAATTTTGCTTCGTCTTTCGGTTCGTAATTTGCCGTGTCCAGGTAACTGACACCCGTTTCCAGGCAGGCATCCA
>JBFXKJ010000151.1:0-9566 GCA_050173895.1 Mangrovibacterium sp. | reverse complement strand
CTGATGACCATTATGCACCTGAGTGCAAGCGTCAACTCCCAGCAAAGCAGGTTATCGTTGTCCCTGAACAATGTAAGCCTGCGGGAGGCGTTAAAACAAATCGAAGAACAAAGTGATTACTTTTTCCTCTACAAGGGGGAAGAGGTCGATGTATCGCAGAACGTAAGCGTGAATATTGAGAACAGGGATATTGCGGATATGCTGGCTCAATTGCTTCGTGGAACGAATATCTCTTACGAAATTATTAACCGGCAAATCGTTCTGTCTCCGGTCGCTAACCCCGGTTTTTTAGAGAATGGTGTGCAGCAGGAACGGACCATATCGGGGAGCGTAACCGATAGTGACGGTAATCCGATACCCGGGGTGACGGTTTTGGTAAAGGGGACCACTAACGGAACTATTACCGATGCAAACGGAGGCTATTCATTGCGAAATGTTGCGGCCGATGCGGTGCTGGTTTTCTCTTTTGTCGGTATGCGGGAGCAGGAGGCAGCTGTTGCGGGGCAGACCCGTATTAATGTCAGCCTCGAGGAAGAGACCATCGGCATTGAGGAAGTCATTGCAATTGGTTACGGAGTCCAGAAGAAAAGCGTCGTAACCGCAGCCATCAGCCGGGTAACAGCCGAAGAGCTGAACACCACGAAGCCCTCGCGTGTGGAAGACGCCCTGAAGGGGAAGGTATCGGGGGTGCAGATTACCCAAAGCTCGGGCCAACCGGGCTCCGATTCGAAAGTTCGTATCAGGGGAATTGGTACGGTAAATAACAGCGAACCATTGTATATCGTAGACGGCATGCCCGTCGACGGAGGGATCAACTATCTGAATCCGGTCGACATCCAGTCGGTTGAAATACTGAAAGATGCTGCTTCGGCTGCTATTTACGGTGCCCGCGCTGCAAACGGGGTCATCCTGGTAACCACCAAAAGCGGAACGCAGGGAAAAGCAGTCATCAATTACGATGTGAATTACGGGTGGCAAAATCCGTGGAAAAAGAAATCGGTGCTTAATGCGCAGGAATACATGGTGATCATGAACGAAGCGCAGATCAATGACGGCAATGCGCCCCGTTACTCCCAGGAAGCAGTGAATGCTTTTGAGGGTGAGGGGACAGATTGGCAGGACGAAACATTTTATTATGACGCACCGGTACAGACCCATCAGGTTAGCGTGAGCGGAGGAAATGAAAAGGCACAGTATTTTCTTTCGCTGGGCTATTTTGAGCAGGACGGTATTGTGGGTGGTAACTACAACAAATCGAATTACAATCGTCTGAGCATCCGGTCAAACACAACCTATCATATTTACGAGACGACCGAACGCAGCTTTCTGAACAATCTGAAAATTGGGATGAATGTCAGCTATGGAAGGAATAAGGCGCGGGGTATTGAGACGAATTCAGAATACGGATCAATTCTGGGAAGCGCCCTGACCTTCAATCCGCTGGTTCCGGTCTATGCCGATGAAGAGACCGCTGCCGCTATTCTGGCACAGTACCCCAATGCCGTCACCGATAAAAACGGACGCGTATTTTCCATCCCTCCGTCCGGGTTTCAGGAGATTGCCAATCCGGTGGGCATGCTCAACCAACCCCGGTCTGAGTTGTCTGCCGACGATAAGTTTGTCGGAACCTTCTGGGGCGAACTGGGTGTGCTTCCGGGGCTGAAGTTGAGAAGCAGCTATGGTTTCGATCTGGCTTTTTGGGGAAGGGATGGGTATGAATTCCCGTATTTCCTGGCAACACAGGGAAAGAATATTTCCCAAAGCTCCGTCTGGAGTGAAATGAACAGAGGCTATAAATGGCAGGTCGAAAATGTCCTGACCTATCATAAAGTGATGGCAGAAAAGCACGACATCACCCTGGTTGCCGGACAATCAGCGCAGCAATACACCTACCGGCAGTTGGGAGGCAGCGATTATGATCTTCTGGAACGCGATCCTTCCAAAGCAAATATCAATTCGGCTATTGCCCCTCGTGACGATGAGCGGGTTTACGGCGGTACCGGCGGCTATGATTTCGCCTCCCTGGCATCCTATTTCGGAAGGATTAATTATAATTACGAAGAACGTTACCTGCTCCAGCTTTCTCTCCGCCGAGATGGTTCATCCCGTTTCGGTCCCAGTCATAAATGGGCCAATTTCCCTGCCGTATCGGTGGGATGGAACGTGCTGAACGAACCGTATATCCATGCTCCGGAATGGTTTGATGCCTTCAAATTACGTGTGAGCTGGGGTAAAAACGGAAATGAAAACATCGGGAATTTCCGCTACACCTCTCTGATGGATGGCGGACAAAATTACTACTTCGGCGGAGGCTACGTAGTCCCGGCCGATGGAAGTAACAACGGGAGCACCGGAGGATCGATGCAATATGGCACCTCACCGGCAGCCATTCCCAATCCATCCGTAAAATGGGAAGAATCTGAACAGACCGACCTGGGCTTCGATGCTTACTTTGCGGACAGCAAATTAAAGTTCAGTTTCGATTATTTTAAAAAGAAAACCAACGGCATGCTGATGGACCAGCCTATTCCGCGATACGTAGGGCAGGGGGCACCAATTGCCAATGTAGGCGATATGGAAAACCGCGGATTTGAATTTGAAGCAGGCTGGCGGCAGACCACCGGTGATTTCAGCTATACGATCTCGGCCAATGCCTCCTACCTGAAGAATGAATTGATCCGTTTAGGCAACGCCTCGGGCGAGCAGATCTATGAAACGGCGGGTGCATCGGGTGTCGGTAGCTTTATTAAAGGCGAGAACGGCGAAGTATGGCCTTATTTCTACGGATTCAAAACTGATGGACTTTTCCAGAACCAGCAGGAAGTTGACAGTTATGTCAACAACGAAGGAGCAAAGATGCAGCCCAACGCCCGGCCGGGCGATGTCCGCTTTGTTGATTTCAACGGTGACGGATCGGTTGATGACAATGACAAGACAAAGATTGGCAAAGGGATGCCCGACTGGACCTTTGGCCTCACGCTCGGCGCTGAGTGGAAAGGCTTTGACCTGAACTTATTTTTCTATGGAACGACAGGCAATGATATCTTTGATTTCTCGCAACGTGGTGATATCCCGGCCATGAACCGGCCAAGCTGGATCCTCGACCGCTGGCATGGTGAGGGGACGTCGAATAAGATTCCCCGCATGACCACAGCCAATCCAAATTCAAACTGGCGCTCCTCAGATCTTTATATCAAGGACGGTTCTTATCTGCGCCTGAAAACTGCACAGCTTGGCTACACCATACCCGACCAGTGGAGTAAACGGGCAGGTATTCAGCGGCTGAGGCTGTATGTCGCTGCCGAGAACCTGTTCACCTTAACGGGCTATGACGGCTTTGATCCCGAAGTTGCCACCGGCGACTATACCCGGATTGGCGTTGACCGCGGCGTCTATCCGCAGTCCAGAACCATTTCCCTGGGAGCCAATATTACCTTTTAATCCTTAAATACCATTGCAAAATGAAACGATATTCAACCTATTTAACCGTATTGATTGCTTTGGCAGGATCGCTGCTGTTGTCTTCCTGTGGGGAAGATTTTCTGAGCGCCTCTTCTTCAGAGAAACAGGAAGCAGGAGGCCCGGCTACCGAGGACGCGATTTTGTCCAACCTTGGCGCGGCTTATCAGATCCTCCTGTTCGACAGTTACGCCGATAATAATTACAATGCTGTATTGCTGATGTCTGACCTGCGTTCGGACGACATTTACAAAGGCGGCGGCGATGCCGGAGACCAGGGACAACTTTATCGCTTATCAACCTTTACCTCTTCTGCAGCCGAGAATATCGGGGGACTTTGGAATATATATTATACCGGTCTGGCCCGTTGTAACAATGTGATCATTGCCTGCGACAATGCCGTTGGTGTAGGCGAAGACAAACTGGAACAATACCGTGCAGAAGCTCATTTTCTGCGTGCTTACTACGTGCATCTTCTCTGGAAATTCTGGGGAAATATTCCTTACTTCGAAGAACCGCTCACCACGGCGCCTTATATGGCTCCGCAATTTCAGGCGAACGATGTGTACACGCAAATCATGGAGGACCTGGACTTCGCCTGCACGGAGGGAAAGCTCGATATGAAAGTGAAAGCCTCCGATAAGGGACGGGTTTCAAGGGCTGCCGCCCTGATGCTGAAAGCACGCGTGGTGCTTTACCAGAAAGATGAATCCCGTTACAGCGAGATCACCAATGATATGGCTACCCTTGTTAACAGTGGGGCGTACAGCCTGATGGCCGATTTTGGCGCAATCTGGAACGATGCCAATGAATTTTGCTTGGAGTCGGTTTTCGAAAGTAACCAGCTTCCTGAAGGCAAAGTATGGTCGACCGGATGGCAGGGATATGGTACGAATCTTCCCGCCTTTATTTCTCCCTCCGAGTTGAAGGATCCGTCCGGAGTATTTAAGGGGGGCTGGGGATTTGGGCCGGTACGGCCGGAAACCTATGCCATTTATGAAGAAGGCGATACCCGTCGTGACGGTTCGATCAATGCCTGGCCGGCAGGATCCTACAGCGTACGTTTTCAGGATACCGGGCTGTTTATGCGTAAATATGCGGCCCGTGCGGGTTACAATCCTCCTCCCGGCGATGTGGACCTGAATTACACGAACAACCTGCGGATTTTCCGCTATGCCGAAGCACTGCTGAATTATGCCGAGTTGGTCGGAATGCACGGACAGGCAGAACAAGGCGGCGTATCAGCACAGGACTGTCTCGATCAGATCCGTGAACGGGCTTTTGGAGCCGCCGCATCGATCCCCCTGACCGCAGAAAACATCAAACTGGAGCGCCGCCGGGAGTTTGTCGGCGAAGGCATGCGCTTCTGGGACCTCGTGCGCTGGGGCGATGCTGTCACTACGCTGACCGAAAACAACGCAGCTTATAATTCCGTCCGCACCTTCCAGGAATGGATGAAATACCTGCCCATCCCGCAGGCCGAGATGGAAGTGACAAAAGGCACCGAGTTCGAACTTGAACAAAACGGACAGTGGAATTAACAACCTAACTTTTAATCAGAAACGATATGGCAAAAAATAAAATACAACTGCTGATCCCGGCGATATGGGCCCTCTTTTTTATCGTTGCCTGTGATCCCATGGAAAATGATGACCATTCGCTGGGCCTGGCCGACACGGTTACGCCCGATCAGGTGTCCTTCTCTTACACGGCATCTTCAACCAGCGACAATGTTCTCACCTTTACGAATACGTCGGATATTCGAGTCCCTCATTCCATTTTGTGGAACCTGGGCGACGGTACGACCAGCAAAGAGATAAGTCCGACAGGAAAATATCCTCAGGCCGGCGATTATACGGTGACACTGACTATTTACACCGCCGACGGTTCGGCAGCAACCAAAAGCCAGGTCATACACCTTGCCGGGGATGATTTCAGCCTCATTAACACTCCGGTATACCGGAACCTGACCGGAGGCATCGAGAACACCGAAGGAAAGGTCTGGGTGTTTGACCAGTACAATAACTTTAAAAATGAAGTGGCCACTGCTTTGTCGGCCGATATCCGCGGACACATCGGATTAGGTCCCCTGAACAGTTACAACCAGTCCTGGTGGGGAGCAGGCCCGAACGACAAGGGTGCATGGACGATGTATAATTTTAAATTCACCTTTATCCAGCAGGGTGTTCAACTGAAAATTGCCAATTCCGGACAAGGCTACGGGCGAAAGGCGTTGGCAGCCAATGCCGGCTTTACACCAACGGCCACGGAAGGAGACGATGTAACGTTCAATTATCCGGGCGGTGACTACACCTTTTCGATTGACGAGTCGGGTGAGCATCCTTCGCTTACGCTCTCGGGGAACGCTTTCATGGGGTATTATGTGGGAACCCAGACCTATCAGATCATTTATCAGACCGACAAAGTCATGGCGTTACGGGCAGCCAACACGGTTGAAGGACAAGACTGGGTGTTTATTTACTGTCTGGAGGAGCTGAACGTGGCAGAGCCTCCCATTATAAAGGAACCGCAGGCTGTTTCGCTCAGCGAGAATTTTGAAAGCCAGACGCCTTCCGTGTCATTCACAGGCGAAGATATGGGAAACCTGTTCTCTGCTTTCTATCAGAATCCCGCTCCTGTACCTGTTAACACGTCCGCCAAGGTGTTGCTTTATGAGAAAACCAGCGGATTTTATTCGAATATTTCCTACACGGCGCCAGACTATCTCTTTGACCTGACCAGCCTGAATAAGGTACGGATCAAAGTCTTTATTCCGTCATATAACAACTATACGGATGAATTCCCCATAGCGGGCGACTGGATCACCAATAAGAAGCTGTTACCCCAGGTGTCGGTCAAACTGCAGAACAGCAGCCTGAGTGGAAATGCCTGGCAAACGCAGACTGAGATCATCAAGGCTGATCTGGAGAAAGACAAGTGGCTGAGTCTGGAGTTTGACTTCAGTGGGGTCAGCAACCGTACCGATTACGACAAGATTGTGATCCAGTTCGGTGCTGAAGGACATGCCGCTCCCGGAATTTTCTTCCTTGACGATTTCAGTTTTTCAGAATAATAAGCTTAAAATTACCGGACAGGTGCTCCTGCACCTGTCCGGTTTGCGCTTCCATATATCGATGTTTTTTGAAGAAAGAATGAAGTTTAACAGACAAATTACACGCAGCTGATTTGAAACCTGAAACAATGAAAATGATCACTCCGCTTTTGGCGTTTATGCTGGCAGGTTCCGTGAGTTGTGGCGGTGACGGCGATTCGAACACCGATCCGCCGGCACCTGATCCGGAAGTTGAGATTACGGTAACCCCTCAATCGCTTTCGCTTTCGGCTGAGGGCGAAAACCGGAATGTGACCGTTTCTGCCAATGCCCAATGGTCGGTGGTTTCCGACCAACCGTGGTGTACCTGTTCGCCTGCTTTGGGTTATAACGGACAAACCAGCTTGAAGATCACGGCGATGGCCAACCCAACGGAAGCTGTCCGGAACGCAATCCTCACATTCAAGGCAGGCTCGTACACGACAAATTATCCGGTCACTCAGGAAGCGGGGAAGGTCGTGAGTTATGTCCCGGCAGGTTACAGTCTTGTTTGGCAGGATGAATTCAATGAGGCCCGTCCTGCACCGGGGAAGGCCGCATTGCCGAACACATCGCGCTGGTGGTATGAAACAGGAGCCGGCGGATGGGGAAACAATGAGTTGCAGAATTACATTGCGGCAGTGAGCGGAAAAGATTCCTGTGCAATGATCGCCGACGGTGCCCTGAAGATCATTGCCCGCAAATCGGGAACCCAGGTGTTGTCGGTCCGGATGAACAGTTCACAGAGCTGGACGTACGGCTATTTTGAAGCGCGGATGAAGTTACCTGTCGGCAAAGGAACCTGGCCGGCATTTTGGATGCTTCCGAAGAATTTCAAAGCCTGGCCTGACGACGGCGAGATCGACATCATGGAAGAAGTAGGCTACCGCCCCAATTACGTCAGTTCTTCCATTCATTGCAAAGCCTACTATCACTCCATTGGCACCCAAAAGACGGCCGAAACTTATATTGCCACCGCGCAAACCGACTACCATGTTTATGCTGTGGAATGGACTGCCGGATACATAAAAGGCTTTGCCGATGGCAAACTTTATTTTGAGTTTCGCAACGACGGGAAAAACAACAAAGATACCTGGCCCTTCTATGAGCCGTTTTATCTGAAGCTGAACCTGGCCTGGGGCGGAAACTGGGGCGGGGCACAGGGCGTCGATGAGTCAGTCTTACCTGCTGTGTATGAAGTTGATTATGTCCGCGTATATCAGAAAAAATAAGGCCATCCGGATCAATCAAAAAGCCCGGGCATGATTTCCATATCCGGGCTTTTTCGGCAAAGCGTTTATGATTACAGTTCTCCCATCATTGGGACTTCCTTGTCTTTGTATTCTCCTCTGAGTAGTTTTTCATGTACAGCTTTAAATGCTGAAATCGTGTAGGCCACATCTTCAAGAGTGTGCGTGGCGGTCGGGATAATGCGGAGGATGATTTCCCCTTTTGGTATGACCGGATAAACAACCACCGAACAAAAGATGTTGTAATTCTCCCGCAGGTCATAAACCACGTTGGTGGCTTCCGGCACATCTCCCTTCATATACACAGGCGTTACAGGCGAATTGGTCTTTCCCAGGTCGAAGCCGGCTTCCCGCAGACCATCCTGAAGGGCATGGACAATTGTCCAAAGTTGTTCGCGGAGCTGAGTTTCCGTTCTCAAAAGCTCCAGCCGTTTCAGTGAACCAATTACCATGGGCATGGGTAGTGACTTGGCAAAAGTCTGCGAACGCATATTATAGCGAAGGTGATAGCAGATATCCTTGTCGCAGGCAATGAATGCGCCGATACCGGCCATGGCCTTGGCAAAGGTGCTGAAGTGCAGGTCCACGCCGTCTTCGACCCCGAAATGTTCGGGTGTGCCGGCTCCAGTGGCACCCATCGTTCCGAAACCATGGGCGTCGTCAACCAGCAGGCGGAACTGAAAATCCTTTTTCAGCGCTACAATTTCATCCAGTTTCCCCAGGTCGCCCGACATGCCGAACACCCCTTCGGTGATCACCAGAATACCTCCGCCCTGTTTCTCGGCCAGCGCTGTGGCCCGTTCAAGTTGTTTCCGCAGGTTATCGATGTTATTGTGAGGATAAACAAAGCGCTTACCAATGTGAAGACGAAGCCCGTCGAGAATACAGGCATGCGACTCACTGTCGTAAACCACCACATCGTTCCGGCCTAAAACGGTATCAATGATCGATACCATACCCTGATAGCCAAAATTCAGCAGGAAGGCATCCGGCTTCTTCACAAAAGCAGCCAGCTCTCTTTCAAGCTGCTCGTGCTTGGTGGTCTGACCCGACATCATCCGGGCTCCCATGGGGTACGCCAGTCCCCAGTCTTTCGCGGCCTGCGCATCCACCTCGCGAACCTGAGGGTGGTTTGCCAAACCAATATAATTATTTAAACTCCAGTTCAAAACTTCTTTTCCGCGGAACTTCATGCGGGGGCCGATTTCTCCTTCAAGCTTCGGAAATGCGAAATACCCGTGAGCCTGTTTCATATACTGGCCAATATTTCCCTTGTGCGAGCGAAACTTTTCAAAAATGTCCACTGTTATTTGTTTTAAAATTAAACTCTGCAAATGTAATTCTTTTTAAGAAGTTCGCAAATTTGTTAAATTATATTAAACCAGTGAGTACATAGAGTTTTCTTGCTATTTTTAGCGTTTGATTTTAATAAAAATGTATCTTTGCGGCCATGTTTGGAAGAATGAAAGATATTGGGATCATTAGCCTGTTGTTGCTAGCCATTTTAACGGCTTGCAGTGATTTTAACAAAATTGTTAAAAGTACCGATTACGAGTTTAAATATAAAAAGGCTGTTGAATATTATGAAAAAGGGGAGTATTCCCGTGCTTCGACCCTCCTTTCGGAACTGACAAATATTTATCGGGGAACCAGCCGGGCCGATGATATTTACTATTACCACGGCAAAAGTTTTTTTGCTTTAAAGGATTACCTGATGGCCGGACACTGGTTCAGTACCCTGGCCAGGGAATTCCCCAAAAGCGAAT
>JBFXKJ010000150.1:0-9602 GCA_050173895.1 Mangrovibacterium sp. | reverse complement strand
GTGATCGAAATGCGCATTGACCGCATTCTGAATTCATTCTGAATGGCATCTTTATCCCTGAAAGGTACGTGCCCGATCTCTGTCCACCTCTGCTGAAACTCCCTCATCTGTGCAAGATCGACATCCTCATCCCGTGTAAGCTGATAGTTCTTTACTTCTTCGATCAATGCTTTCTTCTGCTCCAGATTTTCATCCTGCTCATGATCAACTACCGAAAAATGCTTCGATTTTTGATCAAAGAAATAATCACAGGCAGCACGGAAGCGTTTCCAGATCGCATCTGACTGCTTTCTGGGGACCGGCCCGACCTCTTTCCACTTTTTCTGGATGCGGATAAATTCGTCGGTCGTTTTTTTCCAGTCGGTGCTGTCCTTAATCGCTTCGGCCTGAAGACAAAGATCAGTCTTCATCTGCAGGTTGTTCACCTGAAGTTCCTTGTTTTGAGCGTAAAACTCACGTTTGGCATCAAAAAAACGGTCACAGGCGCTGCGAAAACGGTCATAAATTTTATTATTCTCCTTTCTCGGAGTGAACCCAATGGTTCTCCATACCTTTTGCAGCTCGATCAGTTCCCTTGATTTATCATCCCAATCCTTGTGACTCTCCAGCTGAGCAGAAGCGATTTCCTCTGCTTTTTCGCACAAAGCTGTTTTTGCTTCCAGATTCTTCTTCTGTTCGTCTTTACGATCTTCAAAATACTCCTGGTGCTTTTTATTGATCTTTGAGGTCGCGGCTTTAAATCTCTCCCACAACTCGTCTTTCTTGTCACGCGGCACCGGACCGATTTCCCTCCATTGTTCATGGTATTTCTGAAGAATATTGAAGGCCCTGATAATGGAAGGCTCCAGTAAAAGTTCTTCTGCTTTTCCGCAGATGTTCATCTTCAGTTCCATGTTTTTCTTCAGATCAAGATCTCTCAGTTCCTTATTGATCTTGATATAATCATAGAAATTTTCGACATGGTGATGATAGGTCTCCCACAAGTCTTTCAGTTTCGATTGAGGTACCGGCCCCGTATCCCGCCATTTTTGCTGCAGATCCCTGAATTCCTGGAAAGTCCGGTTGATCGATTCCTTCCGGTTAACCAGCGATTTGATCTCCTCGATGATTTCATATTTAGCCTGCAGGTTTTGTTCCTTTTCCTCGTCCATCAAACGAACCTGATCGTTTTTCAACTGCCTGTAATCCCGCAGCAGGTTATTCAGATCCTCTTCATAGAACAAATTCCCGGGCACAAATTCAGTCTCGACTCCGCCGTCTTCCACGAATCTTTTCTTCTCCTCCTCGATATTCTCCCGGTGTTTCCTGTAAAAATTAGTCTTGATCCTTTCAATTTCATCCCCGATGGCCTCATCTTTCGCTCCCGAAATCAGCTCCCGGAGTGCATTGATAAGTTCCACCTCTGTATATCCTGAATAATCGGTCTTTCCCTCATTAATAACGGTGTTCGCTGTTTTTTCTTTTTCTTCTTCTTCTGGTTCTTCTTTGGTAGCTTCTGCCGGAAAGTCAAAAGAGTCATCTTCCTTTATTCCTGCCTCAGGCACATCCCCGTCAGAAGCGGGTAGTTGCAAATCCGCCAAACCCTCATCCGGAGGAATGTTTTCCAGCGGCGAAGGATCGGTCTCTTCTGCAACGGTTTCTTCCTGTCCGGTCACACCTTCTTCCCGGTCTTCGGGACCGGGCGTTCCGGCAACCTGTTCCGGCGTTTCAGAAACATCAGTTCCTTCTTCCTGCTCTTCATCAGTCCGGTTGTCCTCATCCTCCTTCACCGACGCCAGAACTTCCGGAGTGGATACAGAATCCGGCTCCGGACCCGACTGGATCGTTTCAGTCCCCGCATCAGAAATTTCGCTTTCCGGAAACGTAGATGCAGCTTCAGTGTCTTCCGAAGTTGCTTTTAACTCAATGTCTGAGTTTTTCAGATCTTTAGGTTCCATGTGTACACTTTTTTATTATCACAGGTAGTATTCAGAGCCTTAACTCCTTGTCTACTCTACGAAAATATAACATTCAATACGAATAGTCAAAGAAAACAAAAATAAATTCAATAAATCGCTTGTGAACCGTTTATTTTTACAACGTTGAGCTTCATTGCCCTACCTGAAGGTAAACCTCTGTCTGCCGGTTTCCGTTAAAAATAAAAAGGCTGCCTTCTTCAATCAAAAGCAGCCTTCATTCCGTAAGCACGTAATCAACCTCAGCTAATCTCAACTTCACGTTTTTGCGGAATTGTATCTTCTTTTTTTGAAACAGTGATCGTCAAAACTCCGTTTTTGAAACTTGCACGCACTTTTTCCGAATCCAATTTTTCAGAAAGCCGGAATTTCTTCTCGAAACTCCCGTTCCTGAATTCGAGATAGGCATTTCGGTTTTCGTCATTTTCCCTCTTTGTAACTTCACCCTTTACGCGCAACAAATCTTTCTCCACAGCAATGGCCAACTGTTCTTTTTCGTAGCCGGGAACAGAAACTTCGATCTCCACAGCCTGGTCATTCTCATATACATTTGTGGCCGGCTGGTTCACCAGTTCATTTCGGGCATAACGGTCAAAGCACAACTCTGAATCCGGAAAATTACTTAACAAACGGTTTGACGGGCTCATTTGGTATGCCGGATAACTTACTTTAAAAAATTTCATAATTGTTTCCTCCTGTTATTTTTTTGTTTCTGCTTCCGGTTATCCAAATGCTGTTCCATACACCGAACGCACCCTTTATTATGCCTTTTTGTCATAACAATTAATTTCACAAATGCCATTATGGCATAATTTTAAAAAAGATGACGTCCTTGTTTCCTGTAAAATTTACTACTTTTGCGAAAAAAAATGCGTATTGATATTCTGACCGTGATTCCGGAGCTTCTGGAGAGTCCTTTCAGTCACTCCATCATAAAAAGGGCCAGGGCAAAGGGATACGTGGAGATCTATGTACATAATATCCGGGATTTCTCGACCGATAAGCACAAGCGTACCGATGATTATGCGTTTAGCGGAGGTGCCGGGATGGTGATGACCATTCAGCCCATTGAATCGGCTATCGCAGCTTTAAAAGCGCAAAGGGATTATGACGAGATCATCTATACCAGTCCGGACGGAGAGGTATTCAATCAAAAAACAGCCAACCAGCTTTCGCTTACGAAAAACATCATCATTCTTTGCGGTCATTATAAAGGAGTTGATCAAAGAGTACGCGACCATCTGATCACACGGGAGCTGTCCATCGGCGATTACGTAATGACCGGCGGAGAATTGGCGGCGGCAGTCATGACCGACTGCATTGTCCGTCTGATCCCGGGAGTGATCTCGGATGAGACTTCTGCGCTGACCGATTCTTTTCAGGACAATCTTTTAAGTCCGCCGGTTTACACAAGGCCTGCTGATTACAAGGGGTGGAAAGTTCCTGAGATCCTGATCAGCGGCAATGAAAGGCAAATAGATGAGTGGAAGGAAAAACAGGCAATTGAACGAACCAGGCGGTTGCGGCCGGATTTGCTCGATCAGGAATGACAACCGGAGGTGAGCTTTTTCCGCTAAAGCGGATTATCCTCTCCTGCAAATGGAATTATAGGGACAGAGCCTGCAATGTTTCAGGTTTTCAGTTTGCTCAAACACCGTATCGCCGCTGAAGATTTCCTCCAGCAGGGGCGTGAGGCTGTCGGTGAATTCCTCTGCCACGTCCTGGTAACTGACCGGTTGGCCGTTTTTATAAACTACGGGACTGAATTCCTCGTTAAAAAATTCATCGATCTTATAAATGGCCGGGATGAGGGGGATCCGTCCGTTGCTTCTGCTGAATATTTCCGAATACACCAGCGTCTGAAAAATCTCCTTAGGCCTTTTATCGGCTTCACGTCTGTAAAATTCGCTGAACTCCCTGAATTTCAAAAAAAGGTTTCTGCCTGTTTTATAATCGATGATCCGGGTTCCGGCGGCGGTCCGGTCGATGCGGTCGGCGATTCCTCCCAGCTTAATGGAATGGATTTCTCCCCCTGCCCGTATATCAAATTTCGCCTCATAATGGCTTTCAAGCGAAAGAATGGTAAAAGGAGCAACCAGCATATCATTTCGAAGCATCTTTTCGAGGTAAGCCTGAAGGTTTTCCGCGATCAGGATGTTTTTCCCGTTCAGCCGGATTTCATCCGGTTTATCGCCTTTCAGGTATTCGCGTGCGAATGCTGTGCGGACGGCCCTCCCCAGCAGGTTTGGGTTTGATGCTGCTGCTTCGAGGTCTGCCCGGGTTACCTGAGGTTTTTCCCTGAAGCCTGCATAAATCAGTTCAGCGGCATGATGAAACAAGTTGCCGAACAGGCGGGGATCAATCTCTTCGGTGATCTCGTCGCTTTCCTTCAGCTTTGCCAGATGCCGGAAATAGAATTTAAGCCTGCAATCGAGATACATGTTCAATGCACTGGGACTTAGGGCATTCTCCGCGTACGTTCGCAGCAATTGTTGCTGATGCCTTTTATTCGCTCTGACAGTGATGGGCGCCGCCGAGGCTGCCTTGAAATCAAGGTTGAAATGATAAAACTCCGGCTCGAGCGGTGAATCGTACTGAAGCTGGAACATAAAACGGCTCATCTCTCCGGTGTTCAGTCCGTCGGAAGATGAATCATACACCAGCGCTATATTTTCGGCGCGGTGCAGCAGCCGGTAAAAATAATAGGCATACATGGCGTCCTGCTCTTCATAGGCAGGCAGCCCGAATGCTTTCCTGAGATGATAGGGAATAAACGAAGGGCTGGCGGAGCTTTTTGGCAGTTTGCCTTCGTTCACAGAGAACAGGACCAGGTTTTTAAAGTCGAGTGTGCGGGTTTCCAGTACGCCCATCACCTGTAAGCCGGACAAAGGTTCCCCCTCAAATGGAATGGTAAGCCGCTGAAGATGACGGGTGAGGATCCTGAAAAAAAGAGGAAGCGTCATCTGCCCGTTCTGATAGGCGCTCAGGGTGTCGGTCAGTCGCTGCAAGGCCAGATGTGCCTGGTACAGGTACTCCATATCGAGCCTTTCCCCGCCCTCCTGCGCCTGGAGCCGCCCGGCAAGCATCCGTATCACCGATAGCAACCAACCGGCCGTCCCCTGCCATGTTTCCTGTCTTCTGAAGATTAATTCCAGAAGCTCATCTCCTGTCAGGTCAGCCCTCCTGACGTAGATCTTGTTTTGGTGGCGGATTTCCCGTACGATTTCCCGGGCCCGGGCACCGGTAACCAGTTGGTGATTGAGAACGGCAAGAGCAGAACGGTGGTAAAAAGTTTCTTCACCGTTTACTTTCCGGGATTCTTTATGAAGATCGGCAAGTTGACTGATGAGGCTGTAAACCGGTGTGTTCTGCAGCGGATATCCCATGGTGATATTGATGCTTCCTGAACGGCAGCCCGCTGCGGAGATTACCGGTATCAGCAGATTTTCGTCGGCCAAAACCAGCGCTGTCCCATCAAAGCCTTCCGATTCAGCCTGATCCGGGAACAGGTCTTTTCTGTTTATCACCTGCGTTTGGGCGACCTGCCCGGGAACGGAGATGATTTTCAGTTTTTTTTGTGGCCTGACCTCTGTATCAGGGATGAAGCCCTCCGGCATGGGAAAATGTGCAATGTTTTTACGGATGAACAGGCCCGCCTCATGTTCCGGGTCATTTACAAAAGACGCATCATAGTCCCAAAAGAAATCCGCTTTCCCTTCTTTTTGCAACCATGCGAACAACTGCTCCTCACATTTATTCAGCGCATTAAATCCGGCGAAGACGTAATGCGTTGACCGCAAAGGCAGGATGCCCCCCGATCCGATCATTTCCGTCACATTCCGATAGACCATTCCTCCGTAGCCCTGTCCTTCCGACAGCAGTTCTTCGCGGAAACGCCTGTACACGGATGAAAGCCGGTTCCAGACGCTCAAAAATTTCTCCCGGTTCACCGATGACCCGGCCTTCGCCAGGTTTCCCCAGAACATTTCTGCCGCATTCATCTGCTCCGGACTCAGATAATCAAACTGCCGCTCTATTTCCCTCAGATCGGAAATATTTCTGAAAAGATCGTCGGCGTTTAACAGGTATTTATCCACGTCGTTGAAGTCGTTGAGAAGGATCTCTCCCCAAAAAAAGAAATCATCAAGTGCTTCATTATGCCCGGTTACCCTGCAATAAATCCGGTGAAGTTTTAATATTAAACTGATCTGGTCCGAAATTTGCAGTCCCGACAATTGCGATATGAATTCATTGATGGTAATTACCTCGGGTCCAAGGACCGGCGTTTTCACCAGTTCATTCAGGTAAGCGTTAAAGAATACCCCCGAACGGCGCCCGGGAAAAACCACAGTAAACTGGTCGATCCGGTTGCCATGCCGAAGAAAAAGGAATTGAGCAACCTGCTTTAAAAATGGATTCATTGATTATGGATAACTATCGCAAAGGACGTAAAAACAATCCTGCCGGTCAAGCGGTTTTTCGAATAATTATTTTAAAAACAAATTATGGAACAAAAGAATTTTCACACTGCAGGCAAGGCGACTGTAACAAAGGAAAACAGCAGCGCCTTCATTCATTTTCCGGTGATCATACTCTTGCTGATCTCATTCAGCGGCTTTTCCCAGAGCATCCCTCCGGTTAATCCGCTCGAGTCAACACCCTATATTGAAGTAACCGGAGAAGGAGAAATGGAAGTGATCCCCGATGAGATCTTTTTGCGCTTCACCCTTAAGGAACGTTATGACGGAAAGAACAAGACGGAGCTTGAGAAGACGGAAAAGGAGCTGAGGCAACTGCTCACAAAAAACGGCTTCAACAGCGAAAATCTTTCGCTGGCCGATGCCAATGCGGATTATATCACCATCAAAAGGCAAAAAAAAGACGTTTTGCAGTCAAAGGATTTTGTGCTGAAAGTTTCGACAACTTCAGAACTGAGCCGGTTATGGAACATTCTGGACCAGGTGAAAGCAGAAGATGCCTATGTAAGCCGGGTTGATCACAGTAAAATGGAAGAGTTTAAAAAGGCGGTAAAGATCAAGGCGGTAAAGAACGCGAAAGAAAAGGCGGATTACCTGCTTGGGGCAGTCAATGAGAAAACAGGGACGATCCTTTTCCTGCAGGAGCGTGAAAGCTATATGCCTGTGTTCATGACCAGGACCCAACAGCGGATGGAAGTGGCTGACGCGGAGAAAAGGGATACTCCGGCACCACCGGAACCGGAGATTTCTTTTCAGAAGCTCAAATTAAACTACAAGGTTTTTGTCCGCTTTGCCATTCAATAGGAAGAAACGGAAAAGGAGCCGGACTGAAGGCTCCTTTTTATTTTTCCTTTCTTGCAGCTTTGACCTCCGCGGCAGTGACCGGCTCCTGGTCATTTCCGAAAGAGGACCGGACATACGACATCACATCGGCCAGTTCCTGATCTGTAAGATGGCTGTGGGGAGCCATATAATTGTTATAAACGTTCCCGTTCACCTCGATTTTCCCTTGCAGCCCGTTTAATGTGACGCTGATCAACGAATCTTTATTTTCGATCCAGGGATTGGGCGAAAGCGGCGGGTACATTCCCGGGACTCCCATTCCGTTGGGCTGGTGGCAGGTTGCGCAATAGCTTTTATAGACGCTCTCTCCCGGATGCTTTTGGGAAGCGGTCTCTTCGGTTTTTTTGGTTTCGCTCAGCGTGGAAGTATCCAGAGGCTGTGGCTTTTCTTCTTTTCTGTTGTTTCCGCACGAAGCAGCCAAAAACGCGCAGGCTAAGGTCAGGACGAGTGTTTTGTGCATGTATTTTAAATAGAATTGTTTTTACAATTTGTTATGATTTCCGGTAAGTAATCTTCCAGATGGTACCCTTTTCATCATCACAGATATAAAGTGCTCCGTCAGGTCCCTGAGCCAGTCCGCAGGGCCGGTACTTCGCGTCACCGGCATTGGCGATCGAATCAGACCCGGCAAAGCCGTCGGCAAATACCTCCCAGTCCCCTGCAGGGATTTTACCTTCAAAGGGAACAAAAACAACGTTGTAACCCTTTTGTTCAGTCCGGTTCCAGGATCCGTGAAAGGCAATGAATGCCCCGTTCCTGTACTTTTCCGGGAACATATCACCCGTATAAAAAAGCAGGTCGTTGGGTCCGATATGCCCGGGGAAGGCCAGAATGGGATCATCTTTTGCCTCACACCGGCCGGTCTCCCTGCCGTCACCGCCATATTCGGGAGCCAGCACTTTCTTTTGCTGAATCTGATCATAATAACAATAGGGCCACCCGAAATCGGATCCATCCTCGACCAGAAGAAATTCCTCGGCCGGTAATTCATTGCTTTGTTCTTCCGTGTACAAGTCGGGGTAAAACTGATTCAGCTGATCACGTCCGTGCTGAAGGGCATACAGCTTTCCTTCTTTTTTATTCCAGTGGGTGGCGACCGCGTTGCGGATGCCGGTTGCATAACGATATCCGTCCTTCATCTGGTCCTGATTGAGTTTATCGGCACTGAACCGCCAGATACCGCCAAACCTTTCCAGCAACGGGCAGGGATCCATTCCCTTCGAACCTTTTGTGCGGTCCTGTTCCTGGCAGGCGTTTGCAGGCGCGCCCACGGTTACATAGATCTGGCCGTTCCCGTCAAAGCTGAACGGTTTGGTGGAATGCTGATGCGTTTCTTCAAATCCGCCCGCAATGACCTCCCAGGAGGGCTCCGGAATCAGTTGTCCCGGACTCAGCTTATAACGGACAATCACCGTGTCGGCCCCAAAATACAGGTATCCGTTATAGAGGCCAATCCCGGTACCGGTGAAATCACCGAAATATTCAACCCGGTCAGCCTTGCCATCGCCGGTCGAATCGCGCAGGCAAACCACTCCTCCGCCATTTTTTTCCTGCGCGAGGGAGGCATAGATATCGCCGTTGGCAGCCACCTCCATATGCCGGGTGTGCCCGAGATCTTCACCCACGATCATCGCAGAGAATCCCTGAGGCAGGGAAAGTCCGGCCGTTTCGGCGGGAGTGTCACTTTTCTTCTCTTTTTCCTGATTACATCCGGCCATCAGTGCCGGAATAACAATCAACAACAGTTTTTCTTTCATATGTTTATCGTTTCAAATTAACCGTGCATAATTTGCGTACTAAACTTCATCACTTTTCCAACGGACATCGACGTATGGAACTCGCAGATAAACATCGGCTCGGGCGGATGCCGCGGCTCCCATGCTCGTTTCATCTGTTTATCGTTTCAATTTAACGGTTTTGCTTTCATCAATCCTGTCAGGCGCGTAGCCGGCAAAAGCCTGCCTGCCATACCTAACTGAGAACGAAACAGTTCATCCTTTAATTTTGTTCCGAAACAAAAAAAAGCCTGCTTTGTTTTTCTTTTGCTTTGAAGATGTCTTTTTTTTCACATAATTTAGATTCACGAAATCAGCAGATCTGTACCCCGAAAGAGACGTATGCGAGTAAAAGACCGGCCAAATAAAAAGAAAAGAACAGCCATCCGGCTCGCGGTAATCTGTTTATTATTGACAGGGATGTTCGGGATGTTTGTCGTCTACTCGTCGGCCCGCTTAAAAAGAACGCTCTTCCGGAATATGAACACGATGACAGGGAGTGCCTGGCAGTTGCATACCGACAACATCCGGATCAGTCCGTTCACAGGTCA
>JBFXKJ010000149.1:0-9605 GCA_050173895.1 Mangrovibacterium sp. | reverse complement strand
ATTCATTTTCTCAGAATAATTAAGCCACAAAAATAATAAATAATTTTTAATATCTCGTTTTTCAATATAAAAAGCGTTTGAATAATCAACGGTCCGTCTGTGGGTCGGCAAAATGAAGGCTCTTTTGGCTTTGCGAAGAGTTGGCTTTTGTGTCGGGCAAAGACAAATGTGCCTGAATGTGCGGTGGGTTTCCTTTTTCTTTGTCTTTATGCAGCAAAAATTTCATTGTCATTCAGTCGTTGGTTTCTGTCTTTTTACAATGAACGGTAACGTCTTAATATATTCTGTTACAGAATTTATTTCTGCTTTAGAATCCGGGAATGTGAATATACTATTCCATTTCCCGGAAATATCGTCCGTTTTATCCATCGTCAAAATTCAAATCATCGATTGGGTTCTTAAACTTGGTAAAGCTGTTCTGCGACACGTGAGTGTATATCTCTGTCGTTTTTGAACTTTCATGGCCAAGCCATTCCTGTATATAACGCAGATCAGTCCCTTGCTCCAGGTGATGAGTGGCAAAACTGTGCCTCAAAATATGCGGATACACCCGCTTTTTAATCCCTGCTTTTTTTGCAGCACGTTTTATATCATTAAAAATACTGGTCGCACTGTATTGTTTGCCGTTCGCTCCTTCAAACAGCCATACCGCCGGCTTTTCTTTCTGATAGTATAGCCTGAGTAAATTCAATGTGCTTTGAGCCAACTGGACATAACGGTCCTTCTTGCCTTTCGCGCCTCTGATCTTAATCATCATTCGCTTCGAGTCAATATCTTCCAGTTTCATCTGAAGCGCTTCACTGCGCCTCAAGCCACATGAGTAAATTAAAGCTATCAGACTTTTATGCTTCAGGTTGGTGGTAGATTGAAGCATTGCCCTTATTTCTTCCTTACTCAGCACATCCGGAAGCTTTCGCTCTCCACGTGGACGGCCTATGTCGTAGTTTCCACGACCTCGGCCAAGAACTTTCTCATAATAAAATTTGATGGCATTGATCCGTTGGTTTTGCTGACTAAGTGAAATCTCTTTCTCCCTAATCAGGCCACGAATATATTCGTTAATCTCTTCAAGGGTTATCTCTTCAAGTTTTCGCCCGGCGAAAGAATCCTGATATTCTTTGAAATAATGGCAATATGTTTTTTTTGTACTGTCACTGTAACGCTTTTGTAGCAGTTTTTCCATGTATCCCTCCGGTAAAACAGCGACTGCCGCGGCCGCCAGGCCTGTTTCATCAAGAATACATACATTTTTGAAAAGAATCCTGAACTGCTGAAGATTGAACTCGTGTTGCGAAACCATCCAACATTTCGCCGAAGGATTCCACCTGGCCGGCAAATGCTTTTTAATGCGGTCGATCAAATCCCGGTCGTATGATAGATAAATCCCGACCACAGGCTCATTGTGGTGTCTGAGGTTGCGAAGTCGTATGGTGACCGGTTCGTTCAAAGGTTGTTAGTTGCAAAAGCTCAAAATTACGAAATCCGGACAATAAACAAAATTATTTTTTTTCAACTATTGATTGACTTCGTGAGCAAAGGACGGATGTGCAAACCGCCGGTCAAAGTGCAGATCTCCGTCAGCCAGGATTTCTCATAACGGCTTAAACCATATTGCCTGCCCGCCTGAAGCATTCAGCCGGATATCCAGCACTGTCGAAGCGTTCACCCGGGCCTTCCGGATTCCCACATGGGTCCTGGTGTTAACCCCCCGATCATCCTCATAAAAAGTCGCCTCAAATGTTTTTCCCTCGGGAAGAAAATCAAGCGCTATTTTCAGTTCCCGCGCTTCATTGTTGGTAATGGTACCCATAAACCACTGGTCTCCGCTCCGGCGGGCCACCGAAACACATTCTCCCGGGCGGCCTTCAAGTATCCGGCTGTCATCCCAGGTAGTCGGAACGAGGTCCCAAAATTCCAGCTCAGGCTCTCCCTGATAATCGCCCGGTTGATCGTACCAGTACATCCACTGCAGGGGACTGTAATAGATCACCGGCAGAGCAAGTTGATGAGCCGATGTAGTCTGAATATGCCGGTCGGGATGCCCCAGTTCCTTTCTGTAATAGTAACAAAATGTGTAATCGGCCGCACCGGCTATAAAACGCGTAAACGGAAGGATCGTGTTATTGGTTGCATCGGGCATTTCTTCATTGCCGCGGATGCCTTCCTGGGTCATCAGATTGGGATATGTCCGGCTGAAACCGGTAGGCCGGTATTCATCATGAATGTCGACCATGAGCTGATAGCGTGCACATTTCCGGACAGCTTCGTGAAGCCAGCTTGTCCAGCGATGTGAGCCTACCTGTACAAAACCAAATTTAATACCCGATACGCCCCATGAACGAAACAAGGGAAGCAGGGTGTCGAGCTGAGCAGCCAGCGCACGCTGATTGACGTACAGAAAAACGCCGATGCCTTTGGAACGTGCGTACCCGATCGCCTCCTGCAGATCAAGGTCTCCTTTGGGATTTCGCAGGGGATCGACCGTAACGGTGGTGGCATCGGACGATTTTAAATATTCATAGCCATACCAGCCGGCATCAAAATGAATATAGCTGATGTTCCGGGCGACAGCAAAATCCACGAGCTTTTTTGCTCCTTCGGTCGATAAGGTTACTTCCCGCATCACCTTTCCCGGCTTGATCCAGGAAGGATCGGCAATCCGGCAGGGAGGATTCAGGTTCAGGATCAGGTCATTGTTTTGCAAAAGATCTGTCGCTTTTTCCGCCACCATGATCACCCGCCAGGGGGAAGCAAACGGCGCTATTTCGTCTACATCACCGTACATGGAGCATCTGATGGTGTTTGGCTTCTCTTCATCAAGCCTGAATTTCGTACGCGAATAGTCAACCATCTCCGCTTCCGCCAGACAGGCAAAAAGTCCGTTATAAAGCTCGAGGGTAAGCGGCCGGTCTGACTCTCCCGGCCAGTCTTTCAATGGCAATAACTGGTGCAGCGACTGAGCCCGGGGAGTAAACCAGGCCCGGGTATTTTCAGGCAGAGTGAAAGCTGTCAGTTCATCTGTGATATGCAAATAGGGGCCTCCTTTTTCAGCTTCGGGGAAAAAATAGCGAAAAGCAATGCCTTCGTTATACGCGCGGACAATAAGCTTCAACACCATACGGGAGCCTTTGCTCAGCGAAAATATCGTTTCATTATACCGGTTCCGTACCCTGGCCCGCTCGCCGTACACAGGCAACCAAAGGGAATCCTGCTGCCGGGAAACCGTCTCCTTCAGGATGACTCCTTCAGTCCAGCTCTGTCCGTTACAAATGATTCCCAGGGAAGAAGTCAAAACAACCGGTTGCTCCAGGTAATCGACCTGATAGCAGATACCCTGTTCCTTCTGAAACAGGGAAAAGCACAGGCTTCCGTCGGGCGAACAAACTTTCACCGTTGAAGTCTCTGCCCCGGCAGCTTCGCTCAAAAGCAAAGCAATCAGGATAAAAAAAACAGATCTCATAAGCTGCTATTTCTTTTTTAATTTAGCAACGGAACAGTCATTCATACGTTTCCGGCTGACATGGTATCAGCGCTCATAAGGGAAACACCTCCGACGGCGTCCTCGCCTGTTCCATCAGCTTCAGCAGATCAGCCACCACCTCAGGATGCTGTGCCGCCACATCGTTCTCCTCGCCGATATCGGTACGGAGGTCGTATAATTCGGTGGTTATCTTTGCCGAATCCTGCACATGATAACGTACCAGCTTCCAGTCATCTTTGCGAAGAGCCTGCCGCCCGCCCTGTTCATGAAATTCCCAATACAGGTACTCGTGCTTTTTCTGGTCTTCTCCGCCAAGCAAAACCGGCAGAAAAGATATACCGTCGGTATGTTCCGGCGCTTCAACGCCCGCCAGTTCTGCCAGGGTAGGCATCACGTCCCAAAAAGCGGATACGTGGTCACTGGCAGTCTCTGCCTGGATTTTTCCCGGCCACCAGGCGATCATCGGTTCCCGGATCCCGCCTTCATACAGGTCCCGCTTGTATCCTTTCAGCGGACCGTTGCTGTCGAAATAATCCGGATCTGCTCCGCCTTCCAGATGAGGTCCGTTATCAGAGCTGAAGATCACGATCGTATTTTTGTCAAGCCCAAGCTCTTTTAACTTATCCAGGACTTCGCCCACCTGCCGGTCCAGCAAGCTGATCATAGCTGCAAAGGCTGCATGAGCTTCCGACTGCGTGCCGTAAGCTCCCTGTCTGAAGTTCTTACTCCCCGGCTCTGCTCCCTTAAATTCCTTTTCAGGAATAAGCTTTCCGCGAAAAGGCGCCATCTCATCTTCCGGCAGCAGCAGCTCGGCATGAGGAATAATATTGGGATAATACATAAAAAATGGCTTTCCCGAGTCTTTGCTTTTCTCAATGAACTGCAAGGCACGCTGATGAATGAGTTCAGGCGCATACTGGCCAAACTGATCCCCGCTGTTCCCGTCAAGCACTACCTTCTCCTGATTGTCCCACAAATGAGCGGGATAATAATTGTGTGCCAGCCGCTGACAATTATAGCCGAAAAATTCGTCAAACCCTTGCTTGTCGGGAGCGCCCTCAGTATCGACAAAACCCAGTCCCCACTTTCCGAAAGCGCCGGTCACATAGCCGGCCTCCTTCAGCATCTCCGCCACTGTAAAAGTTTCAGCCGGTATGGGCCACTGCCCTTCAGGCTTCCATTCCTTGTTTCCCCGGATGGGTGTATGCCCCGTGGTCAGCCCGGTCATCAGTGAAGAACGCGACGGCGCACAGACGGTTGTACCTGCGTAATGTTGCGTGAACCGCATCCCTTCCCGGGCCATCCGGTCCAGATTGGGCGTCTGAAAGCGTTTTTGACCATAACAACTCAGATCGCCATAGCCAAGGTCATCGGCCAGAATGTAGATGATATTGGGTTTCCGGAGTTCCGCGGGCACTTCGCGTCCTCCCCCTCCCCCACATGATGCAGCGAGTGCAGCAATTGCCAATGACGGAAGCATTATTCGATGTGATTTCATGATTTAGTTGGTTAAATATTCCCTAAAATTAAGATTTTGTTTTTCCTCAGGTGCAAAAAACAAGGAAAATGTCTTTTGTGATCTGTTTTTGTACCATATCGTTGAGGTTAGCCGGCTGAACCTCAGAATGCAGCACTTATTACCGTCAAGCGATGTGGTGGATCCTGAAAGTCCATGGACTGAAGCCAATGTACTATTATGGCATGTTGAAAGGGCTGATGTAAACAGTATTCAGCAAAAATCCCGTAAAAGCCGGTTCCCTTGGATTTTCGGCTTTTACGGGATAACAGGGAAGCAGTACCTGAAAACTATTTTCCTGCGACAACGGCAGGTGCCAGGTTCCAACCTCCCACCACGATTTGCTGAGCTTCGTGTTTTAGTTTTTCCAGTGGCGCGCGAACAGTCACCGTCACCGATTCGCCCGGTTTCAATGTGAAAAAGTTCGACGACCAGTACGACGGCATCACTTCCTTGTCTCCGTCGAACAACTGCGGATTGATAAAAAAGGCGAGCTGTCCGGAATCATTGCTGAACTTCAGCGTCCAGGTCCTGTCTGTTGTGCTTTCCCTCACTGCGGCAATTTCAGTTTGCACTTTTGCAGCAGGCATCTTATTCATCTCAGAATAATCGTTGGCTGCATTTACCCAGTAGGTATTTTTTGAAACCAGATTCCCTTTTTCATCTTTCAGGTTTAACACAATAAATCGCAGCTCATCCGGATCAGACAAAGCGGATGATAAGGATACCGATTCCTTCACATCTGCCGAATCAAGACTGATCTTTGCAGTGTCGTGATGGATCAGCTTTGAATCGAGGCTATACACATCTGCTTCGACAGTCAGGTTTCGGCACGGGCGGTACGTCCTGTTCACGACCATCACCTTTTGATTCACCGGGTTCATTTGAACGTGTACCGGTTCCAACGCATTCTGCATAAAATAGTAGCCGGCGTTCGGATTCAGGTACCAGTCGTAAATCTGCCAGATCACACTGGGGAAAGCCGCGTTGACCTTCCAAAGCATTACACCTCCGGTTTTGTTCAGCTTATCACCCGCCGATTCAAAAATACCCTGATAGCCCATAGCATTCATCAACTGCATTTTTGCTGAAAAGTCTTCCATCGATGCCGGCGTGCCATAACGCTTCACCATCTCTTCGTAATACTTATCATACTTACCGTTTCCGGTGGCAGCATCATGATAGCCCCAGGTATGATTCAGCGGAAAGGGCAATGTGCTGTCCCAAACCAGATTGGGAATGATCTTCTTCAGACTGTTGTAGGTTGGCTGCGAGGGAATACCGGTCTCATCCTTAAAAACCCAATCCCTGCCTTTTTGAATCAGTTTGTAATATTCTTTCGGATCCTGCCAGGTGTAAGGGCCGCCGCTGTAAACACCGGCATCCATGTTGTCGGGCCAGGATTTTGGCCATCCCTCCGGCAGATTGGCAAATCCGGATGAACTCGGGATAAAGGGTCTCGTTCCGTCGAGTTCGATCACGCTGTTGCGCATGGCATCATAAAGTTCCTTTCGGGCATGCCCTTCATTGCCGCCCGTCCAGAGCAAAAGGCTGGGGTGATTCCGGATGCGCAGGATCGTGCTGATCACGTTCTTTTTGAAGACTTCCCCTTCCGTTGGCCAGTCGGGCGAGCCCTTGAACTCGCCCTGCGTATCGCCGGTGACCCAGAAATCAGACCAGACCAATAATCCGTAGCGGTCGGCCAGATCAAAAAATACGTCGGGCGGAGTCACGCCGCCACCCCAGATGCGAACCAGGTTCATGTTTGAGTTTTTGCACAGCTCCAGTTCATATACATACCGCAGCGAATCCCTGTTCAGCATCATGTCCGGCACCCATGCCCCGCCATTCAGGTGAATGCGCCGGCCGTTGACATAGAAATCGCGACGCAGGTATTTGCCTGTTTCTTCAACCGCTTTGGACCCCACAGTGCGGATGCCGAACACAAAGGTGGTATCGTCCGAAACCGTGCCGCCTGCCTCAACCTGCAGACGGATCCGGTACAGGTTGGCCCTGCCGTAGCCATTTGGCCACCAGAGGCGGGGCTGCCTGATGAGCAGTTGCCCGGCTTTTTCCGCGTTCAGTTCTATTTTTTTGCTTTCTCCCGCTCCGATTGCAACCTCAGTTGAAAACGCAACCGGGTCACCAACAAAATTCTCGGGCAGAATATTGATTTTCAGCTTTCCCGAAACGGCTTTTGAATCGTGGTTGGCCAGTGTCAAGCTCAGCGACAGTTTCGCTACCGATGTGTCGGGCAGATTGGGAAGATCGGTTTTCAGATGCGGCCGGCCAATGGTCACCTTCCCGGAACTCCTCAGGATGACCGGCTGCCAGATCCCCATGTTGCGGTCCCGAACCGGCGGCATCCAGTCCCAGCCTACCGAACAAAGCATGGTCACATTCTTACCGATGTCACCCGTAGGGCCCCCGTTCAGGAAAAAATCACCAAATGCCTTTAATTGTTCCTTATCCGGGAAGCCGGGCTCATCGAGCGGATAAATCTTTACCGCCAACACATTTTTCTCCCCGGCTTTGATCAGCTTGCTGACATTGAAACTGTATTCGGCAAACATACCTGCCATGCGGGTCGAGTCGGCAATCTGACTGCCGTTCAGCCATACAGCAGCCCGGTAATTGATACCCTTGAAAATAAGCTGAAAATGACGGCCTTTCTCCGATAACGGCACATCAAATGAACTCCGGTACCAGTATGGCCTTTTCCAGGGATTACCCACATTGGGAATGTGACTGTATTTTTCAAGTCCGTATTGTTTATTAAACCGATCGGAAGCATCAGGTATCAGCATGTTATTCATCCCGATATAAGGATCCGGGTAAACATGGTTGGCAACAAGCCCTGTCAATACCGTTCCCGGGACATTCACCGGAAACCAGTGGACGCGTGACCGATACTCCGGCGAAGAAATTACCTCTCCCGGCTCCCCGATCAGTCCTGAATATTGCATTTCAAAGGCGGACAACTTCCGTTGACTGATCCGGTGATCCTGCGCAAGGCTATTTTGCCATCCGACAGCTGTCAGGAGAATCAGAGAAAAAATAAACCGTTCTTTTCGTGTCATTTTTAATTTATTTGTTTTGTGTTTTCTTAAATTAAAGGACTGCAATTTACAAAAATTCGGCAAGTGCTCTTGCGCAAGCCTGCTTCATTCCTGTGTTAACCTTTCGTACGTGTATCACTTATAAATTCTCAGTTTTCAGGGGCAAGAAGATTTTATTTATAGTTTTGGAAAACTTTTCACAAACGGATTATTATCATTTAAATTGTTTAAAAAAATGGCAAAATTAACCAGAGAAGATGCACTGAATTACCACTCGCAGGACCGGCCGGGGAAGATTGAAGTTGTACCGACAAAGCCTTACAGTTCGCAGCGGGACCTGTCGCTTGCATACTCTCCGGGGGTAGCTGAGCCTTGCCTGGAAATTGAAAAGGATTCCAGAACCGCTTACGACTATACATCAAAAGGAAATCTGGTCGCCGTCATCTCGAACGGAACGGCAGTCCTCGGTCTGGGAGATATCGGTGCGTTGGCAGGCAAGCCTGTGATGGAAGGAAAAGGCTTGCTGTTTAAAATTTTCGCCGGCATCGATGTGTTTGACATCGAAGTGAATGAGAAGGACCCGGAGAAATTTATACAGGTCGTAAAAGCAATCGCCCCCACTTTCGGAGGGATCAACCTGGAAGATATTAAAGCGCCTGAATGCTTTGAAATTGAAGAACGGCTGAAAGCCGAGCTCGACATCCCCATCATGCACGACGACCAGCATGGAACAGCGATCATTTCGGCGGCGGGGCTGATCAATGCCCTGGAGATTGTCGGGAAGAAAATCGAAGAGGTGAAGATCGTCGTAAACGGCGCCGGTGCCGCAGCTAACTCCTGTACCCAACTGTACATGATGCTGGGCGCCCGTCTTGAAAACATCGTTATGCTCGACTCAAAGGGCGTGATCAGCAAAAAAAGGACGGACCTGAACGACCGGAAAAAACCTTTCGCCACCGACCGTGATATTACCACCCTGGCGGAGGCGGTGAAAGATGCGGATGTTTTTGTGGGCCTGTCGGTTGCCGGAGTGCTGACCACGGAGATGGTCCGGTCCATGAATGCCGATCCGATCGTTTTTGCACTGGCCAACCCCAATCCGGAGATCTCCTATGAAGACGCCATGGCTGCCCGTCACGATGTGATCATGGCGACCGGCCGGTCAGACTATCCCAATCAGATCAACAATGTTTTGGGGTTTCCTTACATCTTTCGCGGAGCGCTGGATTGCCGTTCTGTCAGCATCAATGAGGAGATGAAAGTGGCGGCCGTGCGGGCCATTGCCGAATTAACCAAAAAGCCCGTCCCGGATGTGGTCAATGCCGCCTATAACCTGAAAAGACTGAGCTTTGGCCGCGATTATATCATTCCCAAACCGCTCGATCCGCGGCTGCTGACAACTGTTGCCCCTGCTGTGGCGAAAGCAGCCATGGAATCGGGTGTGGCACGGAGGCAGATCACCGACTGGGATGGCTATCGCGATCAACTGAATAAACGCATGGGAAGCGACAATAAGATGCTCCGCCGCTTTTACGACACGGCAAGGGAA
>JBFXKJ010000148.1:0-9726 GCA_050173895.1 Mangrovibacterium sp. | reverse complement strand
AACTTTGTTTTCCCGTGTTCACCTTCACATTTCCCCGTTCGTCCAGGGCCACGCCAAGCGACTCGATCAGCCCCGTGCGGACAGGGCTGGTGAATCCCATTGAAAGCAGCACCAGATCGGCGTTGATGATCTGCTCCGTTCCGGGGACCTCGCTCATGATCCAGCGTCCTTTTTCGTCCTTATCCCAGCTTACTTCGACGATCTCGGCCTGTTTTACCACTCCGTTTTCGCCGATCAGCCGTCTGGTAGAGATCGCCCATTTCCGTTCACACCCTTCCTCGTGCGAGCTGGAAGTCCGCAGCGTGTTGGGCCAGTAAGGCCAGGGGTTGTTCCCCGCCCTTTCAACCGGAGGCTTGGGCAGGATTTCGATCTGCGTCACGCTGGCAGCTTTCTGGCGGATCGATGTACCGACGCAATCGGAACCGGTGTCGCCACCGCCGATCACCAACACATGTTTTCCCTCCGCAGTAAGCCTTTCCTGATCGCCGATCTTTTTACCGGCCACCACCTTATTTTGCTGGGTGAGGAAATCCATGGCAAAATGAACGCCCTTCAGCTCGCGTCCGGTCACAGTCAGGTCGCGCGGGCTTTCCGAGCCCATGGCCAGCAGCACGGCATCGAATTCCGATAACAGCTCATCAGCCGTAATATCGGTGCCAACGCGAACGCCGGTCCTGAAGATCATGCCTTCCGCCCTGAACACGTTCAGCCTCCTGTCGATGATCCCCTTGTTCAGCTTGAAGTCGGGAATGCCATATCGCAGCAGTCCGCCGATCGCGTCATTTTTTTCAAACACCGTCACGGTATGACCGGCGCGATTCAACAGGTCGGCAGCCGACAGCCCGGCAGGTCCTGATCCGATCACCGCTACTTTTTTTCCGGTCCTCACTTTCGGCGGGTTAGGAAGAATGTAGCCGTTGGCGAAGGCGCGTTCAACCGTGGAACACTCATTCTCGCGGATGGTCACCGGCTCATTGTGAATGGCCAGCACGCAGGATTTCTCGCAAGGTGCAGGACAAATCCTTCCCGTGATCTCGGGAAAGCTGTTTGTCGAATGCAGGATCTCGTAAGCTTCGCGGTCGTTTTTGCGGTACAGGGCATCCTGCCATTCGGGGATCTTGCTCCCTACCGGGCATCCCCAGTGGCAAAACGGTACCCCGCAATCCATACAACGGGATGCCTGCAGCCGGCGGTCATCTTCATTCAGGGTCTGTTCCACTTCCCCGTAATCATATATTCGTTCATGTAAAGGCCGGTAGCCGCTCGTTTTACGGGCTACCTTCATAAACCCTTTTGGATCTCCCATAACTCTTGTCTCTAATCGGTTTCTATTTTTTTTTATTCGTGCCGGGTCGGATCGTCTTCGGTAAGCTGCAGTTTCCGTTCAATTTCTCTGAGTTTCACCTCTTCCAGCACTTTCTTGTACTCGAACGGGATCACCTTCACAAAGCGGGGAAGGTATTCATCCCAATTTGTCAGCACCTTTGCAGCCAGGTTGCTTTGCGTGAATAACAGGTGTTTGCTGATCATTTCCTGGAGTTCGTCCACGTCGGAGCGATCCTCCAGATGGGTCAGTTCCACCAGTCCCTTGTTGCAGTAATAATCAAAGTCGCCGTCGAGGTCCAAAACGTAAGCGATCCCTCCGCTCATACCGGCGGCAAAGTTGCGGCCGGTTTTGCCCAGCACGACCACCCGTCCCCCGGTCATATATTCGCAGCAATGGTCGCCGGTTCCTTCGACCACGGCCTTTGCTCCCGAATTACGGACACAAAACCGCTCTCCGGCCACACCCCGTATGTAGGCTTCACCGCTGGTAGCACCGTAGAAGGTGGTATTTCCAATGATGATGTTCTCTTCAGGGAGGAAAGTCGATCCGATAGGCGGAACCACGACGATCTTGCCGCCCGATAGTCCCTTGCCGGTATAATCGTTCGCGTCGCCTTCCAGCCTGAAACTAACCCCCTTCACCAGGAATGCGCCGAAGCTCTGCCCCGCTGTTCCGTGGAAGGTGCAGTTAATGGTATCTTCAGGAAGGGCCGTCTCACCATGCCTTCTGGAGATCTCGCCCGAGAGCATGGCGCCAATGGTCCGGTCGGTGTTGGCAATGGAATACGAAATCCATACTTTTTCCTTCCCCTTGATGGCCTTCCCGGCATCCAGGATCAGCTTATAATCGAGATGATCATCGATCGACTTGATGTTCGGATAGGTATGATGAATGTCGTGTTCCTTTGCTTCAGCCGGCAGGTGCAGGATCTTTGAAAAATCGATGTTTTTCATTTTCCAGTTGGTCACTTCCGGGTCTGCCTCCAGCAGATCGGCCCGTCCCACCAGGTCATCGAATTTTTCGATCCCCATTTCGGCCATGATCTCGCGGACCTCTTCGGCTACGAAGCGAAAGAAGTTGACCACGAACTCAGCCTTTCCGATAAAACGCTTGCGCAGGTCCTTGTCCTGGGTAGCAATCCCTGCCGGGCAGGTATTCAGATGGCATTTGCGCATCATGACGCATCCCATGGTGATCAGGGCAGAAGTTGCAAAGCCGAATTCTTCGCCTCCAAGGCAGCCGGCAACCACCACATCCCGGCCGTTCTTAAGCTGGCCGTCGACCTGCAGCTTAACCCTTCCGCGAAGATTATTCATCACCAGGGTTTGCTGGGCTTCGGCGATACCCATTTCCAGTGGCAGTCCCGCATGTTTGATGGAGCTGGCCGGGCTGGCTCCGGTACCACCTTCGCCGCCGGAGATGGTGATCAGGTCGGCATAGGCTTTGGCCACCCCTGCAGCCACCGTTCCCACCCCTGCTTCGGCTACCAGCTTGACCGAAACCTTGGCTTTGGGGTTGGTCACCTTCAGGTCATATATTAATTGTGCCAGATCTTCGATCGAATAAATATCATGATGGGGCGGTGGTGAAATCAACGTGATACCCGGGGTTGAATTCCGGGTCCTGGCGATGATCTTGTTCACCTTGAATCCGGGGAGCTGTCCGCCTTCACCCGGTTTTGCCCCCTGACAAATCTTGATCTGCAGTTCATGTGCATTGGTAAGGTAGTTGTTTGTCACCCCGAAACGGCCCGATGCGACCTGTTTGATAGCGCTCTGTCGGATGGTGCCGAATCGTTCGGCATCTTCCCCGCCTTCTCCGGTATTGCTTCTTCCGCCGATGGTATTCATGGCAGTGGCCAGGGTTTCATGCGCCTCTTTGCTGATGGAGCCGTACGACATGGCTCCGGTCACAAAGCGTTTCATGATGGCTTCGGCCGGTTCGACGCGGCTGAGCGGTATCGGGTTCTTCCGGTAATTGAAACACCCGCGGATAAATGCCGGCTTGCGGTTGTCGTTCTGAACCGCCATGCTGTATTCCTTGTATTTCGCGTAATCGTTGGTCCGTGTCGCCCACTGCAGCAAGCCAATCGTTTCCGGGTTCCAGGCATGATGCTCGCCATATTTTCTCCAGGCATACACACCCGAATTTTCAAAGTGGAACAAGTCGTCCGAAGCAGACTTCCGATAGGCAGCGCTGTGCATGCGCCGGTATTCCTCTGCAATTTCCGCGAAGCCGATGCCGCTGAGGCGGGAAGCGGTCCCGGTGAAGTACTTTTCGGTCAGCTCCCGGCTCACCCCGACAGCTTCAAACATCTGGGCGCCATGGTACGAACGGAGCGTCGAAATACCCATCTTCGACATGATCTTAAGCAGCCCCTTGTCGACCGCCTTCATATAATTGGTGCGGGCGCTCACATAATCGGTTTCGATCTTTCCTTCTTTCACCAGGTAATCGATCGCGGCAAAAGCCATGTAGGGGTTGATGACACTGGCGCCATAGCCCAGCAACAGGGCGAAATGATTCACTTCGCGGGGTTCGGCCGTTTCGACAATAATCCCCACCTGCATCCTCTTTTTCTTTGCGATCAGATGGTGATGAACAGCGGCTACAGCCAGCAGCGAAGGCATCGGCGCATGTGCCTCATCCACACTGCGGTCGGAAAGAATGATGAAATTCTTCTTCTCATCGACTGCTTTCTCCGCCATAGCCAGCATCTCGCCGAACGACTTCCTGAAACCTGCTTCGCCCTCACTGGCAGGAAAAACCATCGGTATGGTCTGATGGGAGAACATTTCATCCTTCAGATCCTTGATCTTTCCCAGGTCGGTATTGGTGATCAGCGGACTGTCGAACTTGATCAGCTTACAGTGATTCTGGCTTTCTTTCAGAATATTGGAGTGCAGCGAGCCAATATAATTGGTCAGCGACATGACCAGCCCTTCCCGGATGGGGTCGATGGCGGGATTGGTCACCTGTGCAAACATCTGTTTAAAGTAATTGAAAAAGTGTTGCGGCTTTTCCGAGAAAATCGCAATGGGGGCATCGTTCCCCATTGAACTGGTGGCTTCCGCTCCCGATGCCGCCATTCCCTGGATCAGCTCATACATGTCTTCCTTTGAGTAGGAAAATACCTTAACGAGGGTCTCAAAATTGTCCACGACAGAGGGCACCCGTTGTTTCACTTTAATGTCCTTCATCCGGATCCGGTTACCCTTCAGCCACATTTCGTATGGGTTTCGCCGACTGAGCTGGTCCTTGACCTCCCCGTCAGGGATGATGATGCCAAGCCGGGTATCGATAAGCATGATCTTTCCCGGGCGCAACCGCCCTTTTTCCTTGATCTCTTCAGGAGCAAACTGCTGAACGCCGGTTTCGGACCCCATAACGATCAGGTTGTTTTTGGTGATCACATAGCGGGAGGGACGAAGGCCGTTCCGGTCGAGGGTCCCGCCGATATAACGGCCGTCCGAGAACACCATAGACGCGGGGCCATCCCAGGGTTCCATGATCGTGGAATGGTATTCATAGAAAGCCTTCAGGCTTTCCGGTATCGGATTCTTTTCGTTGTACGACTCGGGGATCATCATACACAGGGCATGATGCAGCGACCGGCCCGTCATGTGGAGGAACTCCAGCACATTATCGAACGAAGCGGAGTCAGACTTGCCTTCCTCGATCACCGGCAGGATCTTTTTCAGGTCATCGCCGAAGATCTCCGACTTGAGCAAGGCTTCGCGGGCCTGCATCCATTTGCGGTTTCCCTGAACGGTGTTGATCTCGCCATTGTGCGCCAGATAACGGAAAGGCTGAGCCAGATCCCAGGTCGGGAAGGTGTTCGTACTGAAACGCGAGTGTACCAGCGCAATGGCCGACTTAAACTCAGGATGTTCAATATCCTTATAGTAGCTGCGGAGTTGAGCCGGCGTCAGCATCCCCTTATAGACGATCACTTTCGAGGAGAAGCTCGGCTGGTAGAATGCCTCCTTCTGATCGAGAGCCGATTTTGCCACGGCATGCTCGGTCAGCTTCCTGATCACATATAACTTGCGTTCCAGCGCTTCCTGTTCCAGATGCCCTTTAACAAAGACCTGCTTCACCACCGGCTCGGTCCGCCTGGCAATCTCTCCCGGCGCCGAACTGTCGACCGGCACGTCCCGGTAGGCAATCAACCGGAGCCCTTCTTCCCCGATATATTTGGTCAGGATATCCAGACAGCTATCCGCTTCGCTGCTCTTCTGCGGCAAGAAGATCAGTCCCGTGCCATATTGTCCGGCCTCCGGAAGCTGAATCTTTAAAACCTCTTTGAAGTAATGATGCGGGATCTGCATCAGAATGCCCGCTCCGTCACCGGTGGCGTTATCGGCACTGGTCGCTCCGCGGTGGTCCAGGTTCTCCAGAACACTGAGTCCGCGCATCACGATATCGTGTGACGCTTCACCCTTGATATGCGCCACAAAACCAATCCCGCAATTGTCATGCTCATTGGCTGAATCATACATCCCCTGAGCCTTTGGAAATCTAAACTGCATCTTTTCTCCTTTTAAAAATTACCCGCCTCGTATCCTGTTCCGATCGTATGCTTGTTGTGACCAAACAATAGCACAAAATCATGATATTTGGTTCTAAACCTTACAAACTATCAGAAAAACATCTTAAATTCTAACGAAGTGAAAGCAAAAGTAGCCAAAAAATATACAGCGTCAAATTATACGCCCAAAAAAACTAATTTATAACATACCCTTAACACTTGTTGTTTTCAAGTATTTTACAATGTGCAATAAGACAATGGCTTAGGTAAAAAAAGAAAGGCAGCCCGGAGGGTTGCCTTGTGTATAGGGTAACAATTAATTAACTTTATTCTAACGGAGCAACTTGCTGATGGCCTGATTGGTGCTGTCAAAATCAAACTGTGCGATCACGCTGTCCATTTTTGCGCGGATACCGCTCAAACAGAGGTTTCCCAAACTTCCCTGATGGGTATGCCTGATTTCCTTATCGGGCGTGTAATTTCCCTCCTGGATCTGCATGCCCACCTGGCGATAGGCATCACGAAAGGGGATGCCCTGCATGACCAGCCGGTTTACATCTTCAACGCTGTAAACATACCGGTAACGTTCATCATCCAGGATATCTTTCCGGATCTCCATTCCCGAGAGGGCAAAGGCAGCAATTTTCATGCACGATTTCAGTTCGCCGAAAGCCGGAAGGAAATCTTCCTTGAGCAGCTGAAGGTCCCGGAAGTAGCCTGACGGCAAGTTGTTCACCATCAGGGTGATCTGCGACGGCAGTGCCTGGATCCGGTTACAACGGGAGCGCAAAAGCTCGAATACATCGGGATTCTTTTTATGCGGCATAATGCTCGATCCGGTCGTCAGTTCGTCGGGGAGCCTGACAAAACCAAAGTTCTGGCTCATGAACAGGCAAACGTCAAAAGCCATACGCGACAGGGTAGCAGCAACGGAGGAAAGGGCAAAAGCCACCGTTTTCTCCATTTTTCCGCGGCCCATCTGCGCATATACCACATTGTAATTCATCTGCTCAAATCCAAGCAGGTCGGTTGTCATCTGCCGGTCGAGAGGGAAGGAAGAACCGTATCCCGCCGCCGATCCCAGGGGATTTTGGTTTGCAATCCGATAAGCTGCCTGCAGCAATAAGAAGTCATCGGCAAGGCTTTCCGCATACGCACTGAACCACAATCCGAACGACGACGGCATGGCCACCTGCAGATGCGTGTAGCCCGGCATCAGGCAATCCTTGTACTGCTCCGCCTGCGCGATCATGATATCGAACAGTTCTTTGCCGCCGGCAACGATTTCCTGAATTTCACTTCGTGCAAAAAGTTTCAGATCGAGCAGTACCTGATCGTTTCTGGACCGGCCGCTGTGGATCTTCTTGCCGGTTTCGCCCAATTGGCGGGTAAGCATGGTTTCCACCTGCGAATGAACATCCTCAATGCCCTCCCCGATCACGAACCGCCCCTGTTCTGCCATTTCATAGATTGCTTTCAGCGCGGTCAGCAATTTTTCAAGCTCCTCTTTTTCCAGCAAACCGATTGATTCCAGCATAATGGCATGGGCCATCGAACCGAGCACATCGTATCTGGCCAGATAGAGGTCCATTTCACGGTCTTTGCCCACGGTAAACTCTTCAATGAGTTTATTGACCGTATAACCCTTGTCCCAAAGCTTCATGATTGCAGCAATTTTGGGCAAAGATACTTCAATTCATTAAAAATCCTTCCATACCCGGGCGTAAACTGCGGCTTCCATGCTCGTTTCATTTTTCTTTGCTGAACCACCCCGCAGACAAGCATCGTTCAACACAGAAAAAACCGCTGCGACCAAACCGCCCTCCTGGCAAAATCAATACCCTTTACTCATTTTTTTATCCTTTTTTAAATATACCCCTATATTTTAATAGTTTCATTCTTCATTTTTATTACTTTTTGAGTTAATACCCCCATAAAAATAACCATTTATTTGTTAATTTTTCATTAATTCAGGTCATTTCATACATTTTTACCATTTATCTGTTAAAATTAAACTATTTTTGAACCGATGTCATCAAATGAATATTTTTATTATCGATATGATATTTTATTAGCTCATATACAATCATTTTATCAGAAATACTTTATTAATTCAAACTAAAATCTCAAAGAACATGAAAAAGATGCTACTGACATTCACAACCGGATTGATACTGATTTCGGCGATGCACGTACAGGCTCAGGAGAGTTCCTGGACAGCGGGTATGGATATCGTCAGCAATTATATCTGGCGGGGTACGAAGCTGGGTACCGGTCCGGCGCTTCAGCCTTCCATAAAGTTTAATACGGGTGGCCTGACTGTTGGCGTATGGGGATCGTTCGATGCGAACGGCTATGCCGAAGCCGATCCGTATTTTTCCTATGCTTTTTCAAACGGGCTGAGCATCGGCATAACCGATTACTTTTTGCCAAATTCGGAAGGTTCGAAACTTTTTGATGAAAACTCGAATGCCTATGAGGTAAATGCAGGTTACGCCACGGGGGGATTAAGCCTGAGTGCGAATTATATTCTGAACGAAGCGCCGGTACCCGCGTCGGCAGGCGATGACCTGTATTTTCAGGCCGGCTATGCCTTTGAAAACTTCAGTCTCAGCGTGGGTGCGGGCGATGGCTGGCACACCTCTGACGGAGATTTCAATGTGTGCCATGTAGGGATCGGCACAACGAGAGAAATCAAGATCAGCGAGAGCTTTTCGCTTCCGGTATTCGGACAGGTGATCCTGAACCCGGAGAAAGAGCAGTTATATGTGGTTGTCGGACTGAGCCTCTAGTTCCGCAAATTGTAATTCACCCATAAATTATACAGCAATGAAACGAATAGATGCAATTATCCGGAAGACAAAATTCGATGACGTATGCGAAGCGCTTCGCGATGCGGGCATCGAATTTTTCTCCTTCTGGGATGTCCGGGGAGTCGGACAAACCCGGGAAGAGCGGGCATACCGCGGCGTAGTGTACGACACGGGCACAATCGAACGGACCATGTTGTCGGTCATTGTCCGCGACAAGAATGTGGAAAAAACCGTTCTGGCGATCATGAAGTCGGCAAGGACGGGGGAAATCGGCGACGGGAAGATCTTTGTATCGGACATAGAGGAATCGTACCGCATCCGTACCGGCGAGTTTGGCGATGAATCCCTTTTTATTAAAGGACAGGAAGTATAACAGAAAAAAGACATGACTATGGAAGAAATATTGACATTGGAAAGCCTGTCAAAGTCTACAGGTGAGCTTGCAGCATCACTTGATGCACTGTGGGTGTTAATCGCGGCCGCACTGGTATTTTTCATGCAGGCCGGATTCGCGATGGTCGAAACAGGCTTCACCCGGCATAAAAACACAGTGAATATCCTGTCGAAAAACCTCATCGACTTTGCCTTTGGTTCGATCCTGTTCTGGGTGATCGGGTTCAGCCTGATGTTTGGGCTGGATCAGGCGGGCTTCATTGGAATGCCTGACCTGTTTTTCAGCAACGGCTGGGAAGGGTCCATTCCGGCTGAGGCGTTCCTGATCTTTCAGACCGTGTTTGCAGCCACGGCGGCCACCATTGTTTCGGGAGCGGTAGCAGAACGGATCGAATTTAAATCGTACCTGATCTATTCGATCATCATCACAGCCGTTATCTATCCCATTTCGGGGCACTGGGTCTGGGGCGGCGGCTGGTTATCACAGATGGCGACACCGTTTCACGACTTTGCCGGTTCTACGGTGGTCCATTCGGTCGGCGGGTGGATTGCGCTGGCCGGAGCGAGTGTTCTGGGCCCCCGGATCGGCATGTACGACAAGAGCGGGAAAGCGCGGGCCATCCCGGGCCACATCCTGACGTTCGGGGCGCTGGGAGTGTGTG
>JBFXKJ010000147.1:0-9803 GCA_050173895.1 Mangrovibacterium sp. | reverse complement strand
GGTCAGTTTGACAGGTTCGTCTTCCCCTTCATTGATCAGGATCTGCTTCCTCGGATCGAAGGTATATCGTCCCAGCTTATAAACCGCCTGATCGGGTGCCTTGCCCTCCTGGCTGGTTCTGCGCAAAATTGCCTCGATCCGGAAAATCAGTTCTTCCATGCTGAAGGGTTTGGTGATGTAATCGTCGGCTCCGATCTTAAAACCTTCCAACACATCCTCCTTCAGATTCTTTGCTGTCAGAAAGATGATGGGAACTTCCTGGTTGATGAGCCTGATATCCCGGGCCAGGCTGATCCCGTCTTTTTTCGGCATCATGATATCAAGGATGCAAAGGTGGTATTCATGCTTCTTGAAGCCGGCATAGGCAACCTCTCCATCTCCGTAGAGATCGGTATTATAACCCTTGGCAATCAGGTATTCCTTTAACAACAAGCCAAGATTCTCGTCATCTTCAGCCAATAAGAGTTTTGCTTTTGTTTCCATTTTTTTATTTGTTAGCCGTTTCTGCCAGCCGGCAAGGTTTCAACCTGCCTTTTGACCCGCATCCGCTTAACACAAACGGTTATTTCTGTTGAGTGACACCGAGCGGAAAGAAAATAACAAATTTCGTTCCTTTGTTGAGGACGCTTTCAGCCTTAATTTTCCCCTGGTGCGATTCGACGATCTTTTTCACATAACTCAGTCCAAGACCGAAGCCTTTTACATCATGCACGTTTCCCGTAGGGACCCGAAAAAACCGTTCGAAAATCTGCTCCAGATGCTCCTTTGCAATGCCGATGCCATTGTCTTTTACTGACACCAGCAACTGCCCGTTCTTATTTTCGGTCCTGATCTGGATCTCCGGTTTTTCCCTGCTGTATTTCACCGCATTGTCAAACAGGTTGAAGATCACATTGGTCAGATGAACCTCGTCACCCTTGATCAGGTCATTACCGGCAAGAAGTTCTGCTTCCAGCTTCCCGTCTTTGCTTTTTACCCGTAATTCAAAGTTATGAATAACATTATTAATAAGCTCATGAAAATGGATTTCCTTGAATTTTAATTTCAGCCTCCCTTCATTGAAAATTGCCATCTGAAGAACCTTCTCCACCTGAAAACTCAGCCTCTTGCTTTCCTGCAGGATGATGCTGGAGATATGCTCGGTCATTTTCGGAGAGTTTGAAATGCTGTTGTCGTGTAGCATCTGGCTGGCCAGGGAGATGGTTGAAATAGGCGTCTTCAGCTCATGGGTCATGTTATTGATGAAGTCGTTCTTGATCATCGACAGCTTTTTTTGCTTCAGGATGATCATGATCGTATAAGTGAAGATCCCGATGAGCATCGCTGTGAGGATGATGGTTGGAATGAGCATCACACCGGTTGCCCTCAACAGATAGGTGTCGCGTTTTGGAAAGTAAACACGCAGGTAATCCCCTTTCGGCTCGAGGTCACGGGGAAATAATGGTTCCCTGTATTCTTTCCGGACATCCGGATTATAGTTCCTGCTTCCAAAGATCATTTGCTCGGATCCCTGGGAGTAGCTTTTTACGGCGTATTTGAAATTCAGATCGATGTTGCTGCTCCGGAACTCGGTCCTTAAAAGATGCTCCAGTTGCTGCTGGCTGATCCGTTCTTTCAGGGGAAGCTGTGTCATGAGGTTCCTGTTTTGGGCAATCCGGAAGTACTCGGCCTGGTCCTGCATCCTCCGTTCAAACTGTTGCGCAATATAATTATCCTGCTCATGCATCAGGTCGAACGCACTTGGAAAGTCGCCGGGATGACCCCGTTCGGTACTTTCGATGCTCAGGCTTCCGGAATATTGGATCAGTTCTTCCTTCCCGTAAACTGACGACGCGCTGCGTTGTGAATATTGAAACGAAATGCTGATATCATTTTGCGATCGCCCGGCCGGAAGTTCGCCCCCGGCTAAAAATCCGCTGCCTTTTCGGGCCGGTCCGGTTGTCCCTGTCAGTATTTTATACACCTCAGCTGCCTCCAGCCGGTCGATCACTTTCTTCAGGGTTCTCGAAACGGTCTGGTCAAATTGCTCCTCCCTAATCTGAAAAGCCTTCGTCAGAGAATAGGTCTGGACCAGAATCAAACTGGTCATAACCAGGATCATAAATATGATCAGCGTAATAATAACCTTCCTGTTCATAATGCAAAGATAACCTTTCGCAAAAATCCTGATCAGGGGCTTAACAATCTTTAACACTGAGCGTAATGAGCGCTGCAAAATGAGTCCGGAATAAAGGTCTCCAACGACCCTCAGGCTGCCGCCTGCTGCTCTAAAAGGTTCCGGGGAACTGCATCCGCAGGGTCTCCATCACTTTTTGCGAAGCGTTCTGCTGGGCTTCTTTTTTCGAAGTGCCTTTCCCCTGGCCAATTATCTCTCCGTCGATCGTGATCACCGATATAAAGCTGGGCTGCCGGTCCCCCTGGTGATGCTCGGTAGTCTCAAAATTGATCTCCTTTTTATTCTTCTGGCTCCATTCGATGAGCTGGCTCTTATAATTCGTATTGACGAACTGAATGGCGCGCAGATCCACATATTTAAGGAGTAATTTCCGGGTAATGAACTGCCTTGTCAACTGATATCCTTTGTCGAGGTATAATGCTCCGATGAGCGCTTCCAGCGCATCCCCGTATATGTGGCTGTTCTCCTGGGTGTTATTCGTGTTCGATTTAATATAGTTGTTCAAACCCGTCTGATAGGTCAGTTCTGTCAGAAAGCTCCGGTTAACCAGCTTGGAACGCATTTGCGTAAGAAAACCTTCATCCTGATTGGGAAACCGGTTGTAAAGAAATTCTGCGATCACAGCGCCCAGAATCGCATCTCCCAAATATTCGAGCCTCTCGTTGTTCACCCAGTTTTTTTGGGAATCAAGCCTGGATGCCGACCGGTGGATCACCGCAGTTTCATATAGCTGAAGATTGGAAGGCGGAAACCCAAACAATGATTTAAGAAAGAAATAAAACTCTTTTCCGGGAGCAGAAAAGAGCTTTATTTGTTGAACGATCGTTTTTATCACGATTTAAAATTTCTTGAAAATTACCGTGGCATTATGGCCCCCAAAACCAAATGTGTTACTCAACGCGTACCGGATGTCACGCTTTTTTGCTGTATTAAACGTGAAATCAAGCTTATTGTCGATTTCCGGATCGTCGGTGAAATGATTGATCGTCGGCGGGATGATTCCATGTTGAAGAGCCAGAATAGATGCGATGCCTTCTACGGCACCTGCGGCCCCCAGCAAATGACCAGTCATTGATTTCGTGGAACTGATGCTAAGTTTATAGGCGTGATCGCCAAAATAACTTTTAATTGCTTTCGGTTCAGCAATGTCTCCCAGAGGAGTAGAAGTCCCGTGAACATTGATGTAATCAATATCCTCCGGCTTAATGCCTGCATCTTCAATTGCCCATTTCATAACCAGTGAAGCGCCTTTGCCTTCCGGATCCGGCGCAGTCATATGGAAGGCATCTGCCGACATCCCGCCGCCCACAATTTCAGCGTAAATCTTTGCACCGCGGGCAACAGCATGTTCATACTCCTCAAAGATCAGTGCTCCCGCGCCTTCTCCCATCACAAAACCATCACGGTCTTTGTCGAACGGGCGGGAAGCGGTTTTAGGGTCATCATTGCGCGTGGAGAGCGCCCGCATGGAATTGAACCCGCATAAACCTGCTTCATTAATGGCTGCTTCCGATCCTCCCGTAATGAAAAGATCGGCTTTCCCTAAACGAATCAGGTTCATCGCTTCAATCATGGCGTGCGTGGACGACGCGCAAGCTGATACGGTAGTGAAATTTGGACCATTGAAACCATACCGGATGGCAATCAATCCACCGGCAATGTTGGCAATCATCTTGGGAATAAAGAAAGGACTAAACTTAGGACGGGTCAGATCATAATCCCGGACTTCCTCGTAAAAGGTCTGCAATCCCCCGATCCCGGCTCCCCAAATCACACCGCCGCGCTCCTTGTTGAAAGTTTCAAGGTCAAGCCCTGAATCTTCCATCGCCTGATGCACTGCGCCAAATGCGTATAAAGTAAAGAGGTCGTGTTTACGAACCTCTTTCTTTTCCACATATAAGGAGGGATCAAAATTTTTTATTTCACATGCAAACTGAGTCTTGTGCAGCGTAATATCCATCCTGCTGATGGTTCCTGCTCCACTTTCCCCTTTTTTAAGCCCTTCCCAATATTCCTGAATAGAATTACCAAGCGGATTAATGGTTCCCAGTCCGGTAATAACTACCCGTTTAAATTCCATAAAGTCTGATTTATTACTTTTTGATGTTTGCTTCGATGTGTGCGATCGCTTCCCCGACAGTTGAAATTTTTTCGGCCTGATCGTCAGGAATTGCCAAATCAAACTCTTTTTCAAACTCCATGATCAGTTCAACCGTGTCAAGTGAATCTGCACCAAGATCATTTGTAAAAGAAGCTTCATTGGTCACTTCGCTTTCGTCAACACCTAATTTGTCGACAATAATTGCTTTTACTTTTGCTGCAACGTCAGACATAGTTCTAATTTTAAGTTAATATTCAATTTTATTTTTTAAAAAATCCGGTGCAAAGTAATAAATTTACCCAAAATATTTCAAAGAATTTTTGAAATAAATAGTGGTTTGGACAGCCGGTTATCCTATAGGGGGCACTATAATTGAACAAACCATTCTAAAATTCAAAATTGGTATCAAAAAGAATTTTATTATGAAAAGAGTAGCGATATTTGCCTCTGGATCAGGAACAAATGCGCAGAATATTATTGAATATTTCAAAAACAGCAGGGATATTACCGTCGATTCTCTCTGGTCAAACAATGAAGATGCTTATGCCCTGATTCGGGCAGAAAAGCTGGGGATAGAGACGTTTACTTTTGGCAGGGACGAATTGTACCGCAGTATTGAGGTTCTGGAGACCCTCAGTGACCGAAAAGTCGACATGATTGTGTTGGCCGGCTTTCTTTGGCTGCTGCCTGCGAGCCTGACGGAGGAATTCATCGTCGTGAACATTCATCCCGCGCTGTTGCCTAAGTATGGAGGGAAGGGCATGTATGGCCGGTTTGTTCACGAAGCCGTACTGAAAAACAAAGACAGGGAAAGCGGGATCAGCATCCATTATGTGAACGGGCGGTATGATGAAGGAGAGATTATTTTTCAGGCCCGCTGTCCGGTCGATCCTTCCGATACGGCCGATACCCTGGCGCAGAAAATACATCAGCTGGAATACGAACATTACCCAAGAGTGATCGGGCAGGTGCTGCTGAAGGCAGGCCAGGAAGCAGAAGAGGCATAAAACGAAGAAACCGGCTCTGAAGACGGGCATCGCCTGAAGGGCAGACCAACAGCCTTCTAAGCTGTGGGGCATGGGTGCGGATGGAGATGGATTAGTCCGCGCTTACAAGCCGGCGGGTTGCAGATCAATTTTCTGCAGCTCAGTCATCAGCGAATCTTTCTGTTCAGTGAACAAGGGGAGGTTTTCTTTTGCAACGGGCTTTCCTGGTTCCGATTTTACCTTGAGCGGATCGATCGGTGTGCCGTTTTTAAATACCCGAAAATCCAGATGAGGGCCGGTGGCCAGTCCGGTGCTTCCCACATATCCGATCAGTTGCCCTTGTTTGACCCGGATACCGGGGGCAATTCCTTTTGCAAATCCTTTCAGGTGCATGTAACAGGTCGTGTATACGGAATTATGCTTGATGTACAGAAAGTTACCGCCTCCGCTTGCCTGATATCCTTTCCTGATCACGACGCCGGATCCGATCGACCGGACAGGCGTGCCGGAAGCCGCTGCATAGTCGATCCCGTGATGCGGACGCCTGAACTTCAACACCGGATGCAGGCGGCTGTGACTAAAATGGGAACTGATCCGTGAAAATTCAAGCGGCGCTTTCAGAAAGGCTTTCTGCAGGTTCTCGCCTTTTTCATTATAATAGGTAATGGTGTCTTGATGGGCGAACCGGAAGGCATAAAAATCTTCGCCGGCATGCCGGAAATGACAGGCAAATATGCCGGTGATGCCGATCGAAACCGTATCGACCAGGGTTTCCTCATAAATGATCCGGAACTGGTCTCCTTTCTGAATACCAAAGAAGTCGATCGACCATTGATAAATATCATTCATCTCCAGGGCAAGCATCGGACTCAGGTTATTCTCCTCCATCGTATTCCACAAGGAGGAGTGGATGGTTCCCGAGGCATTTCTGACTTTCCTGGTCACCGGTCTTTTTGCCTTAACGATTGCCAGGCTGTCGGTCAGTGAGTAAACAACATATTCGACCGGGTCGATCTCGTAAATGAAATATTTCTTTCCCCTCAGGCTGTCTTTCGATGTAAAAAAATAATAATGGTTATTGGTTTTCATTTTCCGGACGTCGAATACAGAAAAAGAATTGCGGGCAATGTGGTCGATGTCCTGCATGGATACGCCTTGCCGTGAAAGGATATCCGATAAATTCTGCCCGCTTTTGACGACCGACTCCTCAATCATAAAGGAATCGACGGGGAAGCCAAACTTCATGGCCGGAGGTGGTGCAAGGACGACAGCCGGTTTCTGACGGACCGTTTTTTTGCTTTCAAATTGTGTAAAGACCCATGCCAGGATACCAATGACCAGTAACAAAAAGATAATTTCGGCAATGTATTTCCTCATCGTTGTCGTAATTTTTTTACCGCCATAGGGAACGTCCGCCTGTGCATTGGCCGGTTCTTATGGCTGTTTCTTCAGATTTTAATGTTCTCAAAGCCTTTGCCGTAAACTCCCATGACGCTCGCCATCGAAATAAAGGCATCGGGGTCAATTTCCTTTAATTTCCGGAAAATCAAACTCGCTTCCCGCTTTCGAACGACGGTCATCACGATTTTTACATGCTCCTTGGTGTACCACCCTGTCCCGTCCATGATCGTGGCACCCCGGCCGGCATACCGGTTAATAAAGTCTGCAATTTCGTCAAATTTTTTCGAAAAAATAAAAATTTGTGCCGACGCATTTGAGCCGCTCAGGAAAGCATCGATGGTATAGGAGACCACAGCCATGGTCACATAGCCGTAAACCATCTTCTCGGGAGCAAAGAATACAAAGTAGCTCGAAGCAATGATAATCACATCGCAGTAAAGAATGATCCTTCCCGGACTGATGTTGCGGTATTTGTTAATGATCATGGCAATGATATCGGTGCCTCCCGTGCTTCCTCCCCGTGTGAATACGATGCCGATCCCGATTCCACCCATCATGCCGCCAAGAATGGCCGAGAGAAAGGTGTCGTCGATCAGGGGCTCCTTGAGCAGGCCGGGTGTGATCCAGAAAAGGACGGTGGCCACGATCATGCTGAAGATTGTTTTTATTCCAAAGTTCGCTCCCAGGATCTTGATGGCGATCAGAACCAGAAATACATTAATAATAAAGTAAGTGATCGCTACCGGTATCTTTGTACTGTAAAAAACCACTACCGACAAGCCGCTGATACCACCGCCGGTAATCTCGGCGGGGATCAGGAAAATGGTCCATGAGAGCACGTACAGTGCCATTCCCATGAAGATAATCACGTAATCGAATAGCGTGGTTTTTAATTTTAGTTTCCGTTCGTCGGTCATTTCCGTATCCTGCTTTTTAATGGTTTCTTTACTGCCCGCTTCTTTTTTGAACGCTGCAAAAAAAAACGGAATCCCCCTGATAAAAAATGGTAAAAGTCATCAGTTTCAGGATTTCTTCAAATTTAATCTGTTCTTGTTTATTGTCAATGCCTTGATAAGACTATAAATAAAAAGATGACACAATTCGATTGTATCATCTTTCCAATCAGGAAGATCCTTTTTTTTAGAGGACGATATTAATGATTTTCCCGGGCACAACAATAATTTTCTTTGGAGTGCCTGCGCCAAGCCATTTTTTTGCGATATCATTCGCCAGTACCGCCTTCTCCATTTCTTCCTTTGCCATGTCGAGAGGCAGGTTCAGTTTAAAGCGGACTTTCCCGTTGAATGAAACAGGATATTCAAATGCATCTTCAATCAGCAGGCTGCTGTCCGATTGCGGCCAGGGTTCATAGGCCAATGTTTGGCCGTGTCCGTACAGATGCCAGAGTTCTTCGGCCAGATGGGGTGCAAAAGGAGCCAGGATCCTGACAAAATCGTCAGCTGTTTGCCTGCTTACTTTCCCTTTTTTCAGAGCAAGGTTGTTAAAGACCATGAGTGCGGAAATGGCGGTGTTGAATTTCAGGTTCTCAATGTCATCAGCGACCTTGATAATGGTTTGGTGAAGTGTTTTGAGCACTTCCCTGTCTTCTTCATCCTCGTGCAGGTTTGCAGTGTCCCCGAAAAAGCGGCATACCCGGTTCAGGAAACCATAAACGCCCTTTACGCCTTTTTCAGACCAGGGTTTGGTATCGTCCAGCGGTCCGAGGAACATCTCGTACAGGCGCAGCGAGTCGGCACCGTAACGTTCAACAACATCATCGGGATTCACGACGTTCTTCAGTGACTTTGACATTTTTGCCACGATCTGCCGCAGTTCTTCTCCGGTCTCCCTGTGCACAAACCGGCCATCCCGTTCTTCCACCAGGTCGGATGTTACTTTGGCTCCCATGGCGGTTTCATAGGCAAAGGCCAGGATCATTCCCTGGTTGAAGAGCTTTTTAAACGGTTCGCCGGTCGAAACAATGCCCAGATCAAAAAGGACTTTGTGCCAGAAACGCGCGTAGAGCAGATGAAGCACCGCATGTTCGGCGCCACCGATGTACAGGTCGACCGGCATCCAGTAGTTTTCCAGTTTTTTATCGAAGATTTCCTTGTCGTTCCGGGGGTCGATGTAGCGCAGGTAATACCAGCATGAGCCGGCCCACTGGGGCATTGTATTGGTTTCCCTTCGTCCTTTTCGTCCGTTTTTATCGACCACGTAAAGCCAGTCTTTTGCGTTGGAAAGCGGTGATTCGCCGCCTTCGCCCGGTTCAAATTTTTCCAGTTCGGGCAGGGTGACCGGCAGTTGATCTTCGACCAGCGAAATTTCACCGTCTTCCCAGTGGATCACCGGGAAGGGTTCGCCCCAATAGCGCTGGCGGCTGAACAGCCAGTCGCGCAGTTTGTAGTTCACCGTGGCCTTGCCGGTTCCGCGTTCTTCCAGCCAGGCGATCGTACGGGCGATGCCTTCCTGCTTTCCAAGTCCATTCAGATCCAGCCCGTATTCCGGATTAGCCGAGTTGATGTAAACGCCGTCCCCGGTCCAGCAGGCCTCTCCGGCCAGCACCTTCTCCCGAAGGGTGGTTTCGGCCTCTTGCGGATCCAGGATGCAGATAACCGGAATGCCGAATTTCAGGGCAAACTCAAAGTCGCGCGTGTCGTGTGCCGGTACAGCCATGATGGCTCCCGTTCCGTAGCCCATCAGCACATAATCGGCCACCCAGATGGGGATCTGTTTTCCCGTGACCGGGTTGACGGCATAACTGCCGGTAAACACACCGGTTTTTTCCTTGGCCAGCTCGGTGCGGTCCAGGTCCGATTTCAGGGAAGCCGACTGCACATACCGTTCAACTTCGTCCCTTTGTTCCTCAGTGGTTAACCGGCTTACCAGCGGATGTTCGGGTGAAACCACCATGTAAGTCGCTCCGAAAAGCGTATCGGGGCGGGTGGTATAAACCCGGAGTTTTTGTTCCGGCCCGCTGACAGTGAAGTCAACTTCAGCGCCGGTCGAACGGCCGATCCAGTTTCTTTGCATATCTTTCACGCCTTCCGGCCAGTCGAGGCCTTCCAGGCCTTCGAGCAAACGTTGGGCATAATGCGGTATCCGCAGCAGCCATTGCTTCAGGTTTTTCCGGATAACC
>JBFXKJ010000146.1:0-9925 GCA_050173895.1 Mangrovibacterium sp. | reverse complement strand
CGGTCAGGTTTCGGATACCCGCTGCTGCGGGTGCCCTGTTGGTGGCAATGATTGGTTTTTTTGTGGCAGAAGAAATCAGGGAGGTTGCTTCGCCGGTTGCTTTGCTCACGGAGAGCGTCAGCACCCACAATGGTGAACGGACAGCGTTTTCATTGCCTGATGGTACGAAGGTGAACCTCAATGCCGACAGCAGGCTTGATTTTCCGAAGGAATTCAGCGGCGACCGGCGGCAGGTGGAATTGTCGGGAGAGGCCTTTTTTGAGGTTCAGCCAGGGAAGGCGCCCTTTATTGTGCATACTTCCGATCTGGATATCCGGGTTCTTGGCACCGCTTTCAATGTGGAAGCATTTCCGGGGACCTCGGCCGTCAACACGACACTGGTCCATGGCAAAGTGGTGCTTGAACACGAGCAAAACCATAAAAAGGTAAAGATTGCGGAGATGAGCCCGTACGACCGGGTTACTTTTCAAAAGGACAATCAGCAGGTTCTTATTCAGAAGCAGACGAATCTTGAGCAATATATCGGATGGAAAGACGGCAAGCTTGTTTTCCTGAACGCCTCTATTGAAGAATTATCCAAAAAGCTCGAACTCTGGTATAATGTCGCTGTCCGGATTGAGGACGAGGACCTGATGAAATCCCATTTCACCGGTACGTTTACAAATGAGAGCATCGAGCAGGTTTTAAGGTTGCTGACAATTTCCTATCCCCTGGAATACCGGATTGAAGAAGTTCCCGAAAGTCCGGATCCGCTTAGCCCGAAGCTCAAAATTATCCTAAGCAGCAAACCCGGTTAGCCCAATCAGAAAGAGTAATTTCAAAATAAAAAAGGAACAGGGCAGTGCTCCCAACACTCCCCTGTCACATTAAATGCTCGCAATAAACTTAAACAAATGATTTATGAACATTTAACAGGACGAATTTATGAAAAAAAAATGGTTTTGTATGCAGGATGCTCTTCAGGGAGCCATTCTGAGAAAATTTTTAAGGATCATGAAGATAACTTTGTTCATTCTTCTGAGCGCTTCACTAAACCTGCTGGCCAAGGGATCATGGTCCCAGTCGGAGCGGATCTCTCTGGATGCGACCCACAGTACACTGGAGAGTGTCCTGAAAGAAATTGAAGGATCCAGCAGTTATTATTTTTTGTATAATAATGAATTGATTGATTCTGAGCGTCTTATTTCGATTAGCGCAAAGGATCGGAAGATTTCTGATGTCCTTGACCAGTTGTTCGGAGGAACCGATATTGTCTATCAGGTGATCGATCGTCAGATCGTACTGACCACGCGGAAAGAGCAAAGTCCCGGGAAAAGTCAGATACAGGCGGCTGCGAAAAAGGTGATCCGCGGTAAGGTGCTGGATGCGAAGGGGGTTCCGATGCCCGGAGCTACGGTAAGCATCAGCGGGACCACACGGGGCACCATCACCGATGCTTCCGGATACTACGCGCTGGAAGCGGAAGAAGGCGAGACCATCCGTTTTTCATTCATTGGCTTTAAGGAGCAGGAATTTAAGGTAGGAAGCAAGACAGCCATCGATGTCATCCTTCAGGAAGATGTGCTGACCCTGGATGAAGCGGTTGTAGTGGGGATGGGAACCCAGCGCAAGGCCAGTGTGATCGGGTCGATTTCTGCCATTTCGGTGAACGATATTAAAATTCCTTCCCGTTCGCTGACCAACGCCTTGTCGGGAAAAATGGCCGGAGCCGTTGTCGTTCAGCGAAGCGGTGAGCCGGGAAATGATGAGGCCAGCTTCTGGATCCGCGGGATATCTACTTTTGGGGCCAATAAGACTCCTCTGATTTTGGTCGACGGGGTGGAACGAAGCATGAGTGACCTGTCGGTCGAGGAGATCGAATCCATTTCGATCCTGAAGGATGCCTCCGCCACAGCCGTATATGGTGTACGTGCCGCTAACGGCGTGGTGCTGGTCACTTCAAGGAAGGGTGTGGCGCAAAAACCATCTGTGGAACTGAAAATGGAGTACGGGGTGTCTGATTTGCCGCGGATGCCGAAATTCCTTAACGGACCGGATTATGCGCGCTTATATAACGAAGCGCTTGGTCGTGAAAACTATTCACCCGAATATATTGAAAACACCCGGTTGGGAACAGATCCTTATTTGTATCCCAACGTGAACTGGTTTGATGAAACCTTTAAGAAGTACTCCAACAATGCGCAGACCACCATCAACGTTCGCGGGGGCGGTGAAGTTGCCCGTTATTTTGTGTCGTTCGGCTATCTGGATGAATTGGGAAATCTGAAGAACGGCCCGGAAAATGATTATGATTCGAATATCAACCTGAAACGCTACAATTTTCGGTCGAACGTTGACATTACCCTGAATAAATCGTTGGTGATGGATATCGAAGTTTCGGGTTACCTCACCGATTTACATACGCCGGGAATAGGAGGCCCATTATATAGTAACACATATACGCCGGCCGAAATGCTCTTTTACTATGCTTATCTGGCCACGCCGGTATCGAATCCGGTGAAGGTTCCGATTGGAAAAGATTTAAACGGCAAGGAGATCATGGGCTGGGGCGCTCCTTCGCAGATAGGTGAAAAGAACCCGGCCGAACGGTTGATGGGCTCGGGATACAATTCCAGTTATAAGAATCAGATCATGAGCCAGATCACGATCAATCAGGATTTGAAGAAGCTCCTCCCGGGGCTGAAGTTGAAGGCGGCTTATTCGTTCGACGCGTTTAATCAGACCGATATTGAGCGGAGGAAATTTTCGTCGACCTACGGTGTGCAGGGCAGGGATGTGGAAACCGGCGAGATTCTTGTGAAGGAGATCGAGAAGGGTCAGGAATTTATGAGTTACAGCAAGTCACTTGCCAGTAACCGTGCCAAGGAGTTAAAGGCGCAGCTGATTTATGAAAGCCTGTTTGGTAAGCACCGGGTGGGATCGATGTTCATGTATTATCAGCGGGACTATGTGAACGGTAATGCCTCGACCTCCATTCTTGCCTTGCCTTACCGAAAACAAGGTATCGCCTACCGGGCCACTTATGCTTTCGACGACCGGTATATGACCGAATTTAACCTCGGATACAACGGATCGGAAAACTTTCCTAAAGGAGACCGTTTCGGGTTTTTCCCGGCAGTAGCAGCAGGCTGGCTGATTTCGAACGAGCCTTTCTGGCAGTCACTGAGCAAGACGGTCAATGTGCTGAAAATAAAAGGTTCGATGGGACTTGTCGGGGCGGAAGCGTTACCGAACGGGGAACGTTATGGCTACCTGTCGATCTATGGGAACGGGCTGGGTAATTATGTATTCGGAGAAAACGGGACCACTTATGCAGGGACAGGCGAAAACAGGATCGGGGTAACGGACCTGACCTGGGAAAAAGGATTTAAGAAGAACGCGGGGCTGGAGTTGAAGATGTTTGACAACGCCTTTTCGCTCGAAGCCGATTACTTTCATGAGCGGCGTACCGATATTTTGGTCAGGCGTGAGTCGTTACCGGGCTTTGCCGGGATGATCACCGCTCCTTTTGCCAATATGGGCGAGATGATCAACCGCGGCTTTGACGGGACCATCGAATTTTCAAAGCGTTACCGGGACGGGGGTGTCAAGGTGTATGGGAATATGACTTATTCGCGCGATAAGATCATTGAAAAGGACGAGCCTCAAAAAGCTTTTACCTATCGGATGGAGACCGGACAAAAATACGAGCAGAACTTTGGACTGGTTGCCCTCGGCCTTTTTGAAAGTGAAGAGGAGATCCGGAACAGTCCCGTTCAGAAATTCGGGGAGTACCGTCCGGGCGACGTGAAGTATAAGGATATCAACGGCGATGGACAGATAACCATCGACGACCAGGTGCCGATCGGCTATTCGGGTGTTCCGGAGATTGTTTATGGATTCGGCATTCAGGTAGATTACAAAGGTTTTGACCTGGGCCTGTTCTTCCGTGGCCAGGACCATGTGACGTATCGGTTGGGGGGCTCGTATATTCCATTTAACCAGGGCGTTGGGAAAGGAAACCTGTTTGAAGAGGCTCTCGACCGGTGGACCGTTGAAAATCCGGATCAGCATGCCCGTTATCCAAGGCTCTATAACGGAACTTCATCGAATAACTGGCAGGCATCGACCCGGAATATTTATGACGGCAGTTTCCTGCGCCTGGCCGATGTGGAGCTGGGAAAAAGCTTTAATAAAAGGGTTCTTGAGAAAGTCCACCTGAGAGGACTTCGGATCTATCTGCATGTGAACAATGCAGCCGTATTCTCCAAGTGGAAAATGTGGGATCCGGAAACCGGAGACAACGACGGGTCAAAGTATCCGTTGCAGCGCAAGATGAATCTTGGTATCAGAGCTAACTTTTAAAACTTAAGGAGATGAAAAACATTCGAATCTATATAGGGCTGTTTTTATGTATCTCAGCCTTTTTCGCCGGATGCGATTACCTGGAAAAGCAACCCGACGATATGAAGACCGATGAGATGATCTGGGCTTCGCGGATTGAAACTGAAAAATACCTGTACAACGTATATTCACAAATACCGGCAGCAAATCTGCATCAGGACGATCCCTGGCTGGGGTGTTCGGACGAGATCGACCTGACCTGGAATGTTTACGCGACTTATAATATTAATTTGGGGAACTGGAATCCGTCATCAGGTTTCTATCAGAAATGGCCGAAGTTTTACCAGGCCATCCGGGCTTCGTTTGTTTTTGAAAGCAACGTAGACCGTTGTCCTGAGTTAAGTAACGATCTGAAGACACAGTATAAAGCTGAGGCAAAATTCCTTCGCGGGTTTTATTACTGGTATCTGATCCGTCAGTATGGTCCTGTCATTCTGGTGAAGAATGCCACGCAGGTGAATGAGGACTGGGATAGCTATTCGCGTGCGCCCATTGACAGTTGTGTGACTTATATCTGCAAGATGATGGATGAGGCCGAAACAGGACTTCCCCTGACCTGGAACGACAATAAGACCTGGCTGGGAAAGCCGACCAAAGTTGCCTGTAAAGCCGTAAAGGCAGAGGCCCTGATGTATGCTGCCAGTCCGCAGTGGAACGGGAATTCCGAATACTCCGGGTTCAGGAACGCGGATGGAACAGCGCTTGTCAATACCAGCTACGATGAGAACAAGTGGAAGAAAGCTGCCGCGGCCAGTCTGGATGTCATCAATCTTTCCGCATCGGCGGGAATCAAGCTGTACAAGAATAACGAGAACGGCGACGGGACCGTCTTTAACCCCTTCAAATCGGTGAGGGATGTCATTCTGAAGAACTGGAACTGCGAGGTGATCTTCGGACGTTCGGCCTTTGATCAGAATGCATGGCAGGTTCATACGTCGCCCGGTCCCAATAATCTTGGGGGGGTTGGTCCCACGCAACGGATCGTGGATGCTTTTTACATGAAAAACGGGCGGACCATTGATGACCTGCAGTCGGGCTATGTTGAAAACGGATTTGCCACAACGGGAGGCGACTACTGGAATCCTAAAAATTATAATCTGACAAGCGACCGGGTCAAGATGATTGCTGACCTCCGAACCGGAGAGGCCTGGGGACACTGGCCGGGCGAATGGAACATGTATGCGAACCGGGAGCCGCGCTTCTATGCCAGCATTCTTTATAATAAGAGGGTCATCCCGCAGATATCAGAGGATGCCACCAAGCGGAATTATTATTCCACGAACAAAACTGCAGTCAAGCAACAGGATGGTTACGGACGGGTTGAGCTGTATTATGGCGGCGTTTCACGTTCTTCGGGGTCCTATACCTTCTATCCGAGAACCGGTTATCTGGCGCTGAAGAATGTGGATCCGATGAGCAACATGAGAGACCGGGTTTATGCCGGCACACGTTGTGAAATCCTGATCCGTTATGCCAAGGTCCTGCTGAACTACATTGAATGTCTGAATGAATATGATCCGGGGAATGCCGATATTCAGCGATACTGGGATATGATCCGCGAGCGGGCCGGGATTCCGGGGATCTTTGCGACCTATCCGGCTATTAAGGGAGACAAAACAAAGCAGCGGGAATTTATTCTGCGGGAACGTCAGGTGGAGCTTTGCTTTGAAACCGACCGGTACTTTACCACGCGCAGGCGCTGGCTTGCCCATACCCCCGACACGGGTTCAGACACCGACCGGACCTACGGAGACGGCGGACGGATGTGGGGAATGGATATCAATGCCGGGGCTGTTGCGACCAACAGCTTTGAATTTACCGGTTTTTACAAGCGGACCCCTTTCGAAACGCGTGTGTTTGAAAAGAAGATGTACCTGTTTCCCATTCCGCAGGCAGAAGTCGAGATGAATGTAAATCTTGTACAAAATCCCTGGTGGTAAACTAACCTTAAAATCTGAAAAGCAATGAAGAAATTATATAGCATATTTGCCCTGGTGTTGGTCCTGATGCTGTTTTCCTGTGAGAAGGGGACGGACCTGATCGATTACGACAGCACCGTCTATTTGCCGCAGTATGGCTTAAGCAATCAGACTGTGCTGCTTGGAGAGTCGGTTTTCGAATTAGCTGTGTATAAGGCCGGAATTAACCAGGAACATGCAGCTGTTACGGTCACCATGCAGGTCGATCAGGCAGCTTTCGATACTTTCCGGGCTTCCAATCCGGAATATAGCCTGTTGCCGGAACGTTATTACAGCATTGAGTCAATGACGGTTGCGATTTCAAAAGATCAGGAAAAGGCACCGTTCAGGATTCAACTGAAGGGAGTTGACGAGAGCTTCACCGGGAAGAAGTACATTCTTCCGGTGAGTATCGCCGGTGTCAGTCCCTCCGTCAATCTGCTTGAAAGCCAGCAAACCGTTTTCCTTTCCTTTTCATCTTACCGCAATGTATATGAATCTGCGTACAAGGCCTACGGGAAAGTCACACCGTTGGGCAGTGAAGAGGTAAGCATAAAAGTGGATGAAGAGGTAAGTGCGGCAACGGTATCGGCCAATACGATCAGCGTGAAAGGAGCCGAAAATAACATGGATCTGCTGCTCACGGTGAAAGACAGTGAAGTTTTGATCAGCGGAACTTCAGGTTCAGCGAATTTTCAGATCAGGAACACAGCAGGGAAAACCAGCACATACAGCGGGACGTTCGATCCTGTGCAGCAATGTAACAGGGGAACCTTTCTGTTATTTTATACCTACACGGTGGGCGGACAGGATATGAATGCAGAGGTGGAACTGAGGTTTTTGTTGTAAACTTTTAAATCAGAATTTGGAATGAACAAGTATATTATCATCCTTTTCGGCATGCTGTTGTTTATCTCGTGCGAGGAAACAGCGGAGCCTGAATACCAGCGGCTGGTGGCCGATTCAATCTATGCCACTTTTGAAGACGGGTCCGGATTCTTCAATCCTGAAACCGCCACACCCTACGGGGATAAGATCACCTTTGTTTTCCCGACGCATTATCCTGCAGAATCAAACGAGACGATCGATATCAGCCGTATGCGCTTAAAAGCTTATTCTCCGGTAACTGTCACGCCGGCCGGAAATTCATCGGGTATTGTTGATCTGACCAAAGAGACGCGGGTGGTGATCCATCATCAGGATGGAACGGAGAAGGAATATGTGGTTGCCGGGGAGGTCCGTAAGAGCGCAGAGGCTCAGATAAAGACCTTTGATCTGCCCGGGTCGAATTTGCCGGGCCTCATTTCAGAACAGGCAAAAGTAATCGGACTGGTTCCGGGAGGTATTGCGCTGGGCGCGCAGAAGCCAAAGCTGACGTTTTCGGCCCATGCAACAATTTCACCGGATACCTCACTGGTGCAGGACTTCAGTCAACCGGTCAATTATACGGTGACAGCCGAAGATGGTACGCAGGTGACCTATTCGGTGAAGCCGATTAGCCCGGCCCGGCTGGCATCGGGCCTGAGAAAAGGCAGCGGGCGGCTGCTCTGGAGCAGGACGCTCACCGATATGGGGATTGTCAATGCCGATCATATGTCGACCTCGATTGCTGTTTCGGGCGAAAACCTGATCGTCAATACACGAAATATAAATAACCGGTATTTTAACCGCTTTAACGGTGCCTTTAAGGGAGAAATGAACATGGGCGGAATCAGCGGCGTCAACTTTAAGAACTTTTACAGTACCAGTGATGACGCGGGGCATATCCTGATTTCAAATCTTGTTACCGCTGCCGGACAGGATCTGTTCGTATACAAGTGGAACAGTGCAGACGATCAGAATCCGGTGAAACTGCTCCAGTGGAAAATGGATATCGTTGGTTCGCAGGCCGGCAGGAAGCTTTCAGTAAAAGGCGATCTGGAAGGAGATGCGCTGATCTTTATGGGGGCAAGCGCATCCGGCAACACGGTGCTTCGCTGGAAAGTGACAGGAGGTGTGTTGCAGTCGGAAACTCCCGATAAAATTGTGTACACCGGGGCGACGAAGTGGGCGACCTATGCCGACATTCTGTCGGAAGGCAGCGCTGTTTCGGATAAGGTATATATTTCGGGTAATCCGGGGACATTGGTATGCACCGACCTGTCAACCGGCAGCGATATCGGTGTGGTTGATTTATCCGCCTCGGGATTTGGTGTGAACCACAGCATCGATCTGGTGTCGTTCAATAAAGGCAGGTATCTGTCGGCGCTAAGCGTCAATACAGCCGGTGGTTTTTCATTCTTATATGATGTCACGAATCCGGCTTTGCTTTCGACGCCGCCCTCCGGTGCTGACTATGGGAATGTATGTGTTTATAAGACGGCAGTCATTCCGGCGCTGGTGAGCAATGGGAATTCAACCGGCGATGTCTTGCTGAAGGTTTCGGACGACGGGTATAAGATGATTCTGTACACCCTGGTTACCAACGGGAGTGTGGCAGCTTATGAATTCGATTGTATTGATATCGATAAGCTGTAGTTAGAAAATAGAATTGGATCCGGGAGGTTCTTGTCTTTTAGGAGGCCTCCCGGATATTTCTTTTAATTTTTACATATAGACACCAACGCGAATGCTTCGGCTTTCATGCTCGTTTCACCGGGCAACCATTTGTGCAGGATTCGTTGTGGCGTTATTAACAGATTCAGAAAAAAAGTTTAAGATGAGAAGGTTCCTTTTTGTTACTTGTTTTTTATTTACGGTTAGTTTATCACTATCATACGGCCAGTTTGGTAAAACCAGTATTGCCGATCTGGTATTAATTTATCAGGGTGGAACCCATCGCCCGGAGTGGACCAAAGAACAGTTTGTTCCCTATGTGGTCCATGAAGATCGGCAGGGAAACAAAAACTGGCTTTTTGATGGCTTCCTTTTCCTGGAATTTAAAGACGGCAAGGGACGAAATTATGCTCCCGGCTATGAAAAGCTGAATGCCCGCCGGCAGGAATGGGAATGGCTCCTGAACCGCAATTTTGAAAAAGGCAAGGCCTTCTCTGCATTGAACGATTGTATTGGCGAGCAGATTTCGGAGCTTGGAAAGCCAAAGTTTAGCCATAAGCTGGTGGTGGGGATACCTTCCCCGATCCTGAACCAGAAAGACTGGGGTGAAATTGACGGGAAAGTATATGATTTCAGCAAGACGGAAGACCGGATCGAGGCCGGGAAATGGTACATTGACCGGTTTATTGACCGCTATAAGAAAGAAGGCTACAAGCATCTTGAACTGGAAGGTTTTTATTGGGTGGACGAAGATGTAAGGGGCTGTGCCGACATCCTGATCCCGTTGGGCGACTATATCCGTTCCAAAAAATTAAAGTTTGTCTGGATCCCATACTGGAAAGCGAAAGGCTTTGACCAGTGGAAAGAGTTTAAGTTTGATTTTGCCTGGCTGCAACCCAATCATTTTTTCAGCAAGAACATCGAGAACGAACGGATCGATCAGGCATGCGACTTTGCCAAAAAGATGAATATGGGTGTGGAGATGGAGTTTGACCATCGCGCGATGGCCGACCATAAAGCGCAGATGCGCGACCGTCTGGTGACCTATA
>JBFXKJ010000145.1:0-9955 GCA_050173895.1 Mangrovibacterium sp. | reverse complement strand
AGGAAGGAAATCGGTGACAAATGTTTTTTTTTCGCTTCGCGCAAATTGCTGGCGCCCGACAAAATCCCAAACATGTTTGGATTTTGTTCTCTCTTTATTGCAATTTTCATAAATTTGTAACGATTTGGATTTAAAATTCAAATGCTTAGTGAAGTCCCCTGAGGCTGAAATTCAGAGACTTCATCCGAATTTAAAGGAGATGTTAGCGCATCTCCTTTATTCATTTTAGGCGTTCGTTTTTTTTCATAGGCAAACAGGTTTCTCTTAATTTTTTGAAAGAATAACTTTTACCGGAATGCCCGGCATCTTACTCGGCAAAATTCGGTAATCCACGGCACAGGTGTAGGCGATCAAATCAAAAATCTCGTCGACATCTTCATTGATGATCGTGGCGTTGAACAGCAGCGAATTAATACGGGGATCCTTTACTTCAATCTGAATATTATACCAGCGTGCCAGTTTTTTGAGTACCTCATCCATCGGTGTATCTTTAAAGATCAGCAGGCCATCTTTCCAGGAAGTATAGCGGTAAACATCCACCCTTTCCACAACCGTTTTGCCGGTTCCGGTGTCAAAAGCAGCTTTTTCACCGGGTTTCAGGATCCGGCTGAATGACTGGTCACCGTCCCTCAGCAACTCCACACTTCCTGCTTCAAGAACAACGTCAATAGTCTGGTCTGCCGGGAAAGCGCTGACATCGAATCTGGTACCGCGTACCTTCACGTGAAAGTCGTTTACATGCACACAGAAAGGGATCTTTTCATTTGGCATAACGTCGAAGAAGGCCTGACCGCTCAGCTGGACATCCCGCCTTTCGGCCGCGAAATCGGTATTGTAGGAAAGGCTGGTCTCCGCATCCAGCCAAACGACCGAACTGTCGGGTAAAATAATTCTGGAACGCTGTCCGCCTGCGGTGGAAACAGTGGTATACAAAGCCTGTGAAATATCCCCGGAAGACGGCTTTTGGTCAAGACCTAAAAAAGCCACGATACCGGCACAACCAACCAGAAAGAAGAAAACTGCAGCGGCTTTCCAGCGAAACAGCGCTCTCCGCAGTGATCTGAGTTTCATCTTTTCGAGGTAATTTTTCCAGGCCTGCTCGCTGTTGTAACTGTCAAAGGTCCTGACCGCCGCAACCAATTCTTTTTCATTTTTTATTTCGTTGAAAATCGTTAAATGCCCCGGGTCCTCGCGGAGCCAGCCTTTCAATTGTTCTGCTTCCCCGGCATTTTCCCTGCCTGTAAGGTACTTACCGATCAGGCCACCTGTCTTTATGATATCGGGCAAATTCATAATTTATAGCGGTATGGAAATCAAACACGAACTCATTGTCTCGTTCTGTATGATTAAAACGGGAAGATTGAAAAACAGGATGACAGCAAGCAAAAAAAAAGTGAAAGGGAAGCGATCACCTCCGAAGAGAGTTACTTTTTCTGAGCGACATGAAGAAAAGAAACAGCTCGCCCAGCCTGCTCCTCAATACTTTATAGGCCCGGGCCTTATGCGTGCGGACAGTATTAACCGATATATTCAGATGACCGGCAATGGCATCGTTCGACAGCTCCTCCAGCGCCAGGAGCAGGACCTTCCGTTCCATTTCAGAAAGCTTGTTGATTTCCCGGTACACCGCGTTGTATGCTTCGATCTTAATAAGCTCATCCAGGCAGGTTCCCGCCGTAAGCTCATCTTTGCTGAATCCGAGGTATCTTTGTTCGACTTTCAGATGCCGGATCCGGTCAAGACAGGTATTCCGTATCGAGGTATAAAAGAAAGCCTTCAGGGAAAGCAGATTCCTGAACGTGCCGCGCCTCTCCCAAAAAGATAAAAAAACATCCTGAACAATGTCTTCGCAGGCCGGCCGATCGGGGATAAATCCGCTTGCAAACACAGAAAATCCGGCATAATGCTCGTAAAAAAAATCTTTCAGTTCCAGTTTGCTGCCATCACCGAAGGTAATCACCGTATTATCGAATGTTCTGGTCATTTTAAACCTGCAATTCTTTCATCAAAGCATGGAAGTTTTCCTGAACGGCTGGTGCCGTTTCTCAGTTTCCTGAACTGACTTTATTTCAGAGGAAATTCGACAACCAGGTGTTGATCGCTTCTGGTGTATGTACTGATCACTTCGTATGTGAGACTCTCCTGTCCGCCTTTCGCCGTAACGATCTGGGAGGATTCCGGATAGAGGACGATCTTTTGGGTCGCGTTCCCTTGTTTCAGTTGCAGTTCAAAATAAAGATCACTCTGGTTTGTCAGCTCATAATAAACGGTCGCTCCCCCGTTTTTCTCTGTTCTTGTCAGGTATGCCGGGCTCAGTTTCACACAGGCGTTAAACAGATCCCGCACATGTTCTTCCCTGCCTGCAATGTATTTGCTCGACCAGGCGACCGTTCTTCCGTTCTCCAGCGCCTCCCGAACCGAAGCCGCAGTCCTGTCGCTGGCGAAAACAAGGGTCATGGTCCGGTGCACGTAGTCGTCCGAACCGTACGAATATCCGATCAGGTTGTGCATGTCGGTTGTTCCCATTACCGTCAGGTTCTTGTCAATACACCAGTCCAGCGCCTTTTTATGAAAAGAAAATCCGTTGAACACTTCAATCCCGTCCAGGATCTTCTCTTTCTCAAGTTCGTCCACCAGTTTAATCCATTCGTAGGAGCCTTCAATCTGTTCAGCCTTCCAGCCGGGGTGATTCCAAAAAATGAACGCGTCCTGCCCTGAAGCTTTTAAAATGGCTTCCTTATCTTTTTCATTGCTGTTGTCGGTCAGGTATCCGGACGCATCCCCGTTGAAGATGGCATTGAAGTGCCCGGGAGGTGTCTTGCGGGTGATCTCCGAACCTTTAATCAGGATCAGGTTCGCTTCTTCAGCTAAGCCTTTGGCAATTTCCCATGAACGGTTCTGATCATCACGTACGTCGCCGGTGTGCCGATGATGTTCGATATGATCAGTGATTGCGATGGCATCCATTCCCTCCTGCCAGGCCTCCTGAACCCGCACGGCCGGCCATACCATTCCATCAGAAAACACCGTATGCTGATGAAAATCACATTTTAAAACTTTGTATCCGTTCACATCCGGAATTTGAATAACTTCCCTTTTCTGGGGTTTTCTGAACTCATCCATCCGCATCACACCGTTGTCGTTCTGCGCATAAACCAGACCCGCAACAGAGAGCAGAAATGACAGGAAAAGCACTTTCTTTTTCATAAGTTTATCGTTTCAAATTAGCTATCTATAAGTTTAGTTGTTTTTTGATAAAATTATAAAATCCGGCGATTTACAGCACAGATCCACCTTCTTTTTTTAGGAATTTCGCCAGGATGACCTTGTTGTCGTCCGGCCCGTAGAACTCCGGAAGTTCACTGACCTGAACGTAGCCTTTCTTCAGATAGAAACTCCGCGTGGGGAGATAATCGACACGGGAAGAGGTCTCGATCCAGATGTTCTGACCACCCAGTCCGGCAATTTTGTCTTCTGCCATTTTCAACAACGAAACGCCTAAGCCCCTACCCTGCAGTTGCTTGCTGACAGCGATCCAGTAGACATCCCAGCTCGCCTTCGTACAGGGAGTGGGGCCAAAATTGACGTAGCCCGTCACCCGTCCATCTTCTTCCGCGGCGTAAAAGTAGTAACCCGAAGCCTCGCCTTTTTCAAGGAATACATCAACGATCTCGATCGCCACGTCAATTTCAAAATCATAAAATACGCCGGTCGACTCCAATAAATCCTTAAAAGCTTCCCGGTCCGTTGCTTTCAGTATATCCCTATATATCATACTCCCCATTAGTACCTTGTATCTTGAATCTTGCATCTTGAATCTTGAATCTTGAATCTTGTGTCTCCCTATCTGCAATCAATAATTTCCCTGATCACCTCTGTCACGCTTGTACCGCTCTCCAAAACTGCGGCGATAAATCCGCTGTCGGGCGAAATGCAGGGATTTCCGTTTATCTCCAGCACCAGGGGCAGTCCGTCTGGCAGGACACGGAAGTCGACCCTGAAATAACCGGAAAGCCGGAATACTTTGCCACATCGGAGGGCAGTACAAACGAGTGCCTCGTGTAAATCGCAATCGGCCATCAGGGTGTTGAATTTTCTGATTGTATTCCTGTACTCGAACGACTGTTCGTCCCATTTGGCACGGTAGCCCAGCATCCGCTCCTTGCCCTCCGGGAAGTTCTCAAAAATCATCTCGGCAACAGGATAAACCCTGTATTGCCCCGGCTTTCCTGTCAGGCTGAGATTAAACTCACGGCCATCAATGAACTCCTCGATAAAATACTCCTGAGGACTCAGCTCAGCAAGTTTTGCCCGTATTTTCACATTGTCACCCTTAAACACAGCGTCCTCATCGAGTCTCACGGATCCTTCCTCTGCAACAGGTTTAAGGATGTACTTTTTTTGTGGATCCAGCAATTTCTTAGCCTGTGAAACCGAAAACCAGTCAGGCGTGGCAATCCCCTGCTGTTTCATGATTCTTTTCGCCAGGGTCTTACGTGTGGTCGCGAACAGTCCTTCATCCGGGACTCCGGTATAAGGGATCTGCCAGGAACGAAGGATGGAAGGAACCAGGTGAAGCAATTCACTTTGACCAAATACGGTTTCGACCAGGTTAAACACGAACGAAGGTGAAAGCCTGCGTACCTGCATCATATCCTCATACAAATTCAGACCAACATCCCTGATCAGGCATTCAAATCCAAGTTCGATCAGTGAATCTCTGACCAGCTGCACCTGATCGAGCACGTCAAGCTCATCCGGCAACGGATTGGCGGACATCCGGTTATACAGGATTACAGCAAGATTATTCATTTTTAAAAATCCGTTTTTCAGCAGCCTGCATAATCGCAGCGATGAGTTCATCAAACTCCATTCCGTTTAAACGGGCCAGGATCGGCAAATCAGAATCGCGCTCATTCAGTCCGGCCAGGGGGTTTATTTCGATGAACTCCGGTTCGCCCTGCGCATTCAGTTTCAGATCGACCCTTCCCCCGTCCCTTGAACCGGTTACATGCCAGACCTTTAGCGCCAGTTCCGCGCATTTGCGGGCGGTCTCACCGTCAATCTTCCGGTATTCAATCAGCTTTTCATAGTTCTGCTTGCTTTCATAGGAATAAATTTCCCCGGATCCGTTTTTAAAGATCACTTCCATCACCCCGATCACCCGGGCATCTTTTCCGTTACCGACCACACCGGCTGTGAATTCGCGGCCGGGCAAATACGACTCGACCAGGACAGGTTGATCAAACTGATGAAGCAACGCACGGCAAATTCGCCGAAACGCCGCTTCATCGTGCACCAGCGATTGCCCGCTGATCCCTTTACCGGTGCCCTCAGAAACCGGTTTCACAAAAAGCGGGAATGCGGGCTTCTCGCCCGAAAGGTCACTTTCAGACCGGATTAAACAAAAATCGGGCGTGGCAATTCCGGCATCCCTGACCACACGTTTACACATGGCTTTATCGAGCGACAGAGCCAGTGTTCCCGGTCCCGAGAAAACATAAGGGATCTGCCAGTTATCCAGTAAAGCCGGCACCAGCGATTCCCGGCCGTCCCCAAACATACCTTCACAAATATTAAATATCAGGTCCCATCGTTCACCATTCAGCAACCGTTGCATCAAAGCACGGGCGTGTCCGATCCTTTCTGTCTGATGTCCCAGTTGTTGCAAGGCCTCCTCAAGGCCTTCAATCGTTTCTTCCCTGTCAAACTCAGCTGACTGCTCAGCAGAATATCCCATGGACAGATATGCTGACTTCAAATCGTACGTTAATCCTACTCTCATTTCTGACGATATACTTTACTCAACCCACACCCTGTCGTACACACAAAACTTCTCACTCACAGGTCTGCGTCCGGATAATAAAAAATCTTCCCTTCGTAATTCTTTAAAATCACACTTCCTTTTTCCCTGCCGGTCAGGTACTCAGGCAACAGCGGTATTTTACCGCCTCCTCCGGGTGCATCGATCACATAATTGGGCACTGCATAACCGGTGGTAAAACCCCTTAGCCCCCGTATGATCTCAATTCCTTTGCTCACCGGCGTCCTGAAATGGGCTGATCCGGGAATGGGATCACACTGATACAGGTAATACGGACGAACCCTTATTCTTAGAAGGCCCTGCATCAGTTTACGCATCACCGTCAGATCATCATTGATTCCTTTCAGCAAGACGGTCTGGCTTCCCAAAGGAATTCCTGCATCAGCAAGCCTGTTACAGGCTTCTGCCGTTTCCGGGGTCAATTCGGCCGGATGCATAAAATGAATGCTGATCATCAGCGGATGAAACTGTTTCAGCATCCGGGTCAGCGAAGGGGTAATCCGCTGAGGAAGGACAACCGGGACCTTTGTCCCGATGCGAAGGATCTCCACATGCGGAATCTGCCGCAATTCAAGAAGCAGCCGCTTCAGCATCTTTTCAGGCATCGTCAGGGGATCACCTCCTGAAATCAGCACATCTCTCACTTCCTTGTGCTGCCTGATATAAGCAAGGGCAGACTCCCATTCCTGATTAAAATGGACTTTCTCCCTGGCCACCATATGCGTGCGGGTGCAATAACGGCAATAGGCTGAACAAAACCCCGTGGCCAAAAACAAAACCCGGTCCGGATAACGATGTACCAGGTGAGGAACCGGCGTGGTTGCCTCTTCATTCAGCGGGTCGGCCTGTTCGCCCGGCGCAAGCTGCAACTCCTGGATACCGGGAATCATCGCCTTTCGGATCGCATAACCGCCCTCCGGATCCGAAAGCAGGGAAGCATAATAAGGTGTAATACGAAGCGGTAAATGTACCCCAGGTGAAAGTAATACCTGTTTTTCGGTACCGGAAAGCTCCACGATCGAAGCTAATTGATGGAGTGATGTAAAACTGTTGCGAATTTGCCACTTCCAGTCGTTCCATTCTTCAACGGAAGTACCCGGAAAATGCTTTTGCAGAAATACTTTTGATGTCCCACCGGCTTCAATCGAACCTGAAAGCCCGTGAAACACCGGGTCGCTTAAACCGGCCCTTCCCTTCCCGTCTCTGACGGGAAACCCAAGAGGAACATCTCTGTCTGCAGAGCCTGTTTCCTGCAATGCGCTAACGTTCATAAATCTTGACTAAAATCTTTCTTAGATAAACCTGATAGAACATTGATTGATAGTTATTTAATTAATAATAAAATTCTTGTTGAATTTCACTCCAATATTAGACTATTTCTTGTTCCATTGTACGATTTGACCGCTGTTTTTAGCGGAGAAAACAAAATTTTTATTAACAAAGAAATAAACCAAGTCCCTCCGGTTATTATTTGTAAATAAAATGTAAAATTTTATACTAAATCGATAGTTAAAAATGCTTGGTATTTGATTTATGTTTCTATTTTTAGAAAATTGATTACAATTAAAAACCAGGAACTTTTTTTCCCGGCTCTTTATCAAAAAACTAAAAATGAATCAAATGGGAACTAACATGTTGGCATCGGATGGATTGATTGGGAAACTCGCTGAACCCATAGAGAAAAACAGTAAAATCGAAACTGCCTTATTTGAGAAATATAATGTTAAGAGAGGCTTACGAAATGCCGACCACACCGGAGTTCTGGTGGGACTGACACGGATCGGGGACGTGGTGGGGTACCGGAAAGATGAAAACGGCGGCCTTCAGGCTATCGACGGTAAATTGCTGTACAGGGGCATTGACGTCGAAGACCTGGTCAAAGGATTTCAAACGGAAGAGCGGCACGGCTTCGACGAAACGGTTTATCTGCTGCTGACCGGAGAATTGCCCAAAAAAGAGCAACTGACCGATTTCACCAATTACCTGGCCGATAACAGAAAGCTTCCCGATAACCTCAAAAATTCGCTGATGAGCCTGCACGGGAAGAATATCATGAACATCCTGGCGCGTTCCGTGCTTGTTCTCTATAATTATGACGACGATTCTGACGACACCACTCCCCGGCAGCTGATTTCGCAGGCCCTGGGACTGATTGCAAAATTTCCGACGGTGATTGCCTACGCCTATCACAACTACATTCATCAGTTTATGGGCGAAACCATGTCGATCCGGCATCCGGATCCGCAGCTTTCAACAGCCGAGAATCTTCTTTATATGCTGAAAGGGCCGGATAATTACACCCACCTGGATGCCGATGTGCTTGATCTGGCATTGGTCCTTCATGCCGAACACGGAGGAGGGAACAATTCAACCTTCACCATTCGCGTCACCAGCTCTTCAGGAACCGATACCTATTCGGCTGTCGCTTCAGCCATCGCTTCTTTGAAAGGTCCCCTTCACGGGGGCGCAAACCTGGAAGTCATGAAAATGATGGAACATCTTAAACAGGAGATCCGTGACTGGAAAGATGAAGATGAAATCAGGAATTACCTGATCAGGATCCTTAATCGCCAGGCATATAACCGCTCGGGGAAAATATATGGCATTGGTCATGCCGTCTATACCATCTCAGACCCGAGGGCCGTCCTCCTGAAGGAAAAAGCCAGGGAACTGGCTGCTGAAAAGGGACTGAGTGAGGAATTTGAATTCTATGAAAAAATTGAAAAGATCGGGATTCAGACATTCATGGACTTCAAAGGTTCAAAAGTAAACAAAACAGTGTGCGTCAACGTCGACTTTTATTCCGGATTTGTTTATTCCATGATCGGCCTGCCAAAAGAAATTTATACGCCCCTGTTTGCCATGTCGAGGATGGCAGGCTGGAGCGCCCACCGGATCGAAGAACTGAATTTTGAACAGAGGAGGATCATCCGTCCTGCATACAAAAATATACTCGGGCCCAGAGCTTATCAGACGCTCGAACACAGATAATGAAACAAATAAACCGGAGTGAAGAGGGACCCCCTGAATCACTCCGGTTCCCAAAGATCTGAATTCAGGAAAGTTTAAATTAAGCAGGGAAAACCAGCTTGTTTTCCCTGCTTAATTTTATATAAATGCCAGATTCCCGAAGTACGGATACTGGTGAAAGTCGGGCTTCTCTGTCCCGATGGGGTTCCAGCTCAGATAATGTGGTTCTGAGGTCGCATCCCCGCATTTATAAAAGTTGGCCCGGGCACGCAGTCCGGCAAAAGACTTCAAATTATCGTGAATAAAACAGTTGATTGGTATCTCCACATTCAGTTTCCATGAAAAATCGCCCTGTTTTTCCTGAAAGGGTCCCGCTCCCAGCGATGATTTTATTTTCAGTTGTTCGATGATCTCAATCGGCAGTTTAATCCGCTTGTAGCGGTCGGGCCCGTATGCCACGTGAGGCACACCCGCACAATTAAACTCAAAATTGTAATAATTACCGTCAGCTTTCGGGGAAATAAAAAATTCCACGCAGCTGTCTTTATACACATCCCCGTTGACGACAGTCTCCTCCGCCCGGATGTATTTCTCACGCACATTAAACTGAAGGTAAATCAACTGCTCGTCGTTGGTGATGGTAAACTGAACCTCCGGTTTGTAGGAAAATTCCTTCCAATTGATACAGTCAATGAACTGCGGCTGAAAGTCATTCAAGTCAAGGGTCTTCTTTGCTGTTTCCGAAAAGTTAGTCATAGAAGTGAATTTTTAAAGGTGATCATTTCGAAGGATCAAAGAAATTGATCCCATACATTTTTAAACGAACAGATTCGCTCTGCATCCGGTTCTGAAAATCCGCGAAATCCTTCTTTTCCTTTGGTGTCCACGCCACTTCCGAGAGCGCGCAAACACGGGGAAAGGTCATATATTCCAGGTAACCGGTATTGGCGATATATTCGGTCCATACATTGGCCTGCACCCCGATCACATAGTTGGCTTCTTCCTCAGTCAGCTCTTCCGGAACGGGCTCATAGCTGTACACTTTATCAAGCGGTAAAAAGCCGCCGATTGCCAAAGGCTCCCCTTCGTGGTTTTCTCTTTGATAATAGTCAAAATACATGTGTGAATTAGGGGTCATGACCACATCATGCTGTTGTTTTG
>JBFXKJ010000144.1:0-9971 GCA_050173895.1 Mangrovibacterium sp. | reverse complement strand
CAAATTCCCGGATGGATGAGCGGTTTCTGTTCAGACAATCCACGATCGTGGCTCGGGCACTGTAATGCCCCATTTCAACGGCCAGCACAAAATAGGCGTCCCTGTCGAGGCTGTACACCACCGGCTTGCGCCCGCCAATCGAATCACCCACACCCGAAGCCAATACGATCCTCTCCCGGATCAGTTCATCCAAAACCGCGCGAACCGTGGGAAGGCTGACGCTGGTCTTTTTTGTAAGCGATGAAGCCGATTGCATCCCTTTCTTATAAAGAGTTTTCAGAATGTGCATCCTGAGCCGGTAGCGTTTCAGCTCGGTCACTGCCATATTCCCGGGATCCAATTTTTTACTGGGTGTCATTTGTTTATAATTGTTAAGCAATGTTAAAGAATTTTTTTGATATAAATGCAATACTTTTGAAATAATTTTTAAAAGTATCTTCACTGAATGAAATAAATTTTTAAATATTTGAGTGGAAGCAAAAAAAATGCATCCGCTTAAATGCGGAAAATTCCGTTGGCGATCGGATCGTTTGGATTATCTTTGTCGCTGTTAAAGCATAAAAAAACATGGAAGAACGACCATTGATCCTGATTACGAACGACGATGGTGTCTATGCGAAAGGGCTGAAGGAACTTGCCGATGTGATGCGTCTTTTCGGAGATGTGGTGGTCATCGCGCCTGAGCGGGCGATGTCGGGCAAGTCGAGCGCCATTACGGTGGATGAACCGCTGCGGGTAACAAAGATGGAAAGCGAGACCGGTTACGTATTTTATAAATGTAACGGTACGCCGGTCGACTGCGTTAAAATGGGCTTCAATCATTTGCTGGAGAAGCAGCCCGATTTTGTGGTCTCAGGGATTAATCACGGTTCCAATTCGTCGATCAGTGTGGTTTATTCGGGAACAATGGGTGCGGCGATCGAGGGATGCCTTCACGGTGTTCCTGCCATCGGTTTTTCCCTTTGTGATTTTGATCCGGATGCCGATTTCACGAGGGCGAAAATGTGGGTGGCCAGGATTTTTCAGTCAGTGGCTGAAAATGGTTTGCCGATGTACACCTGTTTAAATGTCAACATTCCGCAGGGGGAGGTCAGAGGAGTGGAAGTCTGCCGGCAAACAGCGGGGAAATGGGTCGAAGAGCTGGAAAAGAGGACCGATCCGCATCAGCGGGATTACTTCTGGCTGGCGGGATTTTTCAAGAATTTTGAACCGGACACGCCGGGTACCGATATATTTGCACTCGATAATCAAAAGGTATCGGTGGTACCTGTCAGCGTCGATATGACTTGCCGCGAAACTTACAACCAGATGAAGAAATGGAAGTTTTGACCGGTGGGCGGTGGTATTTGATGTCCGGGCTGAAAATCTTCTTATCAGACTTCTTATGAGGTATTATTTTATTGCAGGGGAGGCTTCGGGCGATTTGCATGCGTCGAACCTGATCCGCGAGCTGGTAAAGCTTGACCGGCATGCGGACGTGAGGGGATTTGGCGGCGATATGATGGAGCAGGCCGGAATGCAACTGGTGAAGCATTACCGGGAAATGGCTTTCATGGGCCTGGTGCCTGTGCTGATGAACATCCGGACCATTCAGAGAAACATGAAGATCTGTGAACAGGATCTCGTTCGTTTTAAACCCGATGTGCTGATCCTGGTCGACTACCCGGGCTTCAACCTCCGGATGGCGCAGTTTGCCAAAAGCCGCGGGATCCGCGTATACTATTATATTTCTCCGAAGATATGGGCCTGGAAGCAGGGCAGGATAAAAAAGATCAAGGCCTTTGTCGACGAAATGTTTACGATTCTGCCGTTTGAGACAGCGTTTTACAACCAGCATCAATACCCGGTGAACTACGTGGGGAATCCGGTGCTGGATGCCTTAAGCCGGCAGAGTGGCGAACAATCATTTGCCGCTTTCTGCAGGGAGAATGGTTTGGCCGAAAAGCCGGTGATTGCCTTGTTGCCGGGAAGCCGTCTGCAGGAAATCAGGTCGCTTCTGCCCTCCATGCTGAAGGCATCGGCAGGGATGAAAGGATTTCAGGTCGTGGTCACCGCCGCCCCGAACATAGAAGATGTTGTTTATCAGCCGCTGATCGTCGATTATCCGGTCAGGCTCCTCAGGGGCAGGACCTATGAGGTGCTTCGCCATGCGCAGGCAGCCGTGCTGGCCTCGGGAACGGTATCGCTCGAGGCGGGGATTATAGGCTGTCCCCAGGTGGTCGCATACAGGATGGCCGGCGGAATGCTGACCCAGATCATTGGCCGGCGGCTCATCAAAGTGAAATGGGCGTCGCTGGTGAACCTGATCCTCGGCCGTGAAGCAGTGAAGGAACTGATCCAGGTCCATTTCACGGTTGCAAAAATCAAAACAGAGCTGGACCGGATCCTTCACGACCGGAACCACCGGGAAGAGATCCTGAAGAGCTACCGGGAGCTTCGTCAAAAACTGGGTGAACCCGGGGCTTCCGAAAAGGCCGCTTTGCTGATCACAGAGAAACTGGGAGCAGGGATGAAGGGAGCAGGTTAATTTTCTTTGTATAAAATCTGCAGGTAAAGCATCGATAAACAAAACCAAAGTTTGTATATTCGTGTAATTTGTTTCGAAAAAAATACATAAAAACCCACACATATGAAGTTCGTTGTTTCCAGTACCGAATTGCTCAGTCACCTGAACGCGATCAGTAAGGTGATTAGTTCGAAGAATACCTTACCCATCCTTGATAATTATTTGTTTCAGCTGGAAGAAAACCGTCTCACCGTGACGGCTTCCGACCTGGAGTCGACGCTGATTACCAGTCTGAGCCTGGACAATACCGAAGGGCAGGGCGACATCGCGGTGCCTGCAAGGCTGCTGAACGATACGCTGCGGGAGTTTCCCGAACAGCCGCTGACCTTTAAAATTGAGCCGGATACGTTTTCCATCGATATTTATTCGGAAAACGGAAAATTCAGTATCGTCGGACAAAGCGGCGATGATTTTCCGCAGCTGCCCAAACTGAAAGAGGAGGTTGCCTCAACCATCAAGGTCAACCATGATGTCTTGCTCAACGGGATTTCGAAAACACTGTTTGCCACGGCCGATGATGAACTTCGTCCGGTCATGAACGGGATCTTCATTGAACTGGGTGAAAAGGATCTTACCTTTGTGGCTTCCGATGCCCATAAGCTGGTTCGCTACAAACGCAGCGATGCGAAAGCCGATGTGGCTGCTTCGTTCATCCTGCCCAAAAAACCGGCCGCGCTGCTGAAAAATCTGCTGGCCAAAGAGGACTATGACGTTCAGCTTCAGTTTGACGACCGGAATGCCTTCTTTACATTGACCAATTTTAGGTTGATCTGCAGGCTGGTGGAAGGAAATTACCCCAGCTACAACTCCGTTATTCCGACCAACAATCCCAATAAACTCGTGGTTGACCGCCTCGAATTTTACAATACGGTAAAACGGGTTTCTGTCTTTGCAAACCAGGCCAGCAACCTGATCAAGTTCCAGATCGACAACAATCAACTGGTTGTGTCGGCCCAGGACGTTGACTTCTCCATATCGGCGGTTGAGCGGATTAAATGCCAGTACGAGGGAGACGAAATCGAGATCGGCTTTAAATCGACCTTCCTCCAGGAAATTCTCGGCAATCTCAATTCTGCCGAAGTGAGGGTCGAACTTTCCGATCCCACCCGTGCCGGATTGCTTTTGCCGGTTGAAAAAGAGGATGATGAGGAGGATGTTTTGATGCTTCTTATGCCGATGATGATCAATGCCTAGAAAAATCCGGATACAATAAATGACCTAACAGGGAAGATCTGTTAGGTTTTTTGTTTATTGGCAATTTCCATAAATCGATGTCCTTGAAAAAAAGTAACGAAGTTTAGTAATTATGCACAGTTAAGTTGAAACGATAACCCTATGAAACTGAATTTGAAAAATCCTCTGATCTTTCTTGATCTGGAAACAACGGGGATTAACATCGTAACCGACCGGATCGTAGAGATCGCCTTGCTGAAGATCAACCTGGACGGGAGTGAGGAAAGCCGGGAAATGCGGATTAACCCGGAGATGCCGATTCCTGCCCATTCAAGCAGGATCCATGGGATTTATGATGAAGATGTGAAAGATGCTCCGACTTTCAGGGAAGTTGCGCGTTCGCTGGCACAGTTCATTGAAGGCTGTGACCTGGCCGGTTTTAATTCCAACCGGTTTGACATTCCCCTTCTTGCGGAGGAATTCCTGCGTGTGGGCGTGGATATTGACCTGAAAAGGAAAAAGTTTGTCGATGTACAGGCGATCTTCCATAAGATGGAGAAGAGAACCCTGGCTGCGGCCTTCAGGTTTTACTGCCACCAGGAGCTGGACGGGGCTCATGGCGCGATGGCCGACACCCGTGCCACCTACGATGTGCTGAAGGCTCAGCTCGATTTATACCAGGACGCCGACTATGAAGATCCGCAGGGAAAGATCAGCAAACCTGTTGTCAACGATGTTGAAGCCTTGTCTTCATTCTCCTCGTACGACCGGAATGTGGATTTTGTGGGCCGGATCGTTTATGATGAGAACGGAGTGGCCGTATTTAACTTCGGAAAGAACAAAGGAATGCCCGTCGAGAAAGTGCTGCGTGAACAACCCGGCTACTTTGGCTGGATCATCGGTGGCGAATTCCCGCTTTACACCAAAAAAGTGCTGACAGCTCTCAAACTGAAAAGGAAAGATTAGGATACCGGAAGCCTTAAAACTTACGATCATGAAAATCATTTGTATCGGACGCAATTATGCGGAACATGTACGGGAGTTAAACAATGATGTTCCACCCGAGCCAGTCATTTTTTTGAAACCTGATTCTTCTTTGCTCAGGAACAATGATCCTTTTTATATCCCGGACTTCAGCAAGGATCTTCATTATGAATGTGAACTTGTTGTCCGGATCAAGCGGTTGGGCTCGCATATTGAGACCCGATTTGCAGATCGGTATTACGATGAAGTTGGACTGGGGATTGATTTTACGGCCCGTGACCTGCAAAATGAGTTGAAGGGCAAAGGGCTGCCCTGGGAAAAGGCAAAGGCTTTTGACCGGTCGGCCGTGATCAGCAATGAATTTATCCCGAAAGCGGAACTGCCCGGTCTGAGTTCCATAAAGTTCGAACTGAAGAAGAACGGAATTACTGTGCAGCGGGGCGATTCGGCCCTCATGCTTTTTCCGGTCGATGTGCTGATCAGCCATATCTCGCGGTATTTCACCCTGAAAATCGGCGATCTGATTTATACCGGCACACCTTCCGGAGTGGGGCCGGTGGTTGCCGGCGACCGGCTCGAGGGCTTTCTGGAAGGCCGGAAGATGTTTGACTTTTCCATCAAATAAAAAAATCCGGCAGGTTTCCTGCCGGATAAGAGATTTGCGGTTCGCATAACCGGTTCTGAAAAAGAAGCGTTTATTTAGTCCTGCACAACCAGTTTGACACCTATTTCAAAGTTATCGTAGATCACCTTGTCGCCCAGATCGTTGAAAAACGATTTTGATCCGTAACGGACATTGTATTTGGCACGGTTAACCGTGACGGTCGATGTATAGGCCTGCCCGTCGCGTGTCACGTCAAACTCAACAGGATTGGTGATTCCCTTGATGGTCAGATCGCCTTTTACGTGGGCGGTGTTCCCCTTAAATTCGGCCTTTTCGGTGATTGCCAGCGTGGCTTCCGGATATTTTTCAACCGAGAAGAAATCGTCCGATTTCAGGTGGCCGATCAGCTTCCCGTTTGTTTCGGCATCGGTCAGATCGACGTTTTTGATACTGGTCATATCGATCACAAACTTTCCTGAGTGGATTGTATTCCCATCCACATTCAGCGTTCCGCTTTTAAGGTCAATGGTGCCGTGATGCTGTCCGGTCACTTTTTTCCCAAGCCAGGTGATTTGTGTTTTCTCCGTATCGGCTTTGTATTCTTTGGCGCTTGCTCCGCCACCTACGATCATGCTCATTGCGATTAACATTGTCTTCATAAATTACATTGTTATTAAATTAAAACTTCATTGGTACTTCCATTAACAAAAGTGTTGCTCCGGCGGTTACCTCAAAATTGACGGAGCCGGTTTCGCTCAGCCCAAGGCCGTCCCTCTCATTCAGCTGATTGCCGGCTACTACCGCCTGGCCGGCGATTACAAAAACATACAGCCCGTTTTGAGGGTCCTTCAGCTCATAACCGAGCGATTTATTTTCGGTGAATTTCCCCAGGTGAAACCAGGCATGCTGATAAATCCATACCCCCTGTTCGCCGGCATTGGGCGAAAGGATCTGGTAAAATTCGTTTTCTTTCTCCACCTCTTTCACCGTGATCTGGTCGTAGCGGGGTGTCACATTTTTTCTGTCGGGGAAGACCCAGATCTGGAGCAGGCGGGATTCCCTGTCGCTGTTATGGTTGAATTCGCTGTGAAAAACACCTGTCCCTGCGCTCATCACCTGTACATCTCCTTCACGGATCACCGCTTCATTGCCCATACTGTCCTTGTGACGGAGGTCACCCGCAAGAGGGATCGTGATGATTTCCATATTGTCGTGGGGGTGCATTCCAAAGCCCCTGCCTCCGGCAATCCGGTCATCGTTCAGCACCCTCAGCGCCCCGAAATGGATTCGTTCAGGGTCGTGATAGCCTGCAAAACTGAAGGTGTGGTAGCTGTCCAGCCACCCATGATTTGCATGTCCCCTGCTGTTTGCCTGATGATAGATTGTGTTCATTGTTTTGTTCCTTTCTTTAAATTGCTGATACAAAGATACGGCGGCTTCAGGCGGCGGCGCGTACAAAAATCAGGACGGGAATTGCAAAAATCAGGACTGCCGCGCAGAATTGCGGAAATCGAGGGGAGAGAGGCCGCTGTACCGCTTGAAAAAATTGCTGAAATGGGAAGGTTCTTCAAAGCCCAGCGTATACGACAATTCCTTGTTGGTCAGCTCCGTGAAAAGTAAAACCCGTTTCGCTTCGACCAGGATCCGGTCGAGAATATACTCTTTGGCTGACTTTCCGGTGACGGTTTTAACCGATTTATTGAGATAATCGCTTGTAACGGCCAGCATCTCGGCATAGTCGGAAACTTTATGATACTGCTGATAATGCTGATCGATCAGCTCCTTAAACCTGCGCACCAACTGGTTGCCGGTTTCGATCGTCTGTGGATTGTCGGTGTTATGACGGCTGCAATGGTTGTTGCTTTGAATAAGGAGCAGTTTCAGGAGCGCGCCCTGAGCGTCCCTCTTATAATCCATTTCCATGCTGTCGTACAGCCTGATCTGGCGGATAATGTCTGTATAATTGTCAAACTGGTCTTCCGGAACGGGAAGGGGGGGTGTTTCGCTGTATTTGTTAAAGAGATAGACATCATCGATCATCTGATCGGTGATGTGGTTATGCAGCAGGAAGTGTTTGCTGAAGTTGATCACCCAGCCTTCCGGTTTTTCTTTTGCAATCACCTGGTGAACCTGTCCGGGATAGACAAAATGCAGGCTGGTGCCGGCCAGGGGGTATTCCCTGAAATCAATGACATGAATCCCGCGGGCCTGCCTGACCAGCAGAATGGTATAGTAACTGTGGCGGTGCGGACGGTCGGGGCTGCCACCGGTCACATCGTAAAGCTCACCAATGTCTTTCAGGATAAAATCGGTGCCCGCCCCGGTCCGGTCGGTCAGCTCATATGTTTTAATCTCGTCGTGCATGTTGTTTCATGTGTGAATTACAAACAAGCCGGACGATTGAATGGTTCATCAATCTGTGCCGGTTGCATTGAGCAGGGCCTGCTGTTGTTTCAGGAAACTGTGAAAGCCGTCAAGGGTCCGGATCCGGGAGGCATCCTGTTCCCAAACGCCCCCAAAGTAGTAGCTGAGCTCCTTTCCCTCCGGTTTCAGCACCACCACATGGCTGTATTTGTCGGCTGCCGTGGTGATCAGGTCGTTCGCCCTGAAAAAAATGAAGAGGCCCATGTGGTCGTTCTGAAGGCTCTGTTTTCCAAAGGTGGCCAGGTACGACCATCCGCTTTTGGCAGCGGGAGCGCTCAGCACAACGGTGCTGTCCATTTTGACGATTCCCGTACAGAAATTGTCGGTTTGCTCAGAGGCCGACAAATGGGCTTTCGTGAGCCAGCTCCCGGCGCGGATCGATAAGTCAGCAGTCAGGTCGGTTTTTCCGCCGCGGTATTTCCATCCATAGTACCGGGTCGAAATCTTCGATTCAAGGAGTCCGCTGTAGACCACTTCACTATATAAACTGTCGGTTTCGGCAATACGTTGTGCAGACGAATCGGCCCAGTGGGCAATGCTTCCAATGCCCAGCGATTCGCCCACCATCAGGATGTCCGTTCCCCAGGGGTTCAGTTTATGGTAGGAGTCAAAACCATCGAGGCCTACCTGATGAAGGATCAGCGTATCGACTTTTTTCCCGAAAATATCATTGGCGTTCCGCCAGTCCAGGTAAAAGCGAAAGCCAATTTTATCCGATTCCCAGCCCGGTCCCTCATAGCGGATGTCGAACGAATGGTCGGTGTGCCTTTTGTCGACCCGCAGCGACTGTGCATTTTCCCATTCCCCGCCAACGTATTCATATTGTTCCTTTCCGCTTTTCTTTTTCACCCAGATCCATTCGCCGCCTTCCTTAACGGAGATCTCTGCCTGTGTTTTTGCAGGGAAGACGGAAGGAGAGCCTTTTTTCAGCGTGAGTTCCTTTTCTTCATTCGGCGCAAAGTCGGCCTGAACCAGGACTGCGGAGGGAGTTCCTTCCGTGCTGATCACCTGAACCGGGAGCTCTTTATTCCCTTCCAGCGCGATCAATCCACCCTCTTTAACCGGGACGCGGGATAGCGTGGCCGGATCGATTTCAAAGACCAGGCCTTTCACCGTTTCACCGAGCGGATTGCGAACTTTAAGATTTTCTTTTGGGCTGCATGCCGTGATTGTCAGTACGGCCAGCATGAAGGAAGGAAACCGGGTGATGTTCATAGTTTCAGGCGTTAAGGGATTATCCCTGCTAATTTAGGTTAACTTTTGGGATTGAAGGTTAAACAGAGAAAAATATTTATAAGATCCGGTTGAAGTTTCCTCCGGAAATTGCCCTTACATCGTTCTGTAGAAATTCATTTCCTGCAGATAACGGTATGCAGCGGGCGGGACAAAATGACAGATGTTTTTATTTTCCGCGATTGCCTGCCGGATAAAAGAGGCGGAAATCTCCATCAGGGGAGCGTTCACGAGCCGGATATGCGGATGGAGCGCTCCGGTGTTGATTGGGTCGCCCGGCCGCGGGTAAACCAAAATGCTGTAGTTTTTCAGAATCTCATCGGCATTTTTCCATTTGTGCAGGTGTTTCAGGTTATCCGAGCCCATGATCAGGCAGAATTCGTGGTTGGGGTTCGCTTCCTGCAGGTATACAAGGGTATCGATCGTGTATGAAGGACGTGGCAGTTTCATTTCAATTCCTGAAGCCCTGAACCGGTCATCATCCCCGATAGCCCGGATCACCATCTCCAGCCGGTGGTAGTCCTTCAGCAGGTTTTTTTCTTCCTTAAACGGATTTTGCGGACTGATCACAAACCACAACTGCCGGATATCGGTAAACTCGACCATATAGTTGGCAATCGCCATATGACCGATATGAACCGGGTTGAAAGTGCCGAAGTATAAACCGATCTTCATGGCGTTTTGCTTTTCGCCGGCAGCAGAATGAAGTCTTTGACAATTGTTGCGGCTTCGGACAGGGCCTGCTGAAGGTCGTTGTTTATCAGGATGACGTCAAAATGAGATGAAAATGTGAGTTCCCAGGCTGCTTTTTCAATTCTTTTGCGGATGATTTCGGGTGCATCGGTCGAGCGTCTGGTCAGGCGCAGCTCAAGTTCTTCGATCGAAGGGGGCTGAACGAACACCGCCAGCGCTTCGTCGCCGTAGTATTTTTTAATATTGGTGCCGCCAACAACATCTACGTCAAACAACACGTGTTTCCCTTTGTCG
>JBFXKJ010000143.1:0-10031 GCA_050173895.1 Mangrovibacterium sp. | reverse complement strand
GAGATGGAAAAGCAGAAAAACCGCTCCCGGAATGCGGCGGCTCTTGAAACGGGCGACTGGATTGAACTGAAGAAAATTGACGAAGTGAAGTTCCTGGGATATACCACCCTGGAAACGCAGGTGCACATTTCCCGCTACCGCAAGGTGGTGCAGAAAGATAAGGAATTTTATCACCTGATATTTGATCAGACCCCCTTTTACGGGGAGTCGGGAGGCCAGGTGGGCGATGCCGGTTTCATTGAAGCCGGCGGGGAGAAGGTCAGCATCCTGGATACCAGGAAGGAGAATAACCTCATCGTACATATAGCCAAAAAGCTGCCGGCCGATCCCGCTGCGACCTTCATGGCGGTGGTAGACAATCACAGGCGACGGCTGACGGCCAACAACCATACGGCGACTCATTTGCTGGACCAGGCGTTGCGGGAAATCCTCGGAACACACGTGGAACAGAAAGGCTCGCTGGTCTGCGCCGATTATCTGCGCTTTGATTTTTCACATTTTCAGAAAGTAACGAAAGAAGAACTTAGCCGGATTCAGAAACGGGTGAACCAGCTCATCCGGATGAATATCTCCCGCGAGGAACTGGAGGATGTTCCGTTTCCCGAAGCGCAGAAAATGGGAGCCATTGCCTTATTCGGCGAAAAATACGGCGACCGGGTAAGGGTGATCAAATTCGGCGAGTCGGTCGAATTGTGCGGGGGCACACATGTACCGGGCACCGGACAGATCGGATATTTCGTGATTACGGCCGAGAGCGCCGTGTCGGCCGGAGTGCGCCGGATTGAAGCGATTACCGCCGATGCTGCCGAGGCATACATCAACGCGAATACGGAAGAATTGAGTGAGGTACGTGCCCTGTTCAACAATACAAAAGAGCTGTCAAAGGCAGTGAACGACCTTCTGGATGAGAACAGCCGCCTGCAAAAGCAAATCGAAGCATATGCCCGCGAAGCTGCAGTGGCCGTGAAATCGGATCTGAAGCAAAAAGTTGAAGCTGTAAACGGGATCCAGGTGATCGCAGCAAAGGTGAAGCTCGATTCGGCACAATCGTTAAAGGATCTGTCTTTCCAGCTCAAGGGTGAACTGGAGGATCTTTTTCTGGTGCTGGGCACCGAGATAGACGGAAAACCGTTGCTGAGCGTGATGATCTCCGACAGCCTGGTGAAGGGAAAGGGCTTGCATGCCGGGCAAATTATAAGGGAGGCTGCAAAGGAGATGAAAGGCGGAGGTGGCGGTCAGCCATTTTACGCCACAGCCGGCGGGAAAGATGTGAACGGCCTGAGTGCCGCCATTCAAAAAGCAAAATCATTCGCTTTATAAAAAAGTGAGGCTGTCCAAAAAAAGGCGGCCTCACTTTTTTATCTTCTGACAGATTGTAGGAGCAATTACGGGATTACCGGTACTTTTTACCGGTTGTGTTTTTTTAGGGTCGATGGAGGTATCCCCGTCTGTTTCTTATAATAGCGGGCAAAATAGGAGGGATCGTCGTATCCCAGCAAATAAGCGACCTCATTGATGTTTTTTGAACCCTGGAGCAGGCACATGGTTGCCTGTTTAATTTGCTGTTCGCGGATCAGTTGTCCGGCCGATTTCCCGGTGACCGCCTTGATGGTATCGTTGAGATGATTCTGCGTTACGTTCAGCAATTTCGCATAATCCGATACTTTCTTCAGATGTATCGGATGTCCTTCCTTCAAAGGTTTGAAATCTTCCTGATAAAGTGAAGTGAAAGTCCGCAACAGCCTCAGCGCAGAACGGTTTGGAACATCGGGTTCACATTCTCCCGCCTTGTAAAGAGCGTTTGCCTTGTGAATGAGCAGTTGCAGCGCGCTTCTCAGGATCGGGGAAGAGTGTGAAGTGCGCTTTTCATATTCAATGTGCATCAGTTCAAAGAGGAGCAAATAATCCTGCATTTGTTCGTCGGTCAGGTGGATTACCGATTCGCCGTCGATGCGGAAAAAGGGCACTTGCTGCAGCAGTTCCTTGTTCTCAAGTCCAACGCTGAAAAATTCATGGGAAAATGCACACAGGAAGCCTCTTTGTTCTTCCGCTTCAGGTTGCCAGGCAGTGATCATCTCCGGCCCGGCAAAACACAACATGTTTTCGCGGATGTAATGTTCTTTTAGTCCGAACGAATGCATTCCGCCACCGGCGGTTATCAGAAAAACCAGGTAAAAATCAAGCCGGTGCGCTTCCATCCGCGGATGGCCGATACACCGGCGGCTGATCTCAAAGTGGCCTGTCAGGTCCTGTGGCCAAAGATGGTTTTGTTTGCCCTGATTCCTGAACAGGGAGCGTGCAAACGTATTGATATCGAATACAGGTATGCGGTCGTGCTTCATCCTTGCTCCGTTTAACAGCATTCATGGCGCTGCTATCCTATAACACCGGAGCCCCCTTGTTTGATCACACTTCCGTAAAGGTGATTTTAAAATCAGTGTAATATAAGGTTGTGATCCCTTCAAAACCCGACCATGTGCCGATGAGCAGCCAGATCTCCCCTTTGTTGTTCGGACGAACTGTCTGTGGTCCCGTACCCTCGCGGCTGATCATTTCATATTCGGTATGATCGGCGGGAATGGCCACATCACCCAGTTCCACCTGTGTGTAACCATAGCTTTCCTTATTCAGTTCAACTTCCACGTTCCCCTGGTCCCCGTCAACCAATTCATAGCCGCCGCCGCACACGTGCGCTATGATGTGAACAGCATTTGCCGGTGAACCTCCTGCCCCGACACTTCCGTCGGGATATTTGGATGCCAGTTTCACTTCGACATCTACCTGGTAGGTGGCTGTCGAATCGAGTCCTTCCAGCTTTTTGACGAGAAACATCTGCAGCGCGTCGCTGTGATTGTTTCCCGAAAGCATATATCCCGAGCGTCTCTGATCGAGCGGTTGAGGCAATGTTTTGATCCCCGATTCCAGCTCATAATCGGTCTGGGTGGGCGGATATTCGGCAAAAACTGCCTCCCATCCGTTTTCCCCGGCATTGAAATCCTGCTCAAAGACTACTTCCGCGGGATCATCTTCCTCACATGACATTGCAACCATCGCGATCAACAGGACAGAGAGTCCTGTCCTTACCAGCATCTTCCGTGTCTTCATCCTTGTTATAATTTTAGTTTACAAAAAGTATTATATAAACCAAGACGGACGGATTGCATGAAAGGTTGCTTTGGAAGCTGCCGTGCTTTTTCAGCTGAATTCAACCAAAATCCCTAATAACTGTTAATGTTGTGGCAGCAAAAAGGACATACATTTTTTTTTGCCGGCAAAAGCATTAATTTTATTTTTTTATTATCGCATTTTAAAGGGATTTTTCATGAGGAAAATAGTTCAGTTCCTGATTTCCATGCCATTTATGGGTTTTTTATTGCTGGTAATGGCTTTTTCAATGGCCATTGCAACTTTTATTGAAAGCAGTTGGGGTACGGATTCGGCCAAGGCCCTCATATACAACACACACTGGTTTGAGCTGATCTTCCTGTTGCTGGGGATCAGCCTGGTGGCTAATGTAATCCGGTACCGGAGTTACACGATTAAAAAGCTGCCTGTCGGGATTTTTCACCTGTCTTTCATTTTGATCGTTCTGGGAGCTGCGATTACCCGCTATGTCAGTTTTGAAGGGATGATGCATATCCGCGAAGGAGAGAGCTCCGGATCGATTATATCGACCGACAGTTATTTCACACTCAGTTCGGGAGAACAGCAAATCAAAAAAAAGGTGCTCTTTTCGGAACTCACTCCCGGTGCTTTCGATGAGACGCTAACTGTTAACGGGCAGGAGATCCGTTTCAAGTCGGTGGGATTTGTAAAAAATGCCCTGCGCACTCCGGTGGAACATCCGGGCGGATCGCCGCTGGTCGATTTTGTGGTCTCGGCAGGGCAGGGGATGCAGAGCTTTGCTTTTCAGCCAGGTGAAAAAATTAACCTCGGGCCGGTCGTCGTTGGGTTTAGTCCCGACGCCAACATCCATTTTGAGCAACAAGGCGATTCTCTTTTCCTGGTCGCCGACCGGAACCTGGAGATTCGTTCCATGGGGGGCGGAGAACCCGAGCAGGTGGTTGCGGGAACGCGCGCCCCGGTTAAGCTGATGCACCTCTATGCATTCGATAATTATCTGCTGCTGGTCAAGAAGTTTTATCCCCAGGCGCTGATCCGGGTTACCAAAGACGGTTCAGGAAATTCGCCTGAAGATGCCGTTATTATGGAAGTATCGGACGGGCAGCGAAAAAATATCGTCAATGTGTTTGGTCGCAGCGGACAAGTGGGTGATCCGGTTACCTGGATGGCCGGTACCGCGCCTGTAAAACTAACGTATGGCTCTGAACCTGTTTCCCTTCCGTTTTCCTTGTATTTGCGCGATTTCCAACTGGAACGCTATATCGGTTCTGAGAGTCCTTCTTCATTTGCCAGTGAAATTACCCTGATCGACAAAGAAAAAGGAGTGAACCGCGACGTGCGCGTCTTTATGAACAATACGTTGAAATACAGAGAATACCGCTTTTATCAGTCCTCCTATGATCAGGATGAACTGGGGACTGTTCTTTCGGTCAATAAAGATTTTCTGGGATCGCTGATCACTTACATCGGTTATTTTTTGATGGCTGTGGGGATGATCCTGGCACTGGTCAGTAAGAATTCTTACTTTGGGTTCCTCATCAGGCGTCTTGGCGAACTGAACCGGACCAAATCACTGGCGGTATTGGCTGTCTTCATGCTGACCGCAGGGGCAGCCGGTGCGAATCAGGCGCAGGTGGCGGGCATACCGGAACTCGATAAAACGCTTGCCACTGATTTTGAGACGCTCTGGGTTCATGGTCATGACGGGAGGATTGAGCCCATGTCGACGCTGACGGGAGAGATTGTGCGAAAGGTGACCGGCAAATCGTCCTGGTTCGGCATGTCTCCTTCGGAAGTGGTGTTGAGTATGCATTTATACCCTGAACTATGGAGGACCATCCAGATGATCAAGGTAGACAAGCAAATGGCATCCCGGCTGGGTGTGGCTGGCAAATACGCCGCGGCCACCGACTTTTTTGATCAGGAAGGGCATTATAAGCTGCTGCAGGAGGTCCAGGCTGCTTATGGCAAGATGCCTGCTTTCCGCAGCCAGCTTGAAAAAGATCTGATTAACGTAGATGAACGCGTCAATATTTGTTTCATGGTCTATAAAGGAGAGTTCTTCACCTTCTTTCCACCGGTGAATCAGAAGGATGCCTGGTTTGCAGCCGGCAGCGAGCCTACCGGATATCCCAGGGCGGATTCTCTTTTTGTAAACCGCAGCTTCCAGATCCTGAAAGAATCGCTTTCGGGCAAGGGTGAGGTTCAAGCCCGGCAGGTTTTGGCGACGATCGCTGCTTTTCAGGAAAAGTTTGGCAGCGAAATTTTGCCTTCAGACCAGAAGAAGGAAGCCGAACTGACTTATAACAAAATCCAGCCGTTCAAAAGGGTGTTCATTTGGTATTTGCTCACCGGCTTTATCCTTTTGTCTGTGCTGTTTGTAAATATTTTCCGGCAGAAGGTGATGGGGAAAAAAGCTGCCGCAATCTGGACATTGCTGATTTCTGCCGGTTTTGTGTTCCACACCGCGGGTCTGGTGGTACGATGGTATATTTCGGGGCATGCTCCCTGGAGCAATGGGTATGAGTCGATGGTTTACGTGGCCTGGGCCGCCATGCTCGCCGGCATTATTTTCGGACGAAAATACCCGATGGTGATCGGTACTGCGGATTTCCTCTCGGGTATCATCCTCTTTGTGGCCCATCTCAATTGGATGAACCCGGAGATCACGCACCTGGTGCCTGTGTTGAAATCATACTGGCTTTTGATCCATGTGGCTGTTATTACCGCCAGTTACGGTTTTATAGGCCTGAGCGCCTTCCTGGGTATCCTGGTGCTGATTCTGTATGCCCAGATGAACGAGCGCAACAAGCTAAACAGTGACTATTTTATTGAGCAGTTAACAACCATCAGCGAGATGTCGGCAACCCTGGGACTTTATATGCTGACCATCGGGACCTTTCTGGGGGGTGTTTGGGCCAATGAAAGCTGGGGACGATACTGGGGCTGGGACCCCAAGGAAACCTGGGCGCTGATCACGGTCTTTATTTATGCCTTTGTGGTCCATATGCGGCTGATCCCTTCACTTCGCGGACGCTACAATTATAATCTGGCCACCGTGATTGGTTTCAGCTCGGTACTGATGACCTATTTTGGGGTGAATTATTTTCTGAGTGGGATGCACTCGTATGGAAAGGGGAGCGTGGATGGTATCAACTGGTCGGTCTATGCCGCTTCGGCGGTTGTCGTCGGGCTGATCCTGCTTTCTTACGGAAAGTACAGAAAATTTGAGGAGCTTCCGGACACGGAGGAAGAAGACAGATAATTTTCGTCGTGTGCCGGTAAGGATCATCTGTCTGCTGTGCACATGATGCAGCAGGATCTTTCCGCTAAGCTGAACTCTTATGAAAAAAAACCAAATATGAACAGCGAAGTAACACGTACGTTTGATATTCTCGACCGGTATCTGTCAGAATTTCCCAGGGAAGATGCCCTCGGAGGAAAAGAAAATAACGGATGGTACACCTATTCAACTGCCGAATATGTGGAGAATTGCCGGCATTTTGCGATGGGTATGCTGGCATTGGGATTTTCAAAGGGCATTAAAATCGCAACTGTAACCAATAACCGGCCGGAATGGAATTTTGCAGACATGGGGCTTGCCATGGCCGGGCTGATCCATGTTCCGATCTATGCAACCATCGGCAATGAGGAATATCGTTACATCCTTGAACATGCCGAAGTGAGCATGCTGCTCGTGGGCGACAAAAAGCTTTATGAAAAGCTTCATCCTGTTGTAAGGGAAATAGCCGGCATCAGGAGTGTGTACTGCTTTGATCCGATCCAGACCTGTCGTCCGATGCAGGACATTATCGATCTTGGACGGGAAAAGTCGGCCGAGTTGAACGGGGAACTGGAGCGGATCAAAGCTTCTGTGAGTCCCGACGATGTGGTTACCCTTATCTACACTTCCGGTACCACGGGCGTTCCAAAGGGAGTCATGCTTACCCACCGGAACCTTGTTTCTAACTTTGTGGCACATTCCAGGCTGCACGAGCTTGGAAAAGAGCACCGGACCATCAGCTTTCTTCCCCTTTGCCATGTCTATGAGCGCAGCATGAATTACCATTTCCAGTATAAGGGGATGGCGATTTATTACGTATCCAATCTGGGGATGATCGTACCCGCCATACGCGAAATACGGCCCCACATGTTTAATTCCGTTCCCCGGCTGATGGAGCGGGTTTATGACGGCTTTATTGCAAAGGGGAATGAGTTTAAAGGATTGAAAAAAGCGATTTATTTCTGGGCTATCCGGTTTACGGCGCATTTTGATTACAATAAAAAGCAGAACCTCTTCCGGAAATTTCAGTTCCGCATCGCCGACAAACTCGTGTATTCGAAGTGGCGGGAGGCGCTCGGCGGAAACATTACCTATATCGTGTCGGGAGGTGCCGCGCTTCAGCCCAGGATCCTCAAGGTGTTCGGAATGGCCGGGATCAAAGCGCTCGAAGGCTACGGGCTCACCGAAACATCGCCGGTCATTGCGGTGAACAATCCTTCCACCGGCGAAATGAAGATCGGGACTGTGGGACCGGTATTGCCGGGCGTCCAGGTAAAGATCGCTGACGATGGCGAGATCCTTTGCAAGGGACCATCAGTTATGCCTGGCTATTATAAGGCGCCGGAGCTGACCGCCCAGGTGATCGACCCGGAGGGGTGGTTTCATACCGGTGATATCGGCGTTCTTGATGAAGGGAGATACCTGAAGATCACCGACCGGAAAAAGGAGATGTTTAAGATGTCGGGAGGAAAATACATTGCTCCGCAGATGATTGAAAACAAACTGAAGGAGTCGTTCTTTATCGAACAGGCGATGGTCATCGGCGAGAATCAGAAATTTGCCAGCGCCCTGATCTCTCCGAATTTTGAATACCTGCACGACTGGTGTGCGGAGCATCATATTCGTTACAGGGATAATGCAGAACTGATCACCCAACGTGAGGTCCTTCAGCAATATCTGCGCGAAGTGGAAACCATCAACAATATGCTGGGACAACATGAAGAGATAAAACGCTTCAGGCTGGTGGTGGAGGAATGGTCGCCGCAAACCGGAGAATTATCGCCTACGCTCAAGCTCAAACGCCAGTTGATCGCTAAAAACTACCGTAAAGTGATTGACGAAATTTACGCATCGGCCAAATCCGATCACCCCCGGAACGGGCTCCGGCTTCCCATCCCGCGCGTGAATCTTCGCGTCGACCTGAATGAGCTGAAGAAAAAGCTGAAGTGGTAGCCTGCGCTCAGATCGTGCGTGACCAGGGGATCATGGCAAGGATCAAAACAAGCGCAATCCCGAAGAACAGCAACGCCCTGCCAAACTTAAGCCTGTCGCGGACGGCCTTTTTGGAGCGGGCCCACCCGATATGGATCAGCGTGACGGCGATCAGCATCACAAGCGAGTGCTCAACGGCATAAAAACGGAGTTCAGCATGCTGCATGGCCGCCCCAAAGTCGCGAAAAGCCGTTTTGGTGACCGGACTCACAAAGAAATACAGGATCAGTCCGGTTAAAAACTGCAGATCGATCAGGCCTGTGAAGGTAGCCCCCAGAATGGAATCCGATTTGCTCCACCGCCCCCCTCTGATCCAGCCTGCAAAATATTTCAGCACCACCGCGAGCGCAACGATCAGGATCAGCCAGCGAAGGACGTCGTGAAGATGTAATAAGCCAATATACATAATGAGTGATTAAAAGATTTATATGATTGCCAGATTAAACAACTCTCCCGGCTCATAAATAATGGTTCCGGTTTGATCGTTGTTGGCAAAAAAGGAATTAATCATTGCCTGCGCAACGGCTCTCGCCCGGATGGGCCGGTACTTTCGGAAAAGTACACTGGTTACGATCCTGGACACAACCAGGGCCACTTTTTCACCCGTTCGCTTTTCAGCCCGGCTGCCTTCAAGAATCGACGGCCGGATAATAATGAGAGGACCGAAATTTAATTTCTCAACTGCGAATTCAAGTTCTCCTTTCATCCGGGGATAAAACAGAAGCGAGTTGGGATTCGCTCCCGCCGATGACACCAGAACAAAGGCCGGAATCCCGTTGCTGCGAGCTGCCCGGGCGAGCTCGTACTGATACGTATAATCGACCAGGTACTGGTTTTTCTTGCCGCCCGCTTTCTTTAAGGTGGTCCCCAGCGCCGAAAATACAACGTCCCCCTTAACCAGGTTCACCCACTGCTTCGGTTTTCCAAAGTCAATGACGTGCTCCGAAAGCCGGGGATGCTTTATCCCGGTTTGCCTGCGCACCAGGATATGAACGCGTTCAAAGCGGATATCATCCAACAACTGATGCATCAGCCTGCTCCCGACCAGGCCCGTGGCCCCTGCAACAACAGCTTTTAAACCCATAGGCTATCGAATTGATTCCCCTGACCGGCTTGCCCGGCAAAACGCCAGATCACCGGTTTCCCGGGGCCGTTCATGTGTCTGTCCAATTTTTTTTAATTTTTAAGTTCCGTGTTAGCCTCTCATCTTTCTGAATACACTCCTGTGATTAATGATCATAGGATTAAATCCAGTGCGCTTAAGCCCGCTACCACTGCGTTTTTAAACAACTATTCCCGCAATATGTTTGAAGCCTGGCTGAACAGAACACGAAAAATCTTGCGTATTATTTTTATTCAGACTAATTTAGTGTGGCAAAATAAAATTAATTTAGTCTGGTTTAGAATAAATTGGATCTCAGTTTTAACCTAAAAATTGGAATAAGATGGTGAATAAAATTCAGACTCTTGGAGGGTATTTTCATGAATACCAGAAGAGTATGGCCAACGCGGAGGCTTTTTGGGCACAGCAGGCGGAGAGCTTTTACTGGCGCAGACGCTGGGAGCAGGTGGTGAAATGGAATTTTGACGGGCCCGATATTAAGTGGTTTTTGAACGGCAAGTTAAATGTTAC
>JBFXKJ010000142.1:0-10140 GCA_050173895.1 Mangrovibacterium sp. | reverse complement strand
GCCATCTTTATTCGTCCCCGAATGAGACGCCCATCTGACGCGCCTTTACAATTAAAGCATGATCCGGTTCGACGAAACGGATCCGGTCGCTGGTTTCCTTCAAAGGTATGGTCACCAAATTATTGTTCTTCATGGCCACCATGGTCCCGTAATTGCCCTGCGCAATGCACTGGGCTGCAAAAGCGCCGTAGCGGGTAGCCAGGATGCGGTCCATCGGGCTGGGGCTTCCTCCTCTCTGAACATAGCCCAAAACTGTCTCTCTTGTTTCAATCCCGGTATACGTGTTGATTGCTTCCGCCACATAACGTCCGGCAGATAACCCGCCGGGATGTGGAATACCTTCAGCTACCACCACAATGGAGTAGGCCTTCTTGCATTCGAAACGTTCCTCAATCTTCCTGCATACCGATCTGATATTATAATCGACCTCCGGGAGCAGAATAATATCGCCGCCTCCTGCCATCCCTGCGTACAAGGCTATCCAACCCGTATGATGCCCCATCACCTCGATGATCATGACCCGCTGATGAGAGTTGGCCGTGGTATGCAGCCGGTCGATCGCCTCGGTCGCTATCTGAATGGCCGAATCAAAACCAAAAGTGATATCGGTTCCCCAGACGTCATTGTCGATGGTCTTGGGAATGCCAACTACATTCAGCCCCTCCTCTCTCAGGCGGTCGGCGGTTTTCATCGTTCCGTTTCCGCCAATGCAAACCAAAGCATCCAGCCCTAGTTCGTGGTAGTTATTCTTAATCAGCTCCGGCTTCTCATTGTCACCTTCTTTTACAAACTTATAGGGTTTCTCTCTCGAAGTACCCAAAATCGTTCCCCCAAGGGTTAGGATCCCGGAAAGATTGTTCTCTTTCAACTGAATATAGTCCTTTTCGATGAGACCGGAAAAGCCGGCAGTAAAACCGATCACTTCCATTCCGTAGTTCACAATAGCTGTTTTACCTACGCCCCTGATCGCAGCATTCAGCCCTGGACAATCGCCTCCGGCCGTCAAAATCCCGATTCTCTTTGGATGATCTGCACTCATAATTTTCGCTTTTTACGTGGTCTGTTATTTATTTAAATGCTCCGGTTTTTTTAAAATGCGCCCGAAAGTATAAAACAATTCGCCTAAAGACAAAGGAACAGGAGTAAAATAGCTTTTACCGGCTGTTCGCAATTGCAGCACCGGGCCTTATTTAAATTCTCTACGAATCTGACGCAGACTTGTTATGTATCACGAAGATTTTTTTACTAATTTCGTAATCCAATATGTGAATATATTTCATTCATTAAATAACCTAAAATTCAATTCCAATGAGAAATTTATTTTCGTACCTGTTAACCGGAGTTTTATTCCTTGCCGTGGCTTGCACCGGCGGGCAAAAGAAAACCGAAACGACTTCGGAGGCACAGGATTCAGCAAAAGTTGAGGAACCGGCAGCCGATAACACATTGACCAATGCAGAAAAGCAGGAAGGCTGGGTTTTACTGTTCAACGGACAGAGTACCGAAGGATGGCGCGGGGTAAACAAGACGGTTGTTCCCGGAGCATGGAAAGTTGAAAACGGAACACTGATGTGTCAGGGTTCGGGTAAAGGCGAAGCCGGCGCTGACAATGGCGGCGACATTCTTTATGACAAGAAATTCAAAAACTTTCATTTGAAACTGGACTGGAAAATCTCAGAAGGAGGGAACTCCGGGATCTTCTACCTGGGACAGGAAGTTGCCGACTGGCCTATTTACAAGACTGCTCCGGAAATGCAGATCCTGGACAACGAACGGCATCCGGACGCCATGCTGGGTAAAGATGGTAACCGCAAGGCCGGCTCATTGTATGACCTGATTGCTGCGAAACCACAAAACGCGAAACCTGCCGGCGAATGGAACAATGTCGAAATCATTTGCTACAAAGGCACAGTCGTTCATAAACAAAACGGAGCAACGGTAGTGGAATATCACCTGTGGACAGACGACTGGAAAGCGCTGGTTGCCGACAGCAAGTTCCCCGCTTTGAATGAGAATTTTGCCAATGTGGCCGAAGAAGGCTTTATCTCACTTCAGGATCACGGCGACAGTGTATTCTTTAAGAATGTCAAGATCAAGGAAATGTAATTCCCAAAAACAATAACGGAAAGGGCTGGGTTCAGCCCTTTCTTTTTTCCCTGGAATGAAACATATGAACGGCATATTTCTCTGCGTCGTCTGAGGATACGAATCCTGATTTTCAGAAACATGATCTTCCAAAAGACCCTAAAAAAGGCAATTTATTAACGGATGAAAAGCGATCCATTCCTGAGGATACCCCACGAGGAGATGCACCATGTATTTCTTTCGATCCTTCTGCAAAGCGGCTTCGGTGCAGAAAGGGCACAAACCTGCGCCGGTATTTTCACAAATAACAGCATGGAAGGGGTTTACTCCCACGGAGTGAACCGATTTTTTCATTTCGTTGATTATATCCGGAAGGGATTTATACAGCCGCAGGCAGTCCCTGAACAAAAAGCCATTGCCGGCTGCCTCGAACAATGGGATGGGAACTTAGGGCCGGGACCCTTAAACGCACTTTTTGCTTCCGAACGAAGCATGGCCCTGGCCGATGAGCATGGTGTAGGAATGGTGGCCCTGTCCAGAACAAACCATTGGATGAGAGGAGGGACCTACGGCTGGCATTGCGCCGGAAAGGGCTATGCTTTTATCGGGTGGACCAATACGATTGCCAATCTGCCCCCCTGGGGTTCTGCCGAAAATAAGCTTGGCAACAATCCGCTGGTGATTGCCGTTCCCTTTCAAAACGAAGCAATTGTGCTGGATATGGCTATGTCGCAGTTCTCCTACGGGAAGTTGCATGAAATGGACGACCGGCAACAGGAGCTCCCTGTTTTCGGAGGATACGATCTTTCAGGCAAGCTGACCGTCATCCCCGGTGATATCCTGAGAGCCAACAGACCTCTTCCAATTGGCTACTGGAAAGGGTCTTCCCTTTCCCTGATGCTCGATATCCTCGCTGCAATTCTGTCGGGAGGGCTCTCCACATCTGCCGTTACACAGCAAAATAAACACGAATACGGGGTCTCACAAGTCTTCGTTTCTGTCAGCCTCAAAAAGTTGCCGGGCTATTCCTCCATCCAGGAAACACTCAGACAAATTATTTCAGATTACCTGTCGGCCATTCCCGAAAGCGAACAAAACACCGTCCGCTACCCCGGACAGCATCTTGCAGCAATCCGGTCCCGGAACATGGAAAAAGGGATCCCCGTTCATCCCGCAGTCTGGAGCAGGATCACCGGACTGCTGAGGCATTCCGGACACTGAAAGTCCCCTGCAAAATCTGACTCCGTTCAACCTTTCTTTCCACTCGCTGTTTTTTTTAAAAAGACAGGTTATTATGGATAAGGATGTTCGCACAGAGATTTATCTGCTTTTTGAGTTTATTCTTCTTTTTTTAGGTGTTCCGCTGATCATCTTTCTGGAGGCCCGGCTGGTTCACCCCAGCAAGGCGTTACTCCCCTTTGTGGCCCTTGTCATTCTGATCCTTCACTATTCGAATAACTTTAAATGGAAGGAACTTTTCCGCTTCCGGATCAGTGGTCCCCTTTTTTTGAAACATCTCGGGATTGTTTCGCTGGTCGGGATATTAATGGCTGGCTGGGTTTACTTCTTCGACCGCAACAACCTTTTCAACCTTCCTCGTGAGAACTGGCAGCTGTGGCTGGCCGTTATCCTCTTTTATCCTGTGTTCTCGGCTTTTACACAGGAAGTGATTTACAGAACCTTTATTTTCAAAAGATATGGCAGGATCTTCAGGGAGGATGTCCCAAAAATTATTGCAAGCGCTCTGGTCTTCAGCTTTGTCCATTTATTTTATTATCATCCTGCATCCATGATTCTGACCTTCATCCTTGGAATTTATCTGGGCTGGATCTACCTGAAGACTCAAAGTGTGCTCTTTGCGGCCATTCTGCACGGGCTGATGGGAATAGTTGTATTTTCCGTGGGCCTGGGTCATTATTTTTGGATTGATTTGTACAAGTGGCTCTGAAAAACAATCTCTTCAACCACAAACACATACAAGCCAGGTAATTATCTTCCAAAATTTAAATTTTGCATGCGTAAATTTTAAGAAATTAATACATCCTTCTGATTCAGAATGTCTGATCCAACAGTTTTTGTACCTTTACGACCCGATTAATGAAAGACAGATGCAGTTTCCATGCAGAAAATGAAATTTGACACCATTATTGCCGGAAGTGGTCTGGCGGGCCTGACAGCGGCATTTCACGCTTCAAAATACGGGACGGTAGCCCTCATCACAAAATCAGAAGTGGACACCAGCAATTCCTATTACGCACAGGGAGGAATTGCAGGAGCCATCGACGAAGGGGATTCGCCCGCGCTGCATTTTGAGGATACCCTTGTCGCGGGTCGCGGCCTGTGTGAAAAGGACGCAGTGGAAATTCTTGTGAATGAGGGACGTGAACGACTACTGGAGTTGATCGCTATGGGAATGCAATTCGACCGGATCGGCGGAAAGCTGGTTCTGGGGCTGGAGGGTGGTCACAACAAAAGAAGGATTCTGCATGCCGGGGGAGATGCCACAGGAAAGGAATTAACCTGTTTTATGCTTGAGAAAGTGCTGGAACAGAAAAATATCCGGGTATTTGAATACACCGCTATCACCAGCCTGATCATCCGTGAAGGCGTTTGCCGGGGAGCTCAGGCTCTTGATTTCAGAAATGGAGCCAACATTCTGTTTGAAGCCCGTGCCTGTATCCTGGCCACCGGAGGGCTTTCCAGGATTTTCAGCAGGACGACCAATCCGCATACCGCGACTGGCGATGGGATCGCCCTGGCTTACGAAGCAGGAGCCCAGCTCGAAGACATGGAGTTTATCCAGTTTCACCCCTCAGCGCTTTGCATCGAAAACCAGGATGCTTTTCTGATCAGCGAGGCTGTCCGCGGAGAAGGAGCCTGGTTGCTGAACAAAGAGGGACAGCGGTTCATGAAAGAGATCCATCCTCTAGCCGAGCTGGCACCCCGGGATGTCGTCGCATTTTCAATTTACAACCAGATGAAAAAAGACAAGTGTCCCTATGTTCATCTTTCGTTGCGCCATCTTGACCCCCAAAAGGTTAAAAGCCGTTTTTCCAATATCTGTAAAAAGCTCAAAGAATTCGGATATGATTTGACAACCGATCTGCTGCCCATTGCTCCTGCCGCCCATTACATGGTAGGAGGCATCAAGACAGACCTCAACGGCGAAACCAATATCCCGGGTCTGTTCGCCTGCGGCGAAGTCGCATCGACCGGGGTAATGGGAGCGAACAGGCTCGCAAGCAACTCGTTACTGGAATGTCTTGTCTTTGGGAAAAGAGCCAGCGAAAAGGCAGCGACCATTTCCTCGCAGCACAGTCCGGTCGAGGGTCTGGTACCAATGACCAACTTAAAGGAAAATGAGGCTTTTTTCCTGGCTCTGAAAAATGAAATTGCCGATTTGATGTCGGAAAAAGTAGGGATCGTCAGGAATGAGTCCGATCTGGCTCAGGCGATGGACCGGCTCACAGAGATCATGTCCAAAATCAATCCGGCACAAAATGATTATAATTTATTGAAACGCAGGCAGGTTACACAGATATGCAAGCTGATCGTCCGTTCGGCTTTGCTTCGAAAGGAAAGCCGGGGTGGGCATATCCGCGAGGAATACAAACAGGAGGACCCGGATTACAGAGTCCATATTATTCAGCAGAAAGGCAGGGAACCTGAATTTGTCCCTGTAAAGGAATAAAGAGATTGACAAATAAAAAACGCAGTGAAAAGATCATGAACCCACAAGAGACAGAAGCCGCCAAAAAATTAATTGAGCTTGCATTGGAGGAAGACGTGGCTACCGGCGACCTGACCACCGATCACCTGATCCCCGTCAGCATCAGAAAAACAGCCTACATGATTGCCAAGGCCGAAGGCGTGATTGCCGGTTTGCCGGTAGCGGAAATGGTTTTTCGACGGCTCGATTCCTCCCTGGATTGGAACCCGGAAGTGGGTGAAGGTGCCCGCGTGAAAAAAGGGGACATTCTTGTTCGCTTTCAGGCCAGCTACAGGGCGCTGCTTACCGGCGAACGCACTGCACTTAATTTTCTCCAGCGCCTGTCAGGGGTAGCAACCATGTCTGCCCTTTATGCCCGGGCCATCTCCGGATACAAAACAGTGGTCCTTGATACCCGGAAAACTATTCCCGGCTTCCGGCTGCTGGACAAATATGCGGTCAGAACGGGCGGAGCCACCAACCACCGTATCGGGCTTTTCGACATGGTCATGATCAAGGACAATCATATTGATATTGCCGGAGGGATCACACCGGCCGTCAGCCGGATCCGCCCAGGAATCCCTGCCGGTATTCCGATTGAAGTGGAAACCACCAGCCTCGCGCAGGTGGAGGAAGCGCTCACCGCCGGAGCCGACGTGATTATGCTCGACAATATGGATAACGGCACGATGGCCGAGGCAGTCAGGCTCATTAATGGAAGGGCCAAAGTTGAAGCCTCCGGAAATATGACGCTCGAACGCCTCCGGGAGGTCGCCGCCACAGGTGTCGACTACATTTCCATCGGCGCCCTTACCCATTCCGTACAGGCATTGGATATCAGCCAAAGAATTGAAGTATGAACCTGGTCATCGACATCGGAAATAGCCGCATTAAACTCGCTTTGTTTAACGATCGTGACCTGATGTTCAGTGTTCCTGTCGACGACCTGAAAGCCGATCACTTGCAGATCCTTCTCCAGGAACACCCGCAACTGGACCAGGCGATTCTTTCAACAGTCAGAACCTATCCTGAAGAGATCCGCAGCTTTCTCTGTTCCTCTTTTCCGCGTTTTATTGAATTCGGCCATCAAACACCCGTTCCCATCGTCAATCTTTACCAAAGCCCCCATACGCTCGGCTACGACCGTCTGGCAAGTGCGATCGGAGCCAGTTCTCTGTTTCCCGGGGAGAACCTCCTGGTTATCGACGCAGGCACCGCTGTGACATACGATCTTGTGACTGCCGAAAATCATTTCCTGGGAGGAAATATCTCCCCCGGATTGGAAACCCGTTTCAGGGCGCTGCACCAGTTTACCGGCAAACTGCCGCTGGTTTCTCCCAAGACAGACTTCCCGGCAATGGGTACCGACACCGAATCCGCGATCAGGGCAGGCGTACAACTGGGAATGATATTCGAAATGGAACGAACTATCGGTTATTTTAATACGATTCATAAAAATTTAAAAGTCGTTTTGACCGGAGGTGATGCCAGGTTCTTTGAGAAAACCATAAAAAATCCAATCTTTGTACAATTTAATCTGGCATTGTTTGGTTTAAATAAAGTTTTGGAATACAATCGCTAAAATGGCATGTATTTTGAGTTACAGCTTTGGGAAAGAAGATGTAAAGATATATTTTTTCAAAAGTTCCGGTCAAAAATGTTTTTGATAGTTCTTTGATTATTAACAATTCAGAAATAAGAATTATTTTTGACGGCCTGAATGTCACAATTCATTCCGGACTGAAACCGGAAAAAGGAAACAAAAACACGGTCGGGCTCACGAGCTGCGACAAACAAAGAAATTAAAACTAAAAAACAGATAAGATGAAATCCTTGCTAATTACAACAAAACTACTCACATTCGCCCTGGTGGTGCTGATGAGCGCATCAGCATACGCACAAAGGGTTATTACCGGGACCGTTTACCGGGAAGGTAAGGTTGCCGCCGGTGTAACCGTTGAAGCTCATAAATCCTCTGAAGTTTTTATGACAAGCTTTGACGGAAAATACAAAATCACGGTTGACAATAAAAGTAAGTATTTGAAATTTACTTTCATTGATGACTCAAGGAAAGTGGATATTGAGAATAATCCCAGCAACGTCATCGACTTTAGTTTTGACGGGGAAATTCCCGGAGGGCAGGAGACGGGAGAAGCAACGGAGGCAGGGGTCGACCTGCGCACAACCGACGAACTGGTGAAAGCGAAGGATACCGAATTCATGAGTAAGTACACCATCTATGACCAGGCATTCCGCCAAAATGATTACAAATCGGCTGTTGGTCCCTGGCGGTTTATCTTCAACAAATACCCGAAATCACACCTGAATATTTATATTCACGGTGCTACCATGTATTCATCCTTTGTCAAATCGGCCACCGACCAGGCTCAAAAAGATGCCTATATTGACACACTGATGATGATTTACGACAAGCGTATCAAATACTTCGATCAAAAAGGATTTGTTCTGGGCCGAAAAGCAACGGACTATCTGGAGTTTAAACTGGCCAATCAGGATATGTCGGATGATGAATTGAAAAATATGCTCAAGACCGCTTATGGCGATTTGAAGCAGTCGATTGAGCTGGGAAAGAATGACACAGAGATGGCTGTTCTGGTGGTATTCATGCAGGTAACCAAACGTCTTTTCAGCATGGAAGAGTTGAAAAAGGAAGATGTTACCGCAAACTATCAGATTGTGTCGAATGTGCTTGATGCAAATCTGGCCAAAGATCCGACCAGCGAAAAGCTGACGAAGTCAAAGGGCATGATCGATGAGCTGTTCCAGACAAGTGGCGCGGCCGACTGTGAAGCCTTATTCACATACTATCAGCCTAAATTCGAAGAAATTTCAAAAACTACGGATGCGCTGAAAAATATGCTGCGTGTACTGTACAAACAGAAATGTACAGACAGCGAATTGTTTGCTCAGGCTTCGGAAAAACTTTATGCCCTTGACCCGTCTCCGGAAGCCGCATTCAATATGGCCCGCCTGTTTGTCAAACGAAATGACTTTGACCGTGCAAAGGAATATTACCAGAATGCGATATCTGCAGAAACAGATAATACGCTGCTTGCCAAATATTATTATGAGCTGGCCCTGATGGTCTTTGCCCAGGACAATAATTTCCAGCAGGCCCGCAACTATGCAAGAAAGGCACTTGAGAATAATCCCAATTACGGTGATGCGCTGATCCTCATTGGCGATATCTATGCTCATTACAGCAAAAACTACGGGAAAGACGATTTCGATCATCGTTCGCTGTACTGGCTGGCGGTTGACTATTATGAAAAAGCAAAGCGTGTCGATCCTGAGGTATTTGCCGAAGCCAACAACAAGATCAACACATACCGCGTTTACTTCCCCGACAAGGAAACCTTATTCTTTGGCGGATACCAGGACGGACAGTCCATTACTTACGGCAGTTGGATCAATGAGACAAGCAAGGTTCGTGCGAAGAAATAACACATATCGGAACCAAAAATATTCTGTTACAGGCATTGCAGTCCTCTTTATGGGGACTGCAATGTTTTTCTTTTCCTGTGAAAACAAGATAGAACGGATCAAAGAGCTATCGACCGACGAAAGGCAGCCATCCATGCAGGCACGTAATTTTGAGATGCTTGAATCGGATTCATCCGTTATGCGTTTCAGGTTGAACACACCGCAGATGTTGCAGTATGAACAGGAAGAGGGGGAAGAGCCATACACGGAATTCCCGAAAGGAGTTAAAATTGAGCAGTTCGGCCCGAACATGCAAATTGTTTCCAGGATCACTTCCGATTATGGTCAGTATTTTACGCGTACCAATAAATGGATCGCTAAAAACAACGTAATTGTTGTCAATCAGAAGGGCGATACCCTGAAGACGGAAGAACTTAACTGGGAAGGTCAAACAGGAAGAATCTATTCCGACAAGTTCGTAAAAATTATCAGTGCCGATAAAATCATTAACGGGCTTGGATTTGAATCGGATAAGAACATGACGAACTGGCAGATAAAAAAAGTTACCGGCACCCTCTACCTCGAATTAAACCAATAAGTCATGGACCCGCTCGCGGTATTTTTTGCTTTTCTTTTGGGTGTAATTTTTTTCTCCGGAATCAGCCTCGTTTTTTCTTTAAGGGATAAAATCCGGCAGGAAACAGATCCGGAAGCCTCTTCGCTGACTTCGCGTATTCTGAAATTTCTCCTGAACCACGAAGATCAGGTTGCGGTCACGATACGGGTAGGACAGTATGCTTCGCTGATCCTGACGGTGGGCTCTTTTTACCTGGTGTCGTCCGGGATGATTGGATCTGTGCTATCCTCCACCCTGGCAACACTGGCCGTCCAGGCCATACTGG
>JBFXKJ010000141.1:0-10161 GCA_050173895.1 Mangrovibacterium sp. | reverse complement strand
GCCAAGCAGGTTGGCAAAATAAACCCGGCCCACTTCGGCCGGAAACCGGATAAAGCTCATGCCGATAGCCAGCGCGGCAAAGAAGAAGGGAAGCATCAGGAAAAAGCAGGAGAATAGCAGGCGGGCTACATCCCGAAACGAGGAAAACAGCAAATAGGCATCAAACCGGAAAGGCTTAAGTCCGGCCAGTGCAGGCATGATGGCCATGCTAACAGCGCTGAGGAAAAGCAACAGCGGAAAAAGATCGGGAAAATGCTTCATGATCTTTCGCCGGGCCAGCGCCAGCACGGTTCCTGAAATTCCAAAACCCAGCAGCGCCAGGGAGATGATCAGGTGGGCGAAATGGTACCACTGCATCACCGAGAATAACTGCATCAGCGCGATCTGAAACGCGATCACCGCGGCCGAAAGCAGGGCAATAGCCACACGGACAGGATTCATATGGTCGCCGGTCTCATTCATTCATTGTGGATAAAGGGGACAAAACGCACCGGCAGCAGATTCCGGGAAAGCACGCGGCCGTTCTTTTTCTCAATCTCTTTGAGCATCTGGACCTGGAAAGGAGACCCCACGGGAATGATCATGATGCCTCCCGGTTTGAGCTGTTCAATGAGCGGGGGCGGGACGAAATCGGCCGAAGCGGTCACCACGATCGCATCGTAGGGTGCATGTTCCTTCCACCCGTAAAAGCCGTCAGCCTGTTTTACCTGCACATTCCCGTATCCCAGTTTTTTCAGCCGTTCGGCCGAGGCGGAAGCCAGCTCCGGAACGATTTCGATGGTGAAGACCTGATCTACGATTCCCGCCAGTACGGCGGCCTGATAACCCGAGCCCGTACCGATCTCCAGCACCTTGAATTCTTTCCGGGGCCGGATCCTCTCGGTCATATAAGCCACGATATATGGCTGGGAGATCGTTTGTCCATAACCGATGGGCAGCGGCCTGTCGGAATAGGCCTGCTCCCGGTATTCGGAAGGAACAAAAAGATGTCGTTCAACGGCCTGCATGGCTTCCAGTACCCCTGCGTTGGTGATTCCCCTGGCCCGGATCTGTTCTTCGACCATGCGCCTGCGGTCCTGATCCCGGGAGCCGGATTGTGGAAAGATGCCTATGAGGACAGCAGCCAGTCCGGCGCAGCAATGTTTCAACAGAAGCGGATTCATAATCAGTCGGTTAAAATAAAGACAAGAACAATCCTGTTTACGCAATTACTTACATTCGGGTTGTGCCGGTATTGAACCCTGAGTCTGTAAGTGTAAACGGGAGAAATGAAAACTTATTTTCCCCGCAGGTGAGCTGCCGTTTTTTTCCGGCATCCGGCAAACAGAAAGCGTTTTTAAATGTTCAAGGATAAAGATTGCTCACGTCAAAAAGCTGAAAGATGGATGAATTATTGGCTGCCCGTTACCAGATGGGCGTTTCACTGGGATTCCACATTGTTTTTGCCTGTATCGGCATGGTCATGCCGTGGTTCATGTTTGTAGCCGAATGGAAGTGGCTGAAAACCAACGATCCGGTTTATCTCGATCTGGCCAGGGCCTGGGCTAAGGGAGTGGCGATCTTCTTCGCGGTGGGTGCCGTATCGGGCACGGTCCTTTCGTTCGAACTGGGCTTGCTCTGGCCCACCTTTATGGAACATGCAGGTCCGATTTTCGGGCTGCCCTTTTCCTGGGAAGGTACGGCCTTCTTCGTGGAAGCCATTGCCCTTGGATTGTTTCTGTACGGCTGGAACCGCCTCAATAAACGGGTTCATCTGTACAACGGGCTGGTGGTGGGGATTGCCGGGGTTTTGTCGGGGATCTTTGTGATTTCGGCTAACTCATGGATGAACAACCCCACGGGTTTTGACTGGGTGAACGGGCAGGCGGAGAACATCGATCCGGTGAAGGCGATGTTCAACGGCTCCTGGTTTCCGCAGGCACATCATATGATCATCGCCGCCTTTTCAGCCACCGGTTTTGCTGTAGCCGGGGTACATGCTTTGCTGTTTCTCAAAAACAGGCTTGATATCCATGCCAAGGCCATTCGCATCGCACTTAGCTTTGCCGCCGTGGCAGCTATCATTCAGCCACTGAGCGGTGACCATATTGCGAAAAATGTGGCCGACACGCAGCCGGCCAAGCTGGCTGCCTTTGAGTCACATTTCCGCACACAAACTTCCGCTCCCCTTTTGATAGGAGGTATTCCCGATGTTGAAAACCGGGAAGTGAAGTATGGTCTGGAAATACCGGGATTTCTCAGTTTTCTGGCTCAGGGCGATTTTAATGCCGAGGTAAAGGGACTTGAAGAGTTTCCTGAGGAGGAATGGCCGCCGGTTCCCATTGTTCATTATTCCTTCCAGATCATGGTCGCCATCGGGACTTTTTTGGCTTTGCTCGGTGTTATTTTTCTTCTGGCGCATTATAAACGGAAGCACTGGCTGGAGAAGAGATGGTGGCTGAATTTGCTGATTATTGCAATGCCACTGGGATTCCTGGCGGTAGAGGCCGGCTGGATCGTGACAGAAGTGGGACGCCAGCCCTGGATCATCTACGGGATCATGAAAACCAAAGATTCGCTGACGCCCATGCCGGGCATTCAGTATACGCTGTATGTCATTACCGTGATATACCTGTTGCTGAGTTTTATTGTGATCTGGTTGTTTAGAAGGCAGATCAGATTGTTGCACGCTAAATACAAAAAGTCATGACAGAACTGATTCTGCTAATTCTGGGTATATGCCTCCTGCTGTATGTGGTACTGGGAGGCGCTGATTTTGGCGGGGGCATCCTCGAACTGATTACGGGCGGCAAAGATTCGGGAGTGGTCGCAAAGGCGATTGCTCCGGTGTGGGAAGCCAACCACGTGTGGCTGATCCTGGTGGTGGTGATCCTGTTTGTGGCCTTTCCACCCGTGTATTCCGTGATCCTGACCACCCTGCACATACCTGTTTTGCTGGCGCTGATCGGGATCGTCATGCGCGGATCGGCATTTACCTTCCGCCATTATGATATTGAAGAAGAAAGGCCGATGGCCATATACACCTCCGTTTTCCGGATTTCAAGCCTGCTGACCACCTTTTTTCTGGGCGTCACCATGGGCGCAATCATACTGGGCGATATGACCAACGATTATACGCTGGGTTTTTACCAGGTTTTCATTCATCCGTGGTTCAACTTCTTCAGCATCAGCCTGGGCATTTTTCTGATCATCCTGTTTGCCTTTCTGGCAAACATTTACACGATAGGCGAACTTTACGAGCCGAGACATATAGCCCGTTTTACCCGTTGGGCCAAATACCTGATCCTGGCACTGGTTGCCGAAGGACTGGTGGTTTTCCTGGCGGCCGAAGTCGACGGGCTGCACCTGTTCAATGCCTTTTATCACTCGCCGGTGAGTATGGCCTGCGTGGCATTGGCGACGCTTGCCCTGCCGTTGCTGTGGAGGGGGCTCAAGCGGCATAGCCGGAATTTATTGCGGATCGTGGCCGGATTCCAGACCACGATGATCGTGTTGGGCTGGTTTGCCATTCAGTTGCCGGTCCTGGTGCGCATGAGCGACGGTAACCATATTACTTATCAAAGCGCCGCCGCTCCCCGGCAGGTGCAATATTATATGCTGATTGCCCTGATCGTGGGCGTGCTGATCATCTTTCCCTATGTTGGATACCTTTACAAAACCTTTAAATTCAGCGGGAATAAGCCATTGGTGAAGTAGAGACAGGTGCAGCCGGAGCAGAATGTATGCAGCATGCCCGCCTCCTAACTGTGTTCCTCGCTTTAACAGCGCATATGTTGTGGAATATATCCTGTTCATTCTACGCAGTATCTCCCCGTCATTCCTTATATTTGACTTCCGAAACGGCAAAATAATGAAACAGCTTATTCGGTTCGTTAGCCAATACTGGATTTTGCTTCTGCTGGTGGCAATCAAAATATGCCTGCAATTCATATGCGTTAATCCTGCCTACGATTTGCACCGCGATGAATTTCTGCACCTCGATCAGGCTTTTCATCCGGCGCCAGGGTATATTTCAGTGCCTCCGTTCAGCTCGTGGACGTCGGTGCTGATCTACCTGTTCGGGGGCGGACTGTTCTGGGTCCGGCTTGTTCCGGCCCTGTTTGGTGCGCTCACCATCGTTCTTTCCTGGCTCATTGTTGAGGAACTTGGCGGCCGGCTGCATGCCAAACTGCTGGCAACAACCTTCCTCATCTTTTCGGTTTACGCCCGCATCAATGTCCTGTTCCAGCCAAACTCGTTCGATATTCTGAGCTGGACAGCGATGTTTTACGCCTTGATCAGGTATGTCCGCACGCATGACCTCCGGTGGCTGCTGATTCTGGCGTTGGCTACGGCACTGGGATTGTATAACAAATACACAGTTGTTTTTCTGATTACCGGCCTTGCTGCCGGACTGATGCTGACCCGTCAGCGGATCATTTTACGGGAAAAAGTGTTCTGGCTGGCGATTGCTTTTTGCCTGCTGCTGTTTATGCCCAATATCATTTGGCAGATCACCCATCAATGGCCGGTTGTCAACCACATGAAAGCCCTGAACGACACCCAGCTGGTAAATATTACCTACTCGGGATTTCTGCTCGATCAGCTTAAATTCGGCGTGATCGGCGTATTGACGCTGGCTTCATTTTGGGCGCTGCTTTTTTATGAGCCATTCAGACCTTACCGTTTTATAGGCTGGACTTTTTTAGTGGTCATCGTGCTGTTTACCCTCAGCCGCGCCAAAAGCTACTACGCGCTGGGGCTTTACCCCGTGCTGTTTAGCCTGGGCAGCCTTTATCTGGAAACGGTGTTGAAAAAATCGAAAGCGGTCGTGGTTCCTGCACTGATTACGGTGAATATCTTGTTGTTTTTCGTTGTTGGTCGCTATGTTATGCCTTTCCAGGGTCCCCGGCAGATTATTGCGGACAGAGAATCGTATCAGAAGTTAGGCCTCCTCCGGTGGGAAGACGGGCGCGATCATTCTCTTCCGCAGGATTTTGCCGATATGAGGGGATGGCGTGAAATGGCCGACAAAGCATTGATCGGCTGGCAGATGATTCCTGAAAATGAACGGAAGAAGACCCTGGTTTTTTGCGATAATTACGGACAGGCCGGTGCACTGAATTATTACAACAGGAAGAAAATGCCTGAAGCCTATTCTTTTAACACCGATTACATTTACTGGCTGCCACGGCTTGACCCAATCAGCAATGTATTACTGGTCGGCGACCAACCCGGTCAGGACATTCTTGACATGTTCCGCGAAATCAGGATCGTCGGCACCGTATCCGATGAGTTTGCCCGCGAAAAGGGAACAGTGGTCTTTCTACTGTTCGGAGCCAAACCCGGCTTCACTCAGCTTTTCTACAATATGGCTGAAAAGCAGAAAGCAGAATTCGCTATTTTTTAGACGGTTAAGAATCAACCAGGTGAGATTTGTCCCGCGAAAAAACAGCGAAATTTTCCCTGAATAAATAACTTTTGTAAATTTAAACCGGATGCTTGTCACGATTTGTGGCGGTATACCGGAATGAACCAATCATGACCTTGACTATGATGAAAAATGTATGTGCCTTGATCGTTGCACTGAGTTTAGCAGCGGCACCGGGAGCACGGACTTCCAGTGCTCAGAATCAGCAAAAACAACAATATGACGTTGCCGCCTTCGTGTGGCCGTCTTATCATCCCGACGACCGGGCGAAGATTTTCTGGCCCGACGGGATCGGGGAGTGGCAAACCGTGAAAAATAATGCAGCAAAATTCGAAGGGCACCAGCAAGCCCGCTATCCGCTTTGGGGATACATCAATGAGGCCGATCCCTATGTGGCCGAAATGGAGATCAATGCAGCCGCCGATCATGGAGTGAACGTGTTCATCTTCGACTGGTACTGGTACGACGGAATGCCTTTTCTGGAGGGACATCTCAACGACGGCTATCTTAAAGCCCGCAACAACGACCGCGTCAAATTTTACCTGATGTGGGCCAATCACGATGTCAATATGACCTGGGACAAGCGGAATGCGGGTAAGCCCAACGACGCCCTGATCTGGAAAGGATCGGTGGACCGGCAGGAGTTTGAAGTGATCTGCCACCGGGTTATTGAAAAATATTTTCCGCATCCGTCGTATTACAAGATCGATGGCAAGCCTTCTTTCATGATCTACGAGCTGGATAAACTCATTCAGGGGCTGGGTGGGATTAAGGAGACGAACGACGCGCTCGACTGGTTTCGGAAAGAAACCGTGAAAGCCGGATTTAAAGGACTGGACCTTCAGCTTACCTTACGCGAGAGCGGATCGGGAATAACCGGGATTGCCGGCGATAACGTCGGGACCCAGAAAGACGTCGTGAGCCGGTTGGGATTCGATGGCATTACCCACTACCAGTTTGTGCACTTCGCCAACATCGATCGCGATTACAACGAGATCATGGACGAGGTGGAGAAGGAGTGGAATTCGATCGATCAGGACTTTGACATTCCTTATTATGCGCATGTGTCGATCGGCTGGGATAATAACCCCCGCTTCGAAATGTTCCGGGCAGGAGTGGTGAAGAACAATACCCCGGAAAATTTTGAAAAGGCGCTGGTCAAAGCCAAAGCCTTTGCCGATGCTCACCCCGGTCAGGCCCGGTTAATCACCATCAATAGCTGGAATGAATGGACCGAAACCAGTTATCTTCAGCCTTGTACCTTATATGGATATGGCTATCTGGAGGCCGTGAAGCGGGTTTTTGGGGTGAAAGGGAACTAACGGTAAGGATATGACCGTCACCGATATCGGGAAAAATATTAATAAGCAAATTAACATGAAAGCCTACGAAGTTCAGCAAATCGGAGGCGCGATGAATCAGAACTGATCTCTTCCGGAGGACCCGGCATCAAAAAAATGTGCGCCTTGCCTTTGCAGGGCGCACTTTTTGTTCCGGCGCATCAGGTGCCCGGGACCTCAATAACGCTCATAATCACCTCTCATCACCTTCTTCACGGCCTCCAGATACCCGAATCCGTTCTGCATGTCGGGCAACAGATAACTGCCCTCCACCCATTCGTTCCACGCGTTAATGGTGATCAGCTTCGGCTGTTCCGGATGACTGTCGGCATATTGCTTTGCTTTCGAGAGCAAGGCTGCAAAACTTTCAGGCGTATTGTGGTAATGCACCACATCCTTCATCCCTTTCGCCGGGAAGCGGGGGGTATCGTCCCAGCCCACCGAGACACAGGGAAACAAGGGTATGGTTAAGATCGAGTCCATCTGTGCCCTTATTTTGCGTGAATTGGCCCCATAGGTCAGGTAGTCCTCCCTCGTTCCTCCCATATTGTACATGGCCACACTGTTAAAGCCCATTTCATTCACCCGTTCTGAAAACCGGGCAGCCGATTCCTTCGACATGATCGAACCTCCGCCCTGGTTCCACTGAATATGCAGGTCCGGAAATCCTGCTTTCTTCACTTCCTCCCTGAAATAGTCGAGCGCTTTGCGTGCCTCCTTTAAATCGCCGCCAAAGCTTTCGAGCAGTTTGTCTACGCTGAACACCGAAAACACCGGCTTGCCGTCGATCTTGAAATAATTGGGCTGTTTAAAATACTGCCTGATAACCCTTTCAACGATTTTTTTGAAGTTATCCATGTCAACGGCGCCATTCCACAGAATCGACTCATCGTCCCTGAACTTGTGTACATTCCAGTAGTTTCGTTTCACATCGTGGTTTGCCCACATAATGTAAAACTGCATCTTTTGGTTGTTCTTTGCCTTGAGGAAGCCGTCGTTGAGGGCGCTTTCAAGAAAGGGGCCTCCGTCGTACCAGTACCAGTCGTACACGAATATGTTCACACCATGATCGGTAGCTGCGTCGATCCATTTTTCAACCACTTTCGGGTCATTGTCCATTTCATAGCCCCACAGTGGCTGGCGTGGCTGGTAATGCCCCTCAAAGCGGGGATTCCCCTTCCTGATCACTTCCCACTCGCCGGTGCCCTCCGGCCACAGCATATCTCCGAAACGTTCGTCATGATGGCACGATGGCCAGATATAGGCCGCCACGTAATAGTCATTCTTCATTTTTTCCGGCTCCGCTTTCTTTTGTTCCGCACACGAAAATAAGAAAAAGGGAAGGGCAGTCATAACTCCTGCCACACGGCAAATTTTGTTTTTCAGTCCAGGCATATCGGTTAGTTTAAAAATTGAATAAATGTAATAAACTTTGAGCAAAGTCAGCTATGATAGCCGGAACAGTGCACAATCACCCGGTTCGTTTGTAAAACTCATTCCGATTATTAATTTTGTGGAGTGCAGAAAAAGAGACCGCTGCGACCCTGACAGGCTATTTCCTGGCTCCGGGAATACCTTTTATAAGTTCACAAATGGAAAAAGAATGAAAGTTGCGTTCACGCTGGTAATTTTGCAGCATCGTAAACAGGGTTGTCATTATCAAAAACAAGAAAATGAGGAAGATGAGAAACATATTGCTGACAGGAGGAACCGGACAGTTGGGCAGAATGCTGCTAAACGAACTTGAAATACAACATTTGTCTGTTTCCGTCTTAACAAGAGGAAAAGCGCTCGCTTCAAATTCAGGGATGAAGGTCATCAATGCCGACCTCACCGACCGTTCGAGTCTGAACAGCGCTTTAAACCGTAATTATGATGTAGTGATACATTGCGCCAGCAATCCGCTCGAATCGGATACGGTCGACGTAAAAGGGACGGAGAATCTTCTGTATGCAGTCGGCAAGGGCAATGTAGGGAACTTCATTTATATATCGATTGTGGGAGTCGACAAATCCACTTACCGGTACTACCAGGATAAAAGGAGGGCAGAAGAATTAGTGATCAGCTCAGGCGTTCCATACACCATTTTAAGGATCACGCAATTCCATGATTTTGTCCTGAACCGGATTTTAGATGCAGGGAAGGAAAATGATGTTATTACAGTTCCCGCGGGACTCAAATTTCAGTCGATCGATTTATCCGACGTCAGCAAAAAGATCAATCAACTCATCGAAAGCGGGCCGTGTAACTCCATTCTACAAATTGGCGGTCCCGAAATTCTGGACGCAGACGACATTATTCGGGAATATCAAACAATCGTTAAGCCCGCTAAAAGAATTCAATTCGCGTCAACCCTGAACGATTTTCAGAAACTTTTTACCACCGGCATTAATCTCTGCCCCGATCAAAAATGGGGAACAGTTAGCTGGGGAGATTATTTGTCTTCAAGGCGGACCGACATAAACATGTAGTACCCTGTTTTTTTGAAATATCTTTCTGAAGTATTCCACTCCAACCATCCGTCGGCGAAGGCACACCGATAGATCAGCGAGGGATGAAATTATTTTTGGGTGAATAGATTTCAATTTCAAAACGGTCCGATTGGGGTACGACCAGCCCAACTGTCCAGACACTGTCTGAACATGTTTCAATTCCAGTATGGTGCGATTGGGAGCCTGGAGAAGCTGCCGATCCTATGGAATGATCACGCGTTTCAATTCCAGTATGGTGCGATTGGGAGCAGAACATTTCAGAGGCATTCAGTCAATATAGAGACGTTTCAATTCCAGTATGGTGCGATTGGGAGTCAACAGCTACATTGAAAAGCACTACCAGCGCTGGCGTTTCAATTCCAGTATGGTGCGATTGGGAGTCAAGTTGTATATTCCGACGAACTGGAGTACCATCGTTTCAATTCCAGTATGGTGCGATTGGGAGGCAAAAAGGTATTTCTACCTGAAGGAAAACAATCTTCGTTTCAATTCCAGTATGGTGCGATTGGGAGCTGTGATGACTATTCCGAATACAAAATAGTACCGAGTTTCAATTCCAGTATGGTGCGATTGGGAGAGGGTGGAAAATTGTTGACAGGCTGAAGGCTCAACATAGTTTCAATTCCAGTATGGTGCGATTGGGAGTTATTAACGACAATTATGAGGTCAGTATGATACCGTTTCAATTCCAGTATGGTGCGATTGGGAGACCGTCATCGAGGGTTCCTTGTTCACCTCACCAAATTGTTTCAATACCAGTATGGTGCGATTGGGAGTCATTGACAGATCATCACCTTGTTTGGCAAATGAGTTTCAATTCCAGTATGGTGCGATTGGGAGGTTAAAGAACTCAAAATAAGGAGTACCTGTGAATCCATGTTTCAATTCCAGTATGGTGCGATTGGGAGGATCTGCCCCG
>JBFXKJ010000140.1:0-10248 GCA_050173895.1 Mangrovibacterium sp. | reverse complement strand
CCCGAAGGTAAAAGAGCGCCTCCTCATCAATCTGGCCGACCGTGGCCCCATGGCTGCATTTCACATCATCGGCGTCTATAATCAGTTGAGGCTTGGTATGCATTTTGGCTTTGTCGGTCAGCAACACATTGTTGTTACGCTGAAAAGCATTCGTCTTCTGCGCATCGCGTGCCACGTGAATACGCCCCGAAAAAGCACCTGTTGAGTCCTCGTCCAGCACGTTTTTATACAACTGGTTGCTCATGCAATTCGGTTTGTTGTGCTCCACATTGGTGAAATTATCGATGTGCTGCTTTTTATCGGTAAACGAAAGCCCGAACAAATGCGTCTCGGCATGTTCACCATTCAGGCTGATGGTCAGGTTATTCCGGATCAGCCCACCATGCAGGGTTGTCACGCAGGTCAACAGATTTGACTCGTCCTCCTGCCGGATGAAGGCAGAATTCACCGAATTGGCATGGTTATTCTGATTTTGTATGACGTAGAAATCGACCACCGAAGCACGGCCTGCGAAGATCTCCGTCACACTGTTTGAAAGCATATCACAGGCATCCCAGGTGTGATCACAAAAAATGATCTTTGCCTGGCTGTTCTCTCCTACCACGATCAGGTTTCGCTGAGTCGAAAAAACAGGTTCGCTGCCGATAAGAAGGTTCACTACCTGAATAGGCTTTTCCAGAACCATATGATCAGGAATATGCAAAAAGAATCCGTCCTGCGCAAAAGCAGTGTTCAGGGCCACCACCGGATCGGTCGACAGGCCGGCAAGGCGGTTCAGCCAATTCCGGAGCAATTCGGGCTGATCATTCGCAATTTGCCTGATGCTGCCTATTGCCGTCCCTGCCGGAAGCCCTTCCGGTTTCTGATTGCCTTCATAATACCAGCCATTTATCAGCAAAATGGTATAGGTGTCCAGCAAAGGGATATCACAACGGAAAACCGTGTTCAGGTCGACTTCGGGCGCATTGTACCGGAATACCGGATGATAGTCCCGGTCGAATACCGGCTGGAGGTTGGTGTACTTGTAATTTTCGTTTTTCAGTCCGGGGACTCCGGCCTCTTCAAAGCGCTTCAAGGCTATCTCACGCATCCGGTTAAACAGAGGCGAGGAACCCTCGTCCAGCAAGCTCCGGTTGGCATGAAAAAGATCCACATATTTATCGCTGATCTTTTTTTTGTATTCCACAGCAGATTGCATCATCTTAAATGAGTTCCTTTTTTATCCAGTCGTATCCTTTTTCCTCCAGTTCCAGCGCGAGTTCCTTCCCGGCCGACTTGACAATCCTGCCCTTATACAGCACATGAACATGGTCAGGAACGATATAATCGAGCAATCGCTGGTAATGCGTGATCACAATTACAGAACGTTGCGGATCTTTCAGTGTATTGACACCTTCAGCCACGATTTTCAGGGCATCGATATCAAGGCCTGAGTCGGTCTCATCCAGGATTGCAAGTCTGGGTTCGAGCATAGCCATCTGGAAAATCTCGTTCTTCTTTTTCTCCCCTCCCGAGAAACCCTCGTTTACCGACCGGTTTGTAAGCTGCGAATCGAGGTGGAGCATTTCCTTTTTTTCCCGCATGAGCTTCAGAAACTCAGATGCAGTTAACGGTTCAAGTCCTTTATATTTCCGGTGCTCATTCACCGAAGCCTTCAGAAAGTTTACCATAGGCACTCCCGGAATCTCCACAGGATACTGAAAACTCAGGAAAAGCCCTTTGCGGGCCCGGTCTTCAGGCGATAATTCCAGCAGGTCCTCTCCCAGGAATTCAATTTCTCCTTCCGTCACTTCATAATCTTCCTTACCGGCCAGCACATTTCCCAATGTACTTTTACCCGAACCGTTGGGACCCATGATGGCGTGGATCTCGCCCGGTTTGACAGCGAGGTCGATCCCTTTCAGGATCTCCATCCCCTCAACCGAAACTCTCAGATTTTTTATCGTTAGCATGATGTATAATGGTCAAGTTGAATAAATTACAAAACTAAAAAAAGGACGCCTATCCCACACTTCCCTCCAGGCTGATCTGCAGAAGTTTTTGCGCTTCAACGGCAAACTCCATGGGAAGCTTGTTAAGCACCTCCCGGGCATACCCGTTTACAATCATTCCGATGGCATCCTGAGTGGAAATTCCTCTTTGATTACAGTAGAAAATCTGGTCCTCACCTATTTTTGAAGTCGTGGCTTCGTGTTCCACGATCGAACTTTTATTGCCGACTTCGATATAGGGAAACGTATGCGCTCCGCAGGTCGAGCCCAGCAAAAGCGAATCACACTGTGAAAAATTCCTGGAGTTAATGGCCCCTGGCAATACCTTTACCAGTCCCCGGTACGAATTATCGCTCCTGCCAGCCGAAATCCCCTTCGAGACAATGGTGCTTTTGGTGTTTTTTCCGATGTGGATCATTTTTGTTCCCGTGTCGGCTTGCTGATAATTATTGGTCACAGCCACTGAATTGAATTCTCCCACCGAGTTGTCGCCCATGAGCACGCAACTGGGATATTTCCAGGTGATGGCGGACCCGGTTTCAACCTGGGTCCAGCTAATCCGCGATGATACGCCGCGGCAAACTCCCCTTTTTGTGACAAAGTTGTACACGCCGCCTTTGCCTTCCTTATTTCCGGGATACCAGTTCTGCACAGTCGAATATTTCACCTCCGCCCGATCCATGGCAATGATCTCCACAACGGCCGCATGCAACTGGTTTTCATCGCGTGTGGGCGCCGTACAACCTTCCAGGTAACTGACGTAGCTGTCGTCGTCGGCCACAATCAGTGTTCGCTCAAACTGCCCCGTCCCCGCTGCATTGATCCTGAAATAAGTTGACAACTCCATCGGACAACGCACTCCTTTGGGCACATAACAGAACGATCCGTCTGAGAAAACTGCCGAATTCAACGCAGCAAAAAAGTTGTCAGACACCGGTACCGACATACCCAGGTATTTCTGCACCAGGTCAGGATGTTCCTTCACCGCCTCGCTGAACGAACAAAAAATGATGCCCTTCTCCGCAAGTGTGTCCTTGAAGGTCGTTTTCACCGACACGCTGTCAATCACCGCATCCACAGCAACACCGGCAAGGATCTTCTGCTCATCAAGAGGAATGCCCAGCTTGTTGAAGGTTTCAAGCAGTTCCGGATCCACTTCGTCCATGCTTTTATACCGGGGATCCTGTTTCGGTGCGGAATAATAGCTGATATCCTGAAAATCAATTTCAGAAATCCGCAGGTTCGGCCAATCGGGCATCTTCATCTTCTCCCATTTATGAAAGGCATCCAGTCGAAACTGAAGCATGAATTCAGGTTCTCCCTTCTTTGCAGAAATTGTCCGTATCACCTGCTCATTTAACCCCTTGGGGAGCGTATCCGCCTCAAAGTCGGAGACAAAGCCGAATTTATATTCCCCGGAGGTTACTTCTTCCAATATTTTATGTTGTTCGGTCATAAATCTGATTTTTAAACGCTCTATCCTCCTATAACAAACGGCAGATAGCTCTGTTTAAATTTAAAATTAATTGCAAAGATAATGAAGTAAAGCTATTTTTACAGTCTGGAAAGGATATTTCACACCAAAATGTCCGATTTTTAAAAAATGGATAATAAAGAAAGAATCACACCGGTTTCGAGCCTGGGAGAATTCGGGCTGATCGAACATTTGACAAAAAACATTGAGATTAAGAACAGGCAAACGATCAAGGGGATCGGCGACGATGCTGCCGTACTGGAATACGCTGCCAGCCAGCTTGTCGTTACAACCGACCTGCTGATGGAGGGCATTCATTTCAACCTGATGTACGTCCCGCTAAAGCATCTGGGCTATAAGGCGGTGATGGTCAACCTGTCGGACGTATTTGCCATGAATGCCCGGCCAAGGCAAATAACGGTTTCATTGGCTGTTTCCTCCAGGTTTTCGGTCGAATCGATCGAAGAATTGTACAGAGGAATACAGATGGCCTGCGACAAATATGCGGTTGATCTGGTTGGCGGCGATACCACCAGTTCGATGACCGGGCTGGTGATCAGCATCACTGCGATTGGCGAAGTGGAGAAAGGGAAAGCCGTTTACCGCAACGGGGCCGGAGTAAACGACCTGATCTGCGTGTCGGGCGATTTGGGAGGCGCCTATATGGGCCTGCAACTCCTGGAAAGGGAAAACGAGGTGTTCAAAGTGAATCCCAAAGTGCAGCCTCAGTTTCAGGGATATGACTACATTTTAGCAAGGCAGTTAAAGCCCGAAGCGCGCGGGGACATGATCGATCTTTTCGAAAAGCTCGGCATCCGTCCCACTTCAATGATCGACATATCGGATGGCCTGTCATCGGAGCTCCTGCACATTTGCACCTCTTCGAAAGTTGGATGCCGCGTTTATGAGGACCGGATCCCGCTCGATCCGCAGACCAGGAAATTCGCGGAAGAATTGCAGATAAATCCGCTTGTGGCGGCTCTGAACGGAGGAGAAGATTACGAGCTTCTTTTTACCGTCCCGCTGGCCGATCACGACAAAGTCAGGAATGACCCCGATATCACTGTCCTCGGACATATCGTTGATGCCGCTGAAGGAATCAACCTGATCACCACCCTTGAGGGAAAAGCGATCGCCCTGCAGGCTCAGGGATGGAATGCGCTGAAATAGGTTTGCACAGATCCCAAAAAAGGCCTGTACCTCCGGATACAGGCCTTTCTGTTTCTTTTTTCACCGAAAATCAATCCGGAAAATACCCGCGAATGATTCCGCGCTTGGAGTCCTTCACAAAAAGAAGGATCTCATCCCGCTCGGGCGAGGCAGGCATTTCGGCTTCGATGATCTCCACAGCCTGTGCCGTATTCAGGCCCTTCTGATAGATATACCTGTAAATATCCTGAATTTCGCGGATCTTATCATTGTTGTAATTCCTTCTTCTCAGTCCGATCGAGTTAATTCCGACATAAGAAAGCGGCTCCCGGCCTGCCTTGATATAGGGGGGAACATCTTTGCGTACCAGCGACCCCCCTGAGATCATCACATGCGAACCAATATGGCAGAACTGATGGATCGCGGTCATCCCGCTTATAATCGCATAGTCATCAACGATGACTTCTCCGGCCAGCTGCGTATTGTTCACCAGGATCACGTTATTTCCAACCGAGCAGTCGTGCGCAATATGGACATAAGCCATGATCAGGCAGTTGTTGCCAACCGTCGTTTTTCCTTTGGCTGCGGTCCCGCGGTTCACCGTCACGAATTCACGAATGGTAGTCCCGTCGCCGATCTCTACAGTCGTATATTCTCCCCTGAACTTCAGATCCTGGGGAATGGCTCCGATGACGGCGCCCGGGAAAATACGGCAGTTTTTCCCAATGCGGACCCCCGGGAAGATCGTTACATTTGATCCGATACGGGTTCCTTCACCAATAACGACATCTTTATCGATCGACACAAAAGGCTCAATGACTACATTGTCGGCGATCTGTGCTTCAGGGTGGACATAAGCTAATGGTTGTTTCATTTGTATATAATTTGTTTTTTAAGGCCAAATGGAATTGACATGATCAACCACGGATTCATCCCGATTGGTGTTTGCAGAATCATGTCAATTTCATGCTTCTAATTTATTAATATCAGATAACAGGTGCAGGGTCGTTCGTCTGAGGGTTTACGGAATATTCAGCGAATCCGGCAGCCTGTTTTATAATTTAACACTTTATGCAGGCACTATTTGCGCCATAAACTCACCCTCTGCAACAATCTTATTTCCCACGAAACATAAGCCTTTCATGTTTGCGATCCCTCGTCTGATGGGTGTGGTGAGTTCTATTTTAAAGACCAGGGTGTCTCCCGGAATGACTTTTCTCCGGAATTTGACGTTATCGATCTTGATAAAATAAGTTGAATACTTCTCCTCTCTGTTGTGAAGAACGTAAAGTCCTCCGCACTGGGCCATGGCTTCGACGATCAATACCCCGGGCATAACCGGATTATCGGGGAAATGTCCCTGAAAGAAAGGTTCGTCAACGGTTACGTTTTTTACGCCAACAATATAGCGATCTGCGATCTCAATTACTTTGTCAACCAGCAGGAAGGGAAACCGGTGCGGCAAAAAGCGGCTGATTCCGTTTATATCCATCAGCGGTTCCTTTTCCGGATCGTACTCCGGTGCCTGAATCTTTGATTTACGATTCTGCCATTCCTTTTTCAGCAGCTTTGCGAACTCGGTATTCACCATATGGCCCGGCTTGGTGGCAATGATGCGCCCCTTAATCCGGACACCTGCAAGACTGAGGTCTCCAATCACATCCAACAGTTTGTGCCTTGCACATTCATTGTCAAACTGAAGGTCCAGATTATTCAGGATTCCTTTTTCCGTCTGCACCTGCACCCGCTCGTGATGAAACAGATCGGCCAGGCGGTCCAGTTCTTCCTGCGAAACCTTCCTGTCCATAATGACAATTGCATTGTCAAGATCACCTCCTTTAACCAGGTTATTCTGAAGAAGGAATTCCAGTTCACGCAAAAATACAAAGGTGCGGCAGGATGCGATCTCCGATCTGAAATCGGAAAGATGTTCGAGCGAGGCAAATTGATTGGCCAATACACTCGAATTGAAGGAGATCAGCACATTCAGCCGGTATTCATCATCCGGCAAGGCGATAATCTCGGATCCGGTTTTCTGATCCCGGTACACTAATTTTTCTTTGATAACCAGGTATTCGCGGTCTGCATCCTGTTCTGTCACACCGACCCTTTCGATGGCTTCGGCATATAACCGGGCACTGCCGTCCAGAATGGGCATCTCTGCAGCATTCACGTCGATCAGCACGTTGTCCAGGTCCATCCCTACCAGGGCGGCAAGGGCATGTTCAATCGTACTGATACGGACATTCCCTTTCCCTATTACGGTTCCGCGTGATGTATCCACCACCAGACACGCATCTGCCTCGAGAACAGGTTGTCCCTCCAGATCGACCCTCCGGAATCTGAAGCCGGAATCTTCGGGAGCGGGTCTGAATACCGCCGTTACCTCGCAACTGGTATGCAAGCCCTTTCCTTTCAGAGAGAATTCCGCAGCTAAGGTCTTTTGTTTAACTGTCATTCCGAAACTATTCCTTGTTTAATTTTGACTTTAACTCTTCGATTTCTTTTTTCAGCTCCAGCACCTGATCCCGGAGCTCAGGAAGCCGCCTGTACACGACCATGGTTTTCAGCGCCTTGTCATGATCCATAGCCGGTATTCCCAACACGATCTTATTCGGTTTAATGCTGTTGCTGATCCCGGTCATGGCGCCGATCTTCACCTTATCGCCAATGGTAATATGCCCGGCAATGCCTACCTGGCCGCCCACCATGCAGTTTTTCCCGACCTTACTTGAGCCGGCCACACCGGTCAATGCAGCCATGACCGTATTTTCGCCAATCTCGCCGTTGTGTCCGATCTGGATCAGGTTGTCCAGTTTTGCACCCCTGTGGATAACTGTGGAGCCGATGGTCGCACAGTCAATGGTTGTGTTGGCTCCAATTTCCACATCGTCTTCAATGACCACATTCCCGGTCTGGGGGATCTTTTTGAAAGTCTCATTCTCTGCAGGAGCAAAACCAAACCCATCGGAGCCGATCACCGCACCTGCATGAATCACACAGTTTGATCCGATCACCGTATCGTCATAGATCTTCACCCCGGCGTAAATGGTGGTATGATCCCCTATCTTCACATTACTGCCGATATAAGTCTGGGGATAGATCCGCGTTTTTGCACCGATCGTACTCTTTGAACCGATGTAAGCGAACGCGCCCAGATAAATGTCTTCGCCCACTGTGGCAGAAGGATCAATATAAGAAGGTTGTTCAATGCCTGTTTTATGGATCAGCGTCTGCTGGTAAAGGGTGAGTAAGGACGCAAAAGCCTGGTAAGCATCAGGAACACGGATCAGCGTACATTGTACCGGCTGCTCCGGAACAAAATCGTTATTAACCAAAACTACCGAAGCCCGGGTCTCATAAATAAACTTCTCGTATTTCGGATTAGCTAAAAATGCCAGTGTCCCTTGTTTCCCATCTTCGATCTTCGAAATATTGCTTACGCAAACATTTTCATCGCCCTCTACCGTTCCATGCAGATAATCAGCGATGTCCCTAGCTTTAATATCCATATTTTTTTTCTTGGCGCCGTGCAAAAATAGATTTAAATTAGTTAATGTCCAATTCTTTCGGATAACAGATAAAATATTTTCTTACCGTTTGCGACAAACTGGACAAATTAATATCCGATGCCTCGCTTATTTCCTTCACCTTTCCGGTCTTAAAAAGGATATTGATTTTATCATCTCCGGAGGCATAGGCATTGTTTGTGATCGAATCGTGAATAAAAAAATACTCCAGATCCTCCTCGCCTATCTTAAAATACTTTATAATTCCGGACCGGATCTCATCCATCACCTTCTTTTTAAATGGATTGTCCTTTATCCTGATCCGGAACAACCGGCGGTTGACCAGACAGGATGAAAGATAGGCCAGAATCGGGTCGGCTTCATATTGCCATTGTTTGATGGAGGCAAGAATGTCGTTGTCATCGAGCTCGGCAAATACAGAAAGCAAGGGTCGTCCGTTGAACATTTCCCCCGAAACAAAATGGCTGATTGAAATATTTTGACGGAGAAAAACTGCCAGCGAAGGTGTTGCAAATAAATTCACTCCCCTCATGGACAGATATTTGGCCCTTCTAAGAACGCCTAGCAGCAGGTACTCCGCCGAAAGGACCGTCTTATGCAGATAAACCTGCCAGTACATGATCCGGCGGGCGATCAGGAACTTCTCAATCGAATAAATTCCCTTGTCTTCGATCACCAGCTCATCACCGCAAACATTTAACATTTTGATGATCCTGTCTGAACCGATGGCTCCTTCCATCACGCCGGTAAAAAAACTGTCGCGCCGCAGATAGTCAAGGCGGTCCATATCAAGCTGACTGGCCACCAACTGATGCAAAAATTTTTTATGATACGCATTCTCAAAGATCCGGATAGCCAATTCAAGCTTTCCGTCAAAATGACGGTTCAGGTCCTCCATGAGCATGGCCGAGATCTCCTCGTGCGACACGCCCCCTACGATCGAATGTTCCAGCGCATGTGAAAAGGGTCCATGTCCGATATCGTGCAGAAGAATGGCAATCGTAACAGCTTCAGCCTCCTGCTCACTGATCTCGACTCCCTTAAGCTCCAGCGTCTGTATTGCCGAACGAATCAGATGCACCGTTCCAAGGGCATGTTCGAAACGGGTATGGGTAGCCCCCGGAAAAACCAGGTATGATAAGCCCAACTGCTTAATTCTGCGTAACCTTTGAAAATAAGGATGCTCGATTAAATCAAAAATCAGCTCGGATTGGATCGTAATGAAACCAAATACCGGATCGTTAACAATCTTTTTCTTATTTGTCTTCAAGATTCTTGTTCCTGCTATTGCATTTTACCGGCTCGCCGCACAGGCGCGATACACAATCTTCGAAAGCAAGGCTTGCCACGACTCCCCGTAAAAAGCACAAAATTAATAAACTTTTCTATTTCAAACCTTTTTTTATCCACTCCTTTACGTTCCTCTTCATTTCCTGCTGATCCACAAACTTTTTCCTGAAAATCATTCACTTCCATTTTGTGCATTCAGTAGATTTTTATACTTTTGCGCTGGCATTAGAGTTAAACCGGGTAGGGGGCTTGAAGTCCCCTATTTTATTACACCAGCATGGTTGACAGGAATTTGATTATACAATTGACCGAAGAAAAACTGGAAAAAGATCAGTTTATCGTTGAAATCACCGTCAGTCAGGCAAATCAAATATCAATTTTGCTTGACAGTGACGCCGGGATTTCCATTGAGGATTGCGTTCGCATCAGCAGGCATATTGAAAGTAGCCTCAACCGGGAGGAAGAAGATTTCGATCTTCAGGTTTCTTCCGCGGGACTGGGCCAACCTTTAAAAGTATACAGACAATACCTGAAGAACCTGGACCGCGAAATGGAGGTCGTTCTTACCACCGGAGAGAAACTGAGCGGCATTCTGAAAAGCGCCGGAGAAACAGGTTTCGATCTGGAAATTACAAAGAATGAAAAGGTAGAGGGTCAAAAGAAAAAACAACCAGTGACCCATATTCAACACATTTCGTTCGGGGAAGCAAAAACAGTAAAAAACATAATAAAATTTTAAACCAGGGCAAGATGGATAACATTAATCTTATCGATACCTTTTCGGAGTTCAAAGACCTGAAAAACATTGATCGGG